>JAIRNY010000016.1 GCA_031257835.1 Candidatus Endomicrobiellum cryptotermitis
TGATATCTTTGCCTCTCTATAACCTCTTGTATATTATTATATACTGCAATATATTGTCTCTCTATTTTTGGCTCTTCTACTTCTGTACTATTAGACTCTCCCTTTTGCATGCGCCTATATTGCTTTATCAATCTATCTGATATGTTTTTTATACTCTCTAGCGACAACTCAAACATCTTTTTTCCTGGCTCTGGCAAATTGTCTGCGCACATATATTTTACTGCATTTAATGCAGAAATTGGTGAGCATATATCATGGGACACTCCTTTGGCTATCTCATATAACTCTTTCTGCTTCTCTTGCTCTATTTTTTCTAATCTTAATTCTAATTCTTCCGCTCTTTTCCTGTCTGTTATGTCTATTGAGATACCTAATAAACCAATAATTTTCCCTACACTGTTTGTCAATGGAATTTTATGGGACATATACACCCTAAATCCATTATGCATAGAAGCTTTTTCTTCGCCAGTATATAGTTTAGACTTTTCGATTACTAATTTGTGAATATTGTTATGTTTCTTTTAATATACATGTCCTGGCATTTTTGCGATGATAATTGTCAAAAGCTCTGTCTTTGCGCGCTCGTTAATCAATTTAATCCAGTCTACTTGTTCATCTTCTCCTTTGACTACAGCTTCTTCAAGCTCTTCTATTGAACAATTTTCTTTTGGTTTTGTTAAATAATTATAACGGCTTAAATATCCTGTGCGTACTTCATATTTTTCGCAGGTTTTCATATCAAATTTTTTAGGAATTAAATCTATTGTGGCGTGAATTTTTCCTTTATCTTCTGGATTTTTTGTATGAGATTCCCAGAATACAACAACTGAGTCTTTGATTAATGTTGTTGTGGGTAAATTACGAAAAGAAGCTACTGTAGATTCAATAACTATGGCATTATCCATTGTTTTCCTCCTAATCTATAAATTTTGCAAAGATTTTCTAATTAAATCTTCAACAGCAATATTTTCTGTAGATGCATATATTTTATTTACTACAGAACGAACTTGGAGTTCTTTATATCCAAGGGCTACAAGAGCATCCATAGCTTCTGAAATAATTGAATTTTCAATTGTGTTCAAATTTGCCCATTTTTGTTCTCCAGCAACGTATATATCTTGTATTTTATCTTTTAAAGCAGAAATAAGTTTTTCAGCAGTTTTTTGGGTAAATCCAAATATGTTGTGCAGTAAAGTAGTATCTTTTTTTATTATTGCAGTTTTAAAATCTGTGGCAGATTTAGAAATTTTGTCTATATATTCCATAGCTTTTTTTGCGCCAGTGCCTGGTACTTCATCTTTAATTAGTATATACATATTTCTATCTTCTTTAGATAAAAAACCGTACAAATATATAACTCCACCATACATGCCAGACATAGCTTCTACAATATATACTTTTACTTGTTCTCCTAAACCTGGAAGTTTAGAAAAAGTGTCAACAGATACACATACAGTATAGCCCATGCCATTGACATCAATTGTGATACTATTAATTGTTTTTGATTCTAAAGTGCCTGATAAATAATCTAACATATTTTTACCATCTTATTGTGTTTATGTGGCATATAGCCATTGCAAGTGCGTCTGCTGCATCGTCAGGCTTTGGAATTTCTTTAAGCTTGAGAAAGGTTTTTACCATGTGTTGTATTTGATATTTATCTGCAGAGCCGTAACCAGTCAAAGCTATTTTAACACTTCTAGGGTTATACTCAAATAATGGAATTTTATTCATAGAAATAGTTAACAATATAGCACCTCTAGATTGCCCTACAGCTGCAACACTTTTAGCCGCTTTTAGAAAAAATATTTCTTCTATAGCTACTACGTCAGGTTTATATGTATCTATAATATCCTCTAAGTTATCATGTACAACTTGAAGTCTTTCTATAAGAGTAGCTGGAGGAGAAGTTTTTATGCAGCCATACTTTAAAGCATGCATTTTGTCTCTAGATACAGCTTCTATAATTCCCCACCCTGTTAGTGACAATCCTGGATCTAGCCCAAGTATTACCATTTATACTAAGCTTCTATTTTTTCCATTTCTTCATTAGAAATGTCAAAATTTGCATAAATATTTTTAACATCATCGTGCTCTTCCAAGGCGTCCATAAGTTTTAGCATACATTTTGCCTCATCCTCGCTAAGAGCTATTTGGGTTTGTGGTATCATTGTAATTTCACTGGATAAAATTTCTATATTTCTATTTTTTAAAGCATTCTTTACAGAGTTTAAATCTGTTGGTGAAGTAATAATTTCGTACGCATCGCTTCCTCCTTCATTTTTAAAGTCTTGTGCACCTGCTTCTAATGTTAAATTCATTAGAGACTCTTCATCTACTTTAGACTTGCTTACAGTTATATAACCTTTTTTATCAAACATCCAACCTACACAACCTGCCTCTCCAAGGTTTCCTTTATGGCTTGCAAATATTTTACGTATATCAGAAGCTGTTCTATTTTTGTTATCTGTTGTTACTTCTACAATTAAAGCTACACCATTAGGCCCATATCCTTCGTAAACCATTTCTTCATAAATAGCACCTGGTATTTCACCATTCCCTCTTTGGATAGCTTTTTTTATATTATCTTGAGGCATATTTGCCTCTTTAGCATCTTCTATAGCTTTTCTTAAACGAGCATTATTTTCAATTTGAGGACCACCCTCTTTAGTAGAAACAACAATCTCTCTAATAATTTTTGTAAAAACTTTACCCTTTTTTGCGTCTGTTGCTGCTTTTTTATGTTTAATACTAGCCCATTTATTATGACCTGACATAATATCTCCTTATTAAACTTTTACTACATTTTTCTACGTCTTAGACCAAGCCCAGATTTAAGTTCTACTACAGATTTTTTAAGTTCAGATTCTATAACAGACATGTCAACAAATTTTTTTCTTTTTTCTTTCATTGTTCTAGCAAGTTTTATAGCATTTTCTACTTTTTGTTTATTAGCCTCATCTGACTGTGTAGCAAATTCAGCAATGACGTTTACATGATTATTTTCTATTTCTATAAAACCGTTAGTTACTGAGAACTTTTTTAAACCTTCGTCAGTAGTGCTAACAACTATTTCACCGTTAATAAGTTTAGTAACAAGACTTGTATGGCCTGGCAAAACAGTTATAACTCCGCTAGCTGTAGGGAACGTTGCAGCAAACAGATTGCCTTTAAATAAAACACCTTGAGGTGATAAAATTTCTATTTCAAATTTGTTCATATATTTAGTTTTTAATTTCCTGACTTTTTTGCTTTAGCTATTGCTTCTTCTATAGAGCCTATCATATAAAAAGCTTGTTCTGGTATAGAGTCATGTTTACCTTCTATAATTTCTTTAAAACCTTTTATAGTATCTTTAGTTTTAACATATCTGCCTTCAAGACCAGTAAAAGTTTCAGCAACAAACATAGGCTGAGTCAAAAATCTTTGCACTTTTCTAGCTCTTGAAACTGTAATTTTATCTTCCTCAGAGAGTTCGTCCATACCTAAAATTGCAATAATGTCTTGTAAGTCTTTACACTTTTGTAAAATTTTCTTTACAGACATTGCAACTTCATAATGATCCCTCCCAACGGTATTAGGATCTAAAAGTCTTGAAGATGATGTTAAGGGGTTTACAGCAGGATACAACCCTTGTTCCATAATAGACCTGTCAAGTGTTAATGTGGCATCTAAATGAGAAAAAATCGCTACAGGAGCAGGATCTGTATAATCGTCAGCAGGCACGTATACTGCTTGTACAGACGTTACAGAACCTTTATTTGTTGATGTAATTCTCTCTTGCAAATCTCCCATATCTTTTGCAAGGTTTGGCTGATATCCAACAGCTGAAGGCATTCTTCCAAGAAGTGCAGAAACTTCGCTTCCTGCTTGAGCAAACCTAAAAATATTGTCAATAAACAACAACACATCTTCACCTTTATCATCACGAAAATATTCAGACATTGTGAGAGCTGTCAAAGCTACTCTCATTCTGTTTCCTGGAGGTTCGTTCATTTGACCAAAAACTAAAACTGTTTTGTCCATAACTTTAGATTCTTCCATTTCCATCCATAGATCTGTACCTTCTCTAGTTCTTTCGCCTACACCTGCAAAAACAGAATGCCCGTTGTGGACTGCTGCTATATTTCTTATAAGCTCTTTTACTATAACAGTTTTTCCAACACCTGCACCGCCAAAAATACCAATTTTTCCACCTTTAGTAAAAGGGGAAACTAAATCTATAACTTTAATGCCTGTCTCAAGCATTTCTGGTATTGTTTTTTGATCTACAAAAGCAGGAGCAGATTTGTGTATAGGATCTCTTCTAACTGAACTGTCAATTTCACCTAAAGAATCTACAGGTTCACCTAAAACATTAAAAATTCTACCTAAAGTTTTTTCTCCAACAGGCACTTTTATAGGAGCAAAAGTTCTCGTTGCTTTCATTCCTCTTTTCATACCATCAGTAGGACCCATAGCAATTGTTCTTACCTCAGAGTTTTCCATTTCAAACATGGTTTCAAGTGTTAACTTAGTTCCGTCTGGCATTTTCATAACTAACGCTTCGTAAACTTCAGGGGCAGTATCTTCAAATCTAAAGTCTACAACAGCTCCTTGAACTCTTATAACACTACCTTGAGCAGTATTTTCACTCGTTTGTTTATTTTCCATTTCACATTCCCTGTTGGCCATTAGCAAGATCTAAAATTTCGTTTGTAATTTTTTCTTGTCTCGACCTATTATAAATATTAGTTAAAGATTCAGAAATATCTTTTGCATTATCCTTAGCATTTTTCATTGCTGTCATCCTTGAAGCTTGTTCTGAAGCGAAAGCATTCATAAACGCACTATAAAACTCTATTTCAAAATAGAAAGGAAGAAGATCTTTTAAAACTTGTTGGGCATTAGGTTCAAAAATATAGTTAATACTACTTGTTTTAAAGCTTTTGTCTTGTTTTGCAGGAAAAACTTCTTCTACTACAGGCTCTTGAACAAGCATATTTTTAAATTCTGTATATATTATGCTCACCTTTGCAACTTCGCCAGAAAGGTAAAACTTTTTGGCAATATCTATCATAGGATATAAATCATCATATTGAGGAAATTTTGCCCACATATTGAAAGAAGCTAAGACATTATATCCATATTTGGTAGCTTCACCAGCTGCTTTTTTACCAACAACTACAACATAGTCATCTTTCTTTAAATATGAATTTACTTTTTTAAAAAGATTGACAACAAGTCCTCCAGCAAGCCCTTTATCTGGTGAAATTATGTATATTAATCTTTTCCCTTCTTTTTCTGTTGAGAATTTTTCTATGTTGTCTTGTAAATCTTTATCTGCAAGGATGTGTTGAACTATGTCTTTAATCTTTTTAGCGTACGGATTATGTTTTTCAACAGAATCTTGAGCTTTACGTATTTTAGAGGCAGATATCATCTCCATAGCTTTTGCTATTTGTGCAATGCTATCAGAGGTTTTTATTCTTTTTTTAAGCTGTTGCAGATTCTGTGCCATAATTATTTATATTCTTAAACTCTTTAATTTCTCTTTCAAGTTCTGCTTTTAATACATCGTCAATTTTTGAGCCTAATGAAAGTTTTTTAATTATTGCAGGATAAGTTTGTTTTATATAGTCTCTCATTTTGTGCTCTACGTCTATAATATCGTTTATAGATATATCGTCAAACAAACCTGAAGTTACAGCAAACAAAGATAAAACTTCTGAAATTTCATCATAAGGCCTATATTGAGGTTGTTTTAAAATTTCAGTTGTTCTTTTACCTCTTTCAAGCCTTTTTAGTGTGTCTTCATCTAAATCGCTTCCAAATTGTGTAAAGGCTTGTAATTCCCTAAATTGAGAAAGCTCAAGTCTGACAGGACCTGCAAGTTGCTTCATAGATTTAGTTTGGGCAGCTCCTCCTACACGAGAAACAGAAAGGCCTACGTTTATAGCTGGGCGAATACCTGCATTAAACAAATCTGCTTCTAAATATATTTGACCGTCTGTAATGGAAACTACGTTAGTTGGTATATATGCTGACAAATCATTACCTTGCGTTTCAATGATTGGAAGAGCTGTAAGAGACCCACCACCATTTTTATCTGACATTCTGGAAGCTCTTTCTAAAAGTCTTGAATGTAAATAGAAGATATCGCCCGGGTATGCTTCACGACCAGCAGGTCTTTTAATTAAAAGCGCAAGTTGTCTATAAGACCAAGCATGTTTAGTTAAATCATCATAAATTACTAAAACATCTTCACCTTTGTCCATAAAATATTCACCTATTGCACATGCAGCAAGCGGAGCTATATATTGCATAGAAGCAGGTTCAGAAGCTGTTGCTGCAACAACAATTGTATAATCTAATGCACCTTCGTCTTTTAATTTTGCAACAATAGAAGCTAAATTGGACTGTTTTTGCCCTATAGAGCAATATATACAAATTACTCTTTTTAGACTCATGTCGCATTTTTTTTGGTTTATTATAGTGTCGATAGCTATAGCTGTTTTCCCTGTACCTCTGTCGCCTATTATTAGTTCTCTTTGTCCTCTGCCTATTGGCGTCATAGCGTCAATAGCTTTAATACCTGTTTTTAAAGGTGTGTCAACTGGACTTCTATGTATAATACCGGGAGCTATTTTTTCTACAGGGTAAAATACAGGCTTTTCATGCTTTAATTCTGTTCCATCTAACGGTTCACCTAACGTGTTTACAACGCGCCCTATAAGTTTTTCTGAGACAGCAACATTTAAAACTTTACCTGTAGCTTTAACTTTCATTCCGCGTACAACATGTCCAGAATTTTTAAGTAAAACTATAGAGACAAAATCCTCGTCAATATTTAAAACAAAACCTATTGAGCCTTCCTCACATTCTACTTCTTCATAATAGCCAGCATTAGAAAGCCCGGAAGCTTTAACGATTTCGTCGCCTACAGATTCAACTATTCCAAAATTTACAAGCTCAGGATTAGTTTGATTAGAATACAATTCTTTTTCTATTTTCTGTATAATTTCTTCTGGTTTCATTACAATCTCTCTTTTATTACATTTAAAACTCTTTTTACTGTTGCGTTTACACTACAATCCAAAACAAAATCTCCATATTCCAAACAAACACCTCCTATCAAAGACTCATCCTCTCTATTAAAAGTGACTTTTTTGTTTGGAAACATTTCTAAAAACTTGTTTTTATTTATATCGCTTAAATTTCCAGCAAAACTTACCGAAACATTATTATCTTTAATTTCTTTAGACAACAACATCCTAAACAACTTAAGTTCTTTTCTAGAAAAAGTTGAAGTAATCCATTTCAAGTCTTTCTCAGATAACTCATCATATTTTATAATCGATTTTGTAAGTTCTCTAAATTGTGATCTTTTCATCTATTTTTTCCAAAGCGCGTGACATAAGCTTTTGTTTTTCTTCTTCATTAAATAAGTCAGACAAAACTTTTGCTAGCACTTTTTCTGATAAATTTATGGACATTTTTCCAAGTTGCTTAGAAATATTGTCAAATTCTAAACTAGCTTGACGTTTTGCTTCATCTAGAATTGTCTGGAATTGTTGTTTTGCTTCTAAAGTAGCTTTTTGTTTTTCTTCTTCAATAGTAATTTTGACAGAAGAAGCTAATTTTTCTGCATTTAGTTTAGCTTCAGATAATATTTTTCTTTTTTCTTGACTAGCATTATCTAAAGCTATTTTAGCATTTTCTGCATCTAGTAAAGATTGTTCTATTTTACGCTTTCTCTCGTCAAACACCTTTCTTAAAGGAGCAAATAAAAACTTTTTAAGAATAAATACAATGATTAAGAAATTAACGAGTTGAAATAAAAATAATTTTGTTTCAAGTCCAAATTTTTGTATTATTTCCATTTTTATCTCTTGTTATAACTTTAGAATGCTAAAATAAGAGAGTAAATTGCTATAGACTCAGCAAAAGCCATAGCAATAAGCATATTAACCATTATTTTACCTGCAGCTTCTGGATTGCGACCTATTGCTTCAACAGCTTTTGTTCCTATCCAACCTATACTCAACGCCGGGCCAAAACCGCCTATTGCAATGATTATTCCACCTGTAACTGTCATTTTTTTTCTCCTTTACTACATTAAAAATTAGTGAGACTTATCTGTCATTATATGCATAAATGTCATAGTTAGCATTGCAAATACTATTGCTTGTATAAGTGCTACCATAAGCTCTAAGGCTATAAAAGGAAGAGGTAATACAAATGGGCACATTCCGTACATTGTTGCCATAACTTTTTCCCCTGCAAAGATATTTCCAAATAGACGGAAAGAAAAAGATATAAATTTTGCAAGCTCGTTTACAAATTCTAATATACCTACAAACAAAAGTATAGGGAACATTTTTAAACTAAGAAATCTTATTAAATAACCTTTTATACCAGTATGTTTAATGCTTAAGAAATGAGCTGTTACAACAGAAGCAACTGCAAGTGCTAAAGTCAAGTTTAAGTCACTTGTTGCAGCTCTTAAAAGAGGTACTCCGTACTCTCCAGAGGACAGTGAATGAAATCTTATGGATTCAAAACCTGGAATTTGTGCCACTAAATTTGAAATTAATATAAATAAAAAAAATGATACCACCCAAGGGTATATAAAAGAAGCCCTGCTGCCAGCAATACTTTCAGCTGTTTCCTTAAAGTAATCTATAACAGTTTCGACAACATTTTGAGTGCCTTTTGGTTTTAAAGATATTTTTTTAGTAGCTAATATAACAATTACAATGATGACGATATCTGTAATCAAAGTAGTAATAGTTGTGTTTGTTATAGAAAAACTAGCTATAGAAAATAATACATCAGGACTAATTTGCATCTTTTATAAATACCTTTACACCTGTTTTTTAGTTATGTTGGTTTGTCGAGTTTATCTAAAGCAAGTTTAGCATTTAAATTAGAAGAATTCAAGTCTAAAGCTTTTTTATAAGCCTTTTTTGCATCTATAGGTTTACCCATATGAGTGTATAGTTTACCAAGGTGCATATATGTTTGAGAGTATTCTGCTTTACGTCTTTGAGACCAATCTTCTACCCAAAAATTGTGCGGAGGATTTAGTAAGTTTTGTGGGTATTCTAAATGTGATTTTAAAATTTTTTCAGCTTCACCAAAGTTGCCCGTTTTTACATATAGGCTAGCAAGGGCATAATAAGTTATAGGGTATATTGGATCTATTTCAATATATTGTCTATAGTATTTTACAGCATTATAAAAAGCGTTAACAAGTTTCTTTTGTTGAGATTCTATAATATTTTTGGATTTCCCCTTAGATATATAATCGTTTATAAGATCCATATGCGACAATATTTGCTTTTCATACATTGTACCTGCAATATACTTTGACTGCACATAATTTGGAGCAATAGTCCATAGATCTTTAAAAGCTTGCTCTGCTTTTAATGGATCACCTGCTTTCCATCTTTCAATATAAGCGCTTGTTTTAAAATACATGGGCATTACAAATGACGGATTATACTTATTTACTTTATCAAATGTAGCTATAGCATCTCCAAAGTTTAAAGATTTTGAAAGACCTATAGCTCTAACGTTTAGATAATCTGCAATAAAAAACCTAAACGTAAAGGCTATAGCTATCGAAAACATAATTGCGACAATTATTTGCAGTAAAATTTTAACTGGTTTTTTTAGAACATTTACATTATCAAAATTATTTTTTTCATTTAAAATTCTAATTCTTACAGCGATAGCCAAAGTTAGTCCTATTAATAGCCATAGCATAACTCCAGAAGAAACAAATCTTAAAGATACACATAAACTATCATGTACAAGTTGCGCCGTAAACGCAGAAGTTACACCTAATTGAAGGTATAAAATAGGTAGCTCTTTAGTACTTTTATTTGAATGTAAAAATGTTATATTTTTATAACCAACAACAAGAATTAAAATTATAAGGGTTAAAAATACTGATATACCTACTATTCCTTCTTCATACCAAACTTCTAAATATTCATTTTCTGGGTGGTCAGTTTCTGTATTGTGTTTCTCTTCAATAAAAAATATTTGAGGTCTTCTCCATGAAGGGTAAGTTAAGTAAAAAGTGCCTATACCAGTACCTAAAAAGGGATGTGTGTTTATCATTTCCCATGTAGAAAGCCAAGTAAAGACTCTAAAAGAAGCACTATCTGTCCTTTCTAAAGTTTTTCGGTATGTACCAAAACCAAAAATTGATAAGCCAATAAACAAACCAATAGAGCTAATTATAATATTTTTTTTGTTTAATTTATGACGCAAAAATATAAGAATATATATCACTGAAAACACAAAAAGGCCTGTCGCAAAACCAATCCAAGCACCTTTAGAACCTGTATTATAAGTACACAACACAATTGCTAGCCATAAAAAAAATAAAAAAACATTTTTTTTATACATACACAATGCAAGTACTATAGGGTTCACAACAATTAAAAAATCACCAAAAAAGTTTGGGTTACCAAAAGTAGACATAATTCTATTGCCAAAAGCTCGTCTCCACGTAAATGGGTCAAAGCCTGGTATAACATAATAGTCCAATATTTGAGCTATACCATAAGAACACACTGTAATAGTTGCTGCTAAAATCCAATTTTTTAATGTTAAAATTTTTTTATCATCGTTAAATTGATCTATTAAAACAAAAACAAGGCCAGAGTATATAAACCTTTTAGTAAAATCATTTAAACTTGCAAGCTTAAATGGCGAACAGGCGAGCGAAAATATTCCAGAACACAAAAATAAAATCAATGGGAATATATAAATAAAATTTTTCTTTAATAGTGACAAATTACCTTCTTCTAATTTTAGAAGAATCCAAGACATAATAATAAAAAGTCCACCAACGTGGAAAATAGTAATTTTTATTTGGGCAGAGTCATAAGTGCCAAGATAAAAAGATATAGCTATAAAAAAATATAACGCTACAGTACCATATAAAACTATGTTTTCTAGTTTAGTTTTGAACATAATTATAAATAACCTTTTAAATTTATTTTTCGAGGGCAAATTATACTTAAAAAAATGTGGTTAATCAAATTTTATAATTATTTTTATAAGTCTTTGTAAAATACTACACTCTCTCTTCCATTATTTTTTACTTTATATAATGCAACGTCAGCAGTGTTAATTATTGCGTTTACTTCTAAGTTATCTTTTGAATTGCAACTTATCCCAATACTTGCTGTAACGTTAAATTTTTCATTATTTTCTTCAAAGAAATTATTTTTTAAAGATTTATTAATGTTATTTGCTATAAGTAAAATTTCTTTTTTAGGTAAATTGGGGACAAATATTATAAACTCATCACCTCCATATCTGCCAACCAAACTATCATTTCCTACACAAGACAGAATAACTTTAGTAATTTCTATTAGAACTTTATCGCCGATTAAATGGCCATACTTATCGTTTACATTTTTGAAGTTGTCTAAATCCACCATCAAAATATAAAACCTATCTTCATAGTATTTAGTTCTTTGAATTTCAGATTTTAATTTCTCTAGAAAGTAAGATCTTAATAGTAGACCAGTTAAAGAATCAATTCTTGATTTTTGTCTTATATCGTTAAAGATATTTGTTCTTTTTAAACCTAAAGCAAAGTGAGAAGCAAAAATAGAGCCATCTTTTATATATTTTGCTTCTAAATCTTTTTTTATAACAATAAACATACAACCTAATACATTACTTTCAATAAGCATTGGAAAATATAAAATGCTAAAGTACTGTTTATTAAATTCTTTGTTATCTATAGCATAACAGATAGTTTCATTATTAGTTAATTTAATGGATTCTATAAAAGAAGCTAAATCATTGCCTTGTAAAATGCCAGAAACAGATAGTTTTTTCCATCCAGACGAAACTTTTTCTAAGATAGCTCCACCAAAAACCCCATAGTCTTGACTAAAAAAGTCTAAAATTAAATTTACATATTCTTGTTTTGATGTAATTGTAGATAATTTAGCATCTAAAGCATATAATTTAGATAATCTTTGCATGTCTTCTTCATATTCTTTTTTTGTTTTTATAGATTGTTGATATTCTATAAAAACTTCTCCATACTCATTTTTTAATGCATCTCTTTTTTTGATTAAGTTTGTTTTTAATTTTCTTAATTTTATATTTACATAATATGGAAATGGTATCAAAGAAATAAAAATTAAGCACATCAAAAATGACATGAAGGAAAAATTTCTTGCAATAAACATAAGGATACAACATGCAAGGATTGAAGAAAAAATAATAGAGCTTGTAAAGTATAATGAATAATAAAAGCCCACTAAAACCATAAAGCTTACCCATATTATAATGGCACCACCAAAAGACGGTACTACAAAATACAAACATACTACTATAAGAATTATATATATTAATTTTAGTATTCTTTTATCAATAGTTATATTTTTCAATTCTATTTCTTCCTAATTTTTTTGCTTTATAAAGAGCTTTATCAGAATTTTCTATACACTCTTCAATGTTTAAGTTAACGTTTTGTTTAGTTAGCGATACAAAACCAAAACTTGCAGTTATGTTTATACTAACAGGGGAAAATTTTTCTAACGGTAAGTAAAATTTTGTTTTTTCTATAGACAATCTTACTTTTTCTAGTATTTTCAAAGCATCATCAGCATTAGTATTTATCATTATAAAGGAAAATTCATCACCACCATATCTAGCAATAATATCTGCTTCTCTAAATATTGAACGTAAAATTGATACAAGTTGTCGTAAAACTGAATCTGCTGCTATATGTCCATAGCTGTCATTAATACTTTTAAAAAAATCTATATCTAAAATACCAAGCGTTAAAGGTACCTTGCTTATTTTTGCTCTCTTTAATTCTTCGTTAAGCCGTTCTTTAAAAAAATCTTGTCTATAACATCCTGTGATGTCATCAGTAATAGCAAGAGTTCTAAGTTTTTCATATAAGTAATAATTGTCAATTATTTTGCTTATGCTTAACGAAAATAGAGATAACTTTTCTACATCTTCATTATAAAAAAAATTGTTTATATATGAAAATCCTTCTATAGTTCCCCAAAACATACCATTAACTGCTATCCTAACAGCTAGTATAGACTTTTTTTTACTGTTTTTTATATTAAAGCGTTCGTCCTTAGCTAAATCATTTACTATTAAAGCCGTATTTTCCTTTATTATATAATTTGCAAAAGTATCATCTTCTTTATATTTTTGTAGTTTCCAACTTCCTTTACCCATAAAATTAATAGCTCTATCTTCAATCTTTAAAAATAAGTCATTTTCATTAGAAAATACCTGAAAAGACTGTATAATATTACCAAGATTAACAAAATTTTCAATTCTTTTGGACAGTTTTTTTATCTCTAGATTGTTTTTTAAAATTTTGTTCTTTTTTAACATTATATCAAGTAAAATATTATTGTTTTCAGCTAGCAATTTATTTTCAATTTTTTTATACCTATTTTGGTACATTTCAAAAATTATATATAACAATATAAGAGCTATACATTCAAAAGAAACTAACCTAGATCGAAAACGAATAAGTATGGGAAATTCTGCTGAGTTAACAACAAAAGCCATAGTATATATAAATGCTACAACCACAGCTAAGCAAGTTATGGTTCTAGCATAATTACTTTTAAAAAAATAACATAAAGCTATTATTGGTAGTGTTATTATAGGAAAATTTATAAGGATATTATTAGGTAAAATCAACGCCCAAACAATAAAGAATACTCCCAGAATAATAGGGAAGCACACTTTCAATATATGTTTAATCTTAGAATTTTTTAAAGAATCATTTTTCATAACTCCTAGTATAGTCGACAATCAGTTTTGTTTCAACTTCTTTTTGTAAACTTTTATTTACAAATTTAAAATTTTTAACCCATTTGTTGTTAATTTTAGTACTGGGCCAGGCTATCCATAAGCCACTTTTCCCTTGCATTATACGACACTCTACCTCAATTTCATTATCGAAAATTACAGAAGCAAAAGCTCTAACAGTAGTATTATTTTTTAACTTATATAACTTGTTGATGTTAAAGGAGGATATACTTCCAATATTGTTAAAAACTTTGTTTTTTAGCAAAGAATCTTTTAAATATGCTTTAAAATCTCTTTTTAATACGAAAATCTGTTTGTATTGTTTATTTTTTGATTTGTATATTGGAAATTTTAATTCATTATCTTGTAGCTCTACATTTAAAATTTGAATACTATTGTTTAAAGTTATACTAAATTTGTTGTTTTTCGTTGAAATTTCAGTAATTTTTAAACTAGCAAATGCACAATCAAAAAAGATTATAATAGTAAGAGAAAGTGGAAAAAACCTCACCATATTTACTCGATAGCCTTGGTTATTTCTGTAAACATATTTTTATATTTTGATATCTTTTAAAAAAATCAATATAATGTTCAAGATTTGGATTATGTTTTATTAGATCTTCTAAACCTGAAAGTAAAGATTTTTCACTGAAATCTTGACTGTTTTTATAAAAAGGCATAAGTTTTGGTATAGCTAACTTTCTAGCAATACTTGGAGTTATTTTTACAATATTTAGCTTAAGATTGCTAGCTAAATGTATTAAAATAGCTTCCTCATCTTCTATACCAAACAGCAATACTGGTTCATAAGTAATTTTATTTTTGTCATTAAAATTTTCCAAAGCTAGTTTAAATTCCTTTTTCATTTTAGCCACGCATTGTGTTGCTTGCTCTTGAAAACTTCGGGGATATACAAAAGATATAAGCTCATTTTGACTGTCGTGATAGAGGATAAAACATTCAGCATAAAACATTTGCCCACATTCTGGGCATGTAACAAGATTTATTTCTCCAGCAATTAAAGCTTCTTTGAGTTCATAGTTATCAGAGACACTTATCGCTGAAAGTAATTGTGTTTGGAAAGTATGGCTTTTAGGACATTTAATCTCTTCTAAATTTGAAATCGTCATTTTTTTTATTTTATCAAATTATACAAAAGCTTAGCAATAAGAGCTTAGAAAGACTCCTATCCCTTCAAAAAATGATATTATATAGCAGTTAAATTGAAAATAAGAACTGGGATTGTTATCTGTCTTTGTCATGAATCAGATCCTTTTTTGGTAATATAAATGGAACGGGAACGTAGATACATACATACATAAAGGAAGTTCAATATACTTACTCACGGACTGGAAAAGAGTTCCTATCTTTACAATTTGCCTGTTGTTCAATATTTACTGTCTGGCAACAAAATAGTATTTAATAAAGATGTTGTGTTTTTTGTAGGTGAAAATGGTTCTGGAAAATCCACATTAATTGAAGCTATTGCTATATGTTTTGGATTTAATGCTGAAGGCGGTTCGCAAAATTTTAATTTTGCAACTCGCAATACTGAATCTGAATTGTTTAAACATATAAAAATAATAAAATCGGCTTTTCCTAAAGATGGTTACTTTTTGCGGGCAGAGAGTTTTTATAATGTTGCTTCAAATATTGATGGGCAAAAATCATATGGAAGTCGTAGTTTACATGAACAATCCCACGGTGAAAGTTTCTTTACACTATTTCAAGAGAGATTTTGGGGAAACGGTCTTTATATACTTGATGAGCCAGAAGCTGCATTGTCGCCATCAAGACAAAGGTCTTTATTAGTTAAAATAGATGAATTAGTTAAACAAAATTCTCAATTTATTATTGTAACACTTTTTCCAATTGTGCTTGCATATCCTCATGCAACTATATTTGAATTAAAAGATTCAAATATAACAGAAATCTCTTTTGAAGAAACAGAAATTTATAAAGTGTATAAACACTAATGAGCCTAAACAAATGTTAAGACATCTTTTAGATTGAGAGCTAGATGTGTTAGCAGTTCTTTCCCGTACCTAATCTCAAAACTATAATCTTGAAAACACTTTTTCAAAGGCCTCAATTATACACTGTTTTAAAAAATCAGTATTAATTTCGTTCATTATTAACTCCTGAATTGACCATTAAGGTTTTATAAAATTGACAAGCCGGTAGACTTTCAATAGGACTTATTGGTTACCATTATAAATAACTATATATTGCTTTCTAATTTCATTTTGAAAACTAATTGGCAAATTATCAAAAACTGACACATCAATTATAAATGGTATGCTGCTATTTTTCAAAGCTTCTTTAAATTGTCCGATGTTATGTTTTTTTTGTCCAAATTCTTTAATCGTTAAATCTAGATCACTAGATTCGTATACATTTTTTATATTGTATCCTACTCTGCTGCCATAGGCCCAAACAACAGAATTTGGGTACATTTTTTTTATTATTGAAATGAGTTCATCTAAATGTTTTTTTTTGATAAAAATATCAACCATTTTCGATAATTTCCTTTAATTTTTTTACATCTTCTAAAAAACCCTCAATCAAATTTAACGTTTCTTGGGCAAATTTCTGTCCATAATCATGAGCAGTATTATTCCTATTGTCTCTATATTTAAACCATCTGGTAACATCGTTTTCTGTTAATAAGTTGTACGCTGCAGCGTGGCGGAATAAATCTTTAAAAGTTAAAGCATTTACTGCTTTTTTTGTTGCAAAGTAAGGAGTAATTTTTTTTCTTAAAAGTTTACCACTTTGTTCTAAAGTCATTTCAAAAGATTTAACAAGAGAGTTACGATACATTTCAAATTCTATAGAGTTTTCTTTACTTTTTTTTAAGTATTCATAAGATTTTTCAAGTGTCAATATACACTGTTTTAAAAAATCAGTATTAATTTCGTTCATTATTAGTTCCTAAACATTAAAATTTATTATTCCAATTTTTTGTAGAATATTTTTCTTTTGCAAGTATATTTGCAGTCTCTATTTCTTTGTTATAGAAATAATCTTTTTGTGTTTTAGTATTTAAGTATTTAGCTAAATTTTTAGCAAAATGTTTTGTAAAAGTACTTCTGTCTAGATCGTTTAATTTTAAATGAACTGATCCCTGTATTATAACTTTGTTTAAACGTCGTCTTAAGCAAGATCCTACAATTTTTTTATTGTTTAAAAATAAATCATTTTCACAAAAACTATCAACACACATATTATTTATATTTTCCCCTTTACAACTTAATATTTGAGGGTTAATATTTAGTATCTTAAGAGCACTTTTTATTGCTAAGTGTATATTTTTGTATGTTTTAACTTCATTATACACATCCCAACAAATAGAAGAAACTATAAAACAGTAAGATATATCATTTTTGTGGTTTACTGTAAGACCTCCGGTAAAGCGTCTAACAAAATTAGTTTGCTTTATTTCTTTAGCTTTTTGAAAATACCCAATAGTAGTATAACGTCCGTCCCATAAATACGTTCTTAGAACGGGGTTATTGTTGTAATTATTGAATATAGCCTCATCTAAAGACATATTTGTTATAGCATCTTTTTTATCATCACATATCCAGCGAAGCATTTTTACCAGTTTCCTTTTCATATTTAAGCATTTTAATTTTTTTATTTACCCCACCTTTTGCAGAATACCCACCCATGGCACCATCAGTTCTTATAACTCTATGGCATGGAATTGTTGGCGCAAATGGATTTTTGCTTAAAGCTAAGGCTACTGCTCTAGCAGATTTGGGAGACCCTACAATTTTTGCAATTTGTTTGTAAGTTAAAGTTTTTCCCGGCGGGATATTAAAACAAGCTTTCCAGGTTTTTACATAAAAACTAGGATATTTGTCCATTTGTTTAATAATATCTTGTGGTATCTTTTTCATGATAAATTAAAACTCCTTTCTCTTAATTTACGGTGATAACTTATTGCAAATCTATGAGCTTCGTCTCTTACAGATTGTAAAAGTTTTAAGCCTTGAGAATGTCTGCTTAATAGTATAGCTTTATCTTTGTTTGGCAAAAAAATTTCTTCATTTCTTTTGGCTAGAGATAGAATAGGTACTTTTATTTGTAATTCTTCTAATGCGCTTACAGCAGCATTTAGTTGCCCTTTACCCCCATCAATTAAAATTAAATCGGGGAATATTTCATTTTTTCTAACCAAATAAGAATATCTTCTAAAAACCACTTCTTTCATACTAGCAAAATCATCTGCTCCTATAACAGTTTTAATTTTAAATCTTCTATAATTTTTCTTATCAGCTAAACCGTTATGAAATCTCACCATAGACGCTACTGCGTTTGTTCCTTGAATATTTGAATTATCAAAACCTTCTATTATCGCAGGTAGTTTGTGTAAATGTAAAACTTTTTTAAGTTCGTTTATACTGTCTGCCCTTTTTATAGATTGATTTATTTCATCTTTATTAATTTCGCTAATCATAACTCTTTGAGCCATACTTTTAATAGCATAAAGCCTGTCTCTTATTTCCCTAGCATCTTCATAAAGCATACAATTGCTTAAATTAGACATTTGCATCTCTAAGTCTGTTTTAAGTTTTTTAAATTTGCCATTTAAAAACAGTTCTATATTTTTAGTTTTATCTTTATAATCCTTAGAGGTAATTACTCCTAAACATGGCCCATAACACATTTGAGTATGATAATAGATACAAGATTTAACCTTTTTTTCTTCAGGAAGAGCTTGTTCACTGAATTCTAATTTACATGGACGAATTTTGAAAAGTTTTATAAGCCACCTTATAAACTTTTTTATGTACAAAAGCTGAGGATATGGACCAAAATATAAAGCACCATCTTTAAGTTTTTTTCTTGTAAATGTTAAACGAGGAAAGTCTTCTTTAATTGAAAATTTTATATATGGATAAGATTTATCATCCTTCCACATAGAGTTAAAATAAGGTTTTACTTTACTTATAAGTTCCCTTTCAACGAGCAAAGCTTCCCTTTCAGAAGTACATAAAATATAATCTACTTTACGCATCGCAGTTATAATTGTAGTAGCTTTAGAGTCTACATTTGCGTTAAAATAGGAAGATAACCTATCTTTTAAACTTTTTGCTTTACCTATGTATATGATGTTTCCTAAAGCGTCTCTCATTATATAAACGCCAGGAACTTTAGGGATTTCTTTTAATTCTTTATATTTAAAATCCTTCATAACGTTTTATTTTTTTAGAAAGATATACTTAAACGATTTAAGTTCTTCAGATTTTAAAATATATGAAACTATCATAAATACAACGACTCCTGACAATATAGCAATTGGTACAGACAAAAACAAACTGGTTGAAACTTTACTTGCATGCCAAGCTACAATACCTGTACATATAGATGCTATAAAAGATTTTAAAAAAGAAACTAATATATGCTTAGTTCCTATATTGCCTATACGTTTTCTTAAAAAAACGGCCAATATAATAAAGTTAAAATAAGATGAAATTGCTGTAGAAAAAGCAAGTCCGCTAACACCCATAGGGGTCATTAAAACAATGCAGGAAACCACATGTACAATCATTGAAAATATGGCGGTTTTTACAGGTGTTTTTGTATCTTGAAAAGAATAAAATGCGTTAGCAAAAATTTTAGATATAGCATAAGCAGGAAGTCCTAAAGAATAAAAAAACAAAGCTTTGTTTGTCATAATAGAACCTAAAGCATTAAACTTGCCATGTTCAAATAAAAGTTTTACTATTGGTAACCCTATAACCATAAGCCCAATAGTTGCAGGCATTAAAGTAAAAATTGTAAATCTTATTGAATAATTAAGCGAATTTTTAAGTGTTACAATATCTTTTTTTGCATAAGCCTTTGACATTGCAGGTAGTGATGCTGTGGCAAAAGCAAGCCCAAAAACAGCTAATGGCATCTGCATTAATCTATTAGAATAATACAATGCAGATACAGGACCATTGCCTAAAAAAGAAGCACAAATGTTATCTACAAAAGCATTTATTTGATCTACAGAAAGTCCAATTAATGAAGGAATCATAAGCAAGGCTATTTGTTTTATCCCAGGATGTTTTAAGTTAATTTTAAAATTTAGACGCCAACCAAGACTTTTAAGTTTAGGGTATTGAACAAAAAAATGTAAAGCAGCTCCTAGTATGACACTTAATGCAAGACCTTTAATTTGGTTTTCAGGAGAAATTAATGGCGCAATAGACAATAGATAAAAAATTTCCGACACGCTTAAAGAAGTGGGCGCAAGTGCAGGTATAAAAAATGAGTGTAATGTGTTAAGTATTGCCAAAAGGAAAGCAGCTAAACATATAAATACTATAAAAGGAAACATTAAACGTGTAAGTTCTATCGTTATTTTCATTTTTTCTGGGGTGTCAGAAAATCCCCATGCTACTATCTTTGTAAGCGCTGGAGAAAACAACATGCCAAGAATAGATATTATTATAAGAATAAGAAGTAGAACTGTAAATATTGCGTTTAGAAACTTTAGGGTTTCTTCTTTATCTTTAGTATGTAGATATTGGCTAAAAACTGGTATGAAAGACGCAGAAAATGACCCTTCTCCAAACATGCGTCTAAAAAGATTAGGTATCCTAAAAGCTGCATAGAAAGCATCTGCAAACATGCCAACGCCAAACAAGTTTGCAACCAGCATGTCTCTTATATATCCTAAAATTCTTGAACAAACTGTACCAAAAGCAGTTTGGCCTGCATGTTTTGCAAGTGTTTTATCGTCCATAGATAAATCCTATATCGTTTTGAACATTTTGTGTTCTAAACCAAGTATTTTGACGTTTAGCATAATGTCTTGTATCTTTAGAAAATTCTAAAATCATTTCTTCTTTGGAAATTTGCTTATCTAAATATTTTACAATATGTCTATAACCTATACTACTTAAAGCTGGACATTCTTTACCAAATCCTAAACTTAAAACTTTTTTAGTTTCGTCTATCATTCCATTTTCTATCATGTACTTACAACGGTTATTGATTCTACTATAAAGTTTTTCTATCGGCACAACGATACTAAAGTGTTTAAAATTATAACGCTTTTTTTTTGGCTTAACGTGTTCTTTTACAGTTTTACCTGAAATAATATTTATCTCTAAAGCTCTAATAAGTCTTTGCGGGTTTGACTTGTTTTTTTTTGCAGATTCTATATCTAACTTCATAAGTTCATCATATAACTTATCTTGAGAAAGTTTTTTTAATTGCACTCTTAAAGTTTCGTTTGTTTTAGGCATGTCGTCTAGACCATAGAGCAAAGCTTTAATATATAAACCAGTTCCCCCTACTACAACTGGAATTTTAGCTTTATTTTGTATTTCTTTTATTTTTGAATCTGCCTGGGTTTTAAATTCGTCTACACTGTAACTTTTATCTGGAGTGACAATATCAGTTAAATGTTGTAAAACGCCATCTACTTTTCTGACACTATTTTCTAAAAAAGTGCCTTCTTTATTTGTGCCTATATCCAAATACTTATAAACTTGTCTTGAATCACAAGAAATAATTTCACCATTGTACTTTTTACAAAACTCAACAGCCATTTTTGTTTTCCCACTTGCTGTAGGGCCGGAAATAACAACTATGTCTAGCAATCTAGAAAAAGAGATATCTGCAATATCCATTATTTTCTCTTAAAAAACTTTTCTAAATCGTTGAGTGAAATTTTATATGCTGTAGGTCTTCCATGAGGACAAGTGAAAGGATATTCACATTGGAAAAGATCATCAATTAACTTTTTTATTTCTGTTAAAGAAATGCTGTCTCCTGCTTTTATGCTTGCTCTACATGCAAAACGTATAATTTTATCTCTTTTTTGTGATATTTCTATGTTTTTAAAATCTTCCATGCCTGCAACTATATTTTTTACAATAGGTTCAACTTCTATGTCTCCTAAGAGCGCAGGATAAGCGGCTATCCTAAAAAAGTTGTCTCCAAACTCTTCTATATCTATTCCTATATTTCTAAGCAAGTTTATATTTGCTTTTATAGTTTGTGACTCACTTTTAGAACAACTTATATTTTCAGGCATAAGTAGCGCTTGTTTTTTTATAGAACTATTTTTTATTTGAGAAAGATATAATTCGTATTTTACTCTTTCTGCTGCTGCGTGCTGGTCAAAAATATATAAATTGCCTTCATTTTCAACAATTACATATGTGTTGAAAGCTTGTCCTAAAACTTTTATATTGTTATCAAATTTATTGTTAACTAAAAAAGGTTTTTGTTTGGCAAATACATTTACATAGTTGTCAATGGTATAATTTTTTTTAGGGAAGGAAGCCTTTCCATACTCTATTTTAGGTTCTTGAATATAATCAGGTTTTGACATATTTTTATTATCATAAAAAGAGTTTTTTGGAGCTGTGCTCACGCTTACATTATTTGTTTCTAAACTGATATTTTCTTGACTTTTATTGGTAGGTGTAACGCCAGGCATATAGGAGTAAGGTTGTGAAACTAAAGCATTTTTTAAAGTTTTATACACTATGTCATACATTGCACTTTCATTAGCAAACTTTATCTCTTTTTTGGTTGGAGAAATATTAACGTCAATCTCACTAGGCTTTATATTAATATAAAGTAAAATTCCAGGATATTTGTCATGCGCGATAGACTCTTTGTAAGATTGGTTTATACAATGTATAAGCCATTTAGGAAAATTTACAGCTCTAGAATTTACAAAAAGATATTGATATTTTTTGTTTTGTAAAGCATTGTCTCTACCTGTAAAATATATGTTTAAAGAAACTGTTTCAAAAGTGGCGCTGACATTTTGCAGTTTTTGTGCAAAATCCTTACCTAAAACATCTGAAATTCTATTTATTGTTTTATCTGTTTTTACAGTAGAAAAAATTATTTTGTTTTCAGAAACCATTTTAAAAGAGACATCTTTATTAGCTAGAGCAATTTCTTCTAAAGTGCTTATGATCTTTGTTCGTTCTGTGACATCACTTTTTAAAAATTTATATCTTACAGGCACATTAAAAAATAAATCTTTAACTTCCGTTATAGTACCTTCAGCCAAAGAGGATGGGGAAACTTCTATACCTTTGTTACCTTTTACTGAAAGCTTCCAACCAGAAACATCGCCTCTTCTTCTAGTTTTTATTTCAAGGTTTGAAACAGCTGCTATAGATGCTAGGGCTTCTCCTCTAAAACCAAAAGAATGTATGTAAGATAGATCATTAAAATTTGCTATCTTGCTTGTAGCATGCCGCATTACGGAAAGCTCCAAATCAGTTTTGTCCATACCAAATCCATCATCTTGTACTCTTATAAACTTTTTACCTGATTGCTCTATTTCCACTATTATAGACGAAGAAAGTGCATCTAAAGAGTTGTCTACTAACTCTTTAACTACACTTAAAGGACGCTCTACAACTTCACCTGCAGCTATTTTGTTAATTGTTTCTTGAGACAAAATGTTTATAGACACAAAAAAACTCTTAGTTATATTTTTCTTTCCAATCAGATAGTATCTTTAAAGCTTTTGTTGGGCTTAAAGCATCAAGATCTACATTACGTAAATCTTGTAGAATTTTTGAATCTTCTTGAACTAAACTATTTTTGCCGCCAATAATAAAAAAGTCCATTTGACTATCTGTGTTAGTTTTAGAAATTATTTGGTGATTTGCTTCTAACTTATTTAAAATTTTATACGCTCTATCTATAACTTTAATTGGAATACCAGCAATTTTTGCAACGTGTATACCATAAGATTTATCTGCACTACCTTTAATTATTTTATGTAAAAATACAAGATCGCCATTATATTCTTTGACGCTAACATTATAGTTTACTATACCACTAAAAGTGTTTGATAAATCTGTAAGTTCAAAATAATGTGTTGCAAAAAGCACTTTTACACCATTATTAGCTTCCTTTTTAGCATCTGCAAAAAACTCTATTATAGACCAAGCTATAGACATTCCATCGTATGTGGAAGTTCCTCTGCCAACCTCATCGAAAATAATTAAACTTTTTTGAGTATATTTGTTTAGTATCGTTGCTGTTTCAGACATTTCTATCATAAATGTAGATTGGCCACCTGCAAGATTATCGCCTGCTCCTATTCTTGTAAAAATCCTATCTATAACGCCGATTTTAGCTTCTCGTGCAGGGACAAAACAACCAATTTGTGCCATTATAACAATAAGTGCAGTTTGTCTCAAATAAGTTGATTTACCGGCCATATTAGGACCTGTAATGATGATGATTTTTGAATTTTCGTTAAAACTAACGTCATTAGATACAAACTCGCCATTTTTTAGAATTCGTTCAACCACTGGATGTCTGCCATCTTTAATATAAAGTTCTTGTGTATTTGTTATTATAGGACAAATATAATTATGTTCTAAAGCATCTTTAGCAAAACTACAAAAAATATCTATTTTAGCAACAATTTGTGAGGTTTTTAAAATATCTTGCAAATATGAAATAATTTCTAGTTTCAAATTATTAAAAAGTTCATTTTCTAATATTAAAATTTTTTCTTGAGAAGATAAAATTTTTTCTTCTAAAGCTTTCAATTCTTCAGTTATATAACGCTCTGCATTTGTAAGTGTTTGTTTCCTGATATAGTGTTTTGGAGCTAAAGCAATATTGGATTTAGTAATTTCTATATAGTAGCCAAATACAGACGTGAACCCTATCTTAAGATTATTAATACCTGTTGCTTGTTTTTCTTTGGTTTCTATATTAGATAGATACGTTTTAACGCCTGTAGATAATTCCCTTAATTCGTCTAATTTGTCTGATACTCCATTTCTGATTACGCCTCCATCTTTTAAAGATATTGGAGGATCCTCTACGATAAAATTAGAAATTTTGCTAATAACTTGCTCGTTTTTGGGAATATTAATAGGGAGTCCAGGCACAGAATTAATAATGTTAGATATTTCATTTACCAATTTCAAAGAATGTTTTAATGCTATTAAATCTTTTGGACTTACAGTTAGAGAAGAAATTCTTGCCGCTATTCTTTCAATATCTAAAATTCTTTTAAGATTTTCTATAACATCTTTGCAAACATTAGAGTTATCTATAAAAAACTTTACAACATTGTGACGATCTTTTATTTTTTCAATATCTAAAAGAGGTTGTATAATCCAGTTACGTAAAGTTCTTGCCCCCATAGCAGTTTTTGTAGAGTCTACTACCCAAAGAAGAGAATTTTCAAGATTTCCGCTACACATAGAAGATAATATTTCAAGATTTTTTATTGCAACAGTATCCAAGTACATAAAATCTGAATTTCTAATATACCTTATATTGGAAAAAATACCAACACTTTGCGGTTGCATTTCTTGTATATAAGAAACTAAAGCACCGCATACACAAACTGTCCCTTTCTTACTTAAGCCAAACTTTTTTACAGCATTAAAAGCAAAAAGTTTTTCTATGGTATTTTTAGCATTTTCATAGTCAAAAAAGTTATTATCTATCTTTGAAATAGGTATTTTTATATTAGAAACCAGATCTTGCACATACTTATTTTGAATATTATTTGAATATATAAGAAGTTCACTGACATGATATTTTGATATTTCTGTAGTGATTGCTTTTAATGTTGTTTCTAATGTAAAAAATTGTCCTGTAGATATGTCTGCAAAAGCAACAAAAAAAGAATCATTTACATTTTCAAAATATAGTGCCATTAAAAAATTATTTTCTTTTGATTCTAAAAGTATATCATCTAAAACAGTACCTGGCGTTATAATTTTAGTTACTCCTCGTTTTACTATACCGTTTGAAATCTTGGCATCTTCAAGTTGATCACAAATGGCTACTTTTAAACCATTTGATATAAGCTTTCTAATATAAGAATTTGCCGAATGATATGGTACTCCACACATGGGAATACCTGAACGCTGAGTTAATACAACGTCTAAAAGAGGAGCAGCTTTTGATGCATCCTGGCCAAACATTTCATAAAAATCACCTAATCTAAAAAATAGAATCATTTCAGAATACTTTGACTTAATATCCCAATATTGTTGCATTAAGGGTGTTAGTTTGTTAGAAAGATTACTTATTTGTCTGCTCCCTTAAAAAAAATAAAATTTAAAGATTTATATACTTTATAAGTAAATATTATTGATTTTACATAATTTTTCGTTTCGTTAAATGGTATATCTTTAATTTTAAAATCTGTTTTTTGTTTATTATACCACTTATCTACATTACCTATCCCTGCATTATATGCAGATAAAGCTAAGATTAAATTATTATTATAGTAATTTAAAAGTTTAGACACATAGTAAACACCAAACATAATGTTTGTTTTTGGTTCTTTTAAAGAGCTAATAGAAAAATTTGGAACTTTTAATTGTTTTGATATTTCTCGTGCAGTTTTTGGCATTAACTGCATTAAACCAACCGCACCTTTACTGGAAATAGCATTTACATTTAAGTTAGATTCTTTTTTCATAATAGCCTTTATTAAAATAGGGTCAACATTAAAACTATTAGAATATTCCTGTATATAATAATCGTATGGGTTTTTTTCAAATAAACCTAATACCTGCAAAATACTAAAAATTGTAATTAGAACTACTATAAGTATTATATAAACAAGTTTTTTCATACAATATTGCCAAAAAGCGAGTTTACTTTTGACTCGTTTATTTGCACCTTAAAAATTTTTCCAATGTAATCTTTGTCTGTATCTTTTATAAAAACTTTACGCCCACTGTTAGTTCTTGCTTCTAAAACATTAAAATTAAAACCTTCAGCTAAAACTTCAAAAGTTTTACCAACCATAGAAGAGACAATCTCAGTAGAAATTTTATTTGACGCATTTAAAATAATAGAGTGCCGCCTCTTTTTTTCCTCTAAAGGCACATCATCAAACATGGTTGAAGCTTTGGTACTAGGTCTTGGCGAATATCTAAACACATACAGACCATCAAAACGAATATTTTCTACAGCCTTAAAAGTATCGTTAAAATCTTTTTCTGTTTCACCAGGGAAACCGACTATAACATCTGTTGTTATACTTATATCATGAATTTTGTTTTTTAAATTATTTACGAGTTCTAAATAGTGCTCATAAGTATACTTTCTATTCATCTCTTTTAAAACTTTGTTTGAGCCAGATTGCATTGGTAAATGAATATGATGACAAATTTTCTTTTCACTAACAATAAGATCTATCAAGTCATCGCTTAAATCTTTGGGATGATTTGTCATAAATCTTAATCTTTCTAGTCCATCAATTTTACAAATATTTTTAACTAAAGATACAAAATTTGTCGAATTATATTTATAAGAATTCACATTCTGGCCTAAAAGCATTATTTCTTTTGTCCCATTTTTTACCATTACTTTACATTTATCAAATATACCTTTGTTGTCTAAACTAATTTCTTTTCCTCTTACAAAAGGGACTACACAATAAGCACAAAAATTATTGCAACCTTTCATAATTGTAATGTACCTTACAATTTCTGATGATCTGTTAATTAAAATATCGCTACTTATTTTTTCAAAATTACATAAATTCAGAATTTTTAAAGCAAAATTATCTATGTCTTTTGCTCCAAGCACTAAATCTACAGTTTTAAAACGCTTTTTAACTTTTGTTCCTAACCTTTCTGCCATACAACCAATTACAACAATTTTAATGTTTGGTTTTTGTTTTTTAATCTCTTCTACTCTTCCAAGGTAAGAAAATGCCTTTTGTTCTGCTTGCGCTCGTACTGAACATGTGTTCAATATAATTATATCAGCATCTAATGTATTATTTATCTGTACCATTCCGTAAGTTGAAAGCATGCTAGAAAGCGTTTCTGACTCACACACATTCATTTGACATCCAATAGTCTCAATCAAATATTTCAAAAATTAACCTCATTTTCTTTTATTGTTATATTATACCAAATTATTAAATGCCCAAGATTAAAAGTGGTGTCTGACTTAACCGATAAGTTTGCATCAAACTAATAAGATTCCTAAGTAAACTTTATACAATTGACTAAAACTGGTCAAATTAGTAAAGTTGATTTAGTGTAGAATCTTACCTGCGTTACGAGAGCGTTCTATGAGCAAGAAACATCTAATATTGCAAAAGGAGTCTCTCTAAAAACCCTAATGCCTATAATTGCTATGAATTTTTTGACAATGCAAGGCAAAAAACGCAGGATTTATAGTGTCATAAACACAAGTTTTTTAACGCAGCAGTGTAGAAAAAGGCATAATAAGGATATGCGCTAAGGCTTTTAGACAGAGCCTATTCATTGTTTGAAGGAAAATTCATTTAAGTCGTTATTGTCTTTTCATTTTGCTAGTTTGCTAATTTGATTATAATGTTTGTTGTGATTGCTCTAGCAACGTAGATAGCTACTACACTAGAGCAGACTAAACGTATACCGCTTATTGTAGCACTTGTAGTTTAAAATTATTCAGAAATTATGTTTCCAATATCTGCTATAGAAGAATTTATTTTAGTGTACTGTTCTAGAATGGCTATGTGTAGTCCAGATGTTTCGATAGATTCTCTTAGATTTGCGTGAAGACGGGTTATGTGCATTAAATTTCTATCTATAATCTCTGATATTTCAGACAAAGTTGAGAGAATATAAAAAAGACGTATCTCTTCCTGAGATTGAGTTTCGTTTAATTTTTTGTGCTAAATTAGCGATATAGGGTACAATTTTTTGTTTAGGAACTCTATTTTTTAGAGCTTTTTGCTATATTTTTTCTGATAATGTATGTCTTTTCATCACAAATTTTGTCTATTAAATGAATGAGGTAACAAGTCTGTTATTTTAAATATTTTAAAACTATCTTTGCCTGCTTTTATAATGATATCTGAATTGTTTGCAAGCTCTAAGATAACTTGACAACATGCTCCACAAGGAAACACTTTAGACAGAGGTGTCCATATAACTATTGCTTTTACTTGTTTTTCTCCATTTGAAAAAGCATTAAATAAAGCAGAGCGCTCTGCACAGTTTGTAAGTCCATAAGATACATTTTCTATGTTTGTTCCTAAATAAATTTTACCACTACCTGCTAATACAGCGCTGCCAACAGCAAAGTTTGAGTATGGAGAGTAAGAGTACTTTGAAGCCTCATAAGCTTTTTTTATAATTTGTTTGTATTTTGTATTCATATAATTCCATATAAATTATAAGTTCAATAAAAAGTTAAACAAAATAATTTAATTACTCTAAATCGCATAATGATGACTTGTAATATTTATCAAGAAATAAAGATAAGTTGTTATAGTTAGCACTTAAGAGAACCCTTTGGCTAGGAGTCATAATAGATTTAGCTAGAGCACTGCTACAAGAACACTGTGTTTTCCTTTCTGCAAGTTTTAAAATTAAACTCTTTATAATATCCTTAATACTAACTGATACTGTTGAGGCAACTAAATCATTTGTTACTTCTTGACCATCTTTCCAAGCATCACAATCTGTTACAAGAGAAATATTTGCGTAACACATTTCAGCTTCTTTTGCAAGTTTAGCTTCTGGAAAAAGAGTCATTCCAACTATAGAAAAACCTAACTGTCTGTTGGTTTGGGATTCTATTTTTGTTGAAAATTGAGGCCCTTCAATACACACATAAGTGCCGCCGAAATGGTGTTGTAGTCCGAGCTCATATACAGATTCATGTATTAAGTTTCTTATTTGGTTACAAAAAGGTTCTGCCATAGACACATGAACAACTATACCTTTTTCAAAAAAAGTTGAAGGTCTATTTTTCGTTTTATCAAACACTTGATCAGGTATAACGAAGTCTTTTGGTTTTATATGTTCTTGTAAAGAGCCACAAGAATTAAATGAAACTATTTGTTCCACCCCTAAAGATTTTAGTGCATATATGTTAGCTCTTTGATTAATTTCTGACGGATTGAGCGTATGATATTTGCCATGTCTTGGCAAAAAAGCACAAGATATACCGCTTATTGTACCAATTACAATTTTATCGGAAGGGTTCCCAAAAGGTGTGTCAATGCCTTTTTCTATAATATTTTCAATACCTTCTATTTCATACA
The DNA here is from genome assembly GCA_031257835.1 of Candidatus Endomicrobiellum cryptotermitis. GTDB lineage: Bacteria > Elusimicrobiota > Endomicrobiia > Endomicrobiales > Endomicrobiaceae > Endomicrobiellum > Endomicrobiellum cryptotermitis. The sequence goes on from JAIRNY010000016.1 coordinate 29,831, forward strand.
ACCCAGTTCCACCAATAAAAGCAATTTTTGTAATTTGTTTTGACATTGTATTACTCCTAAAAATTAGTTTAATGCAGGTTTGATGTCTATAATTTGTAACTGTGCTAATTTATCTTTGTTTCTTTCTACGATGTCAACGTAAAAAGCAATATCTAATAAAGGTTCAGACTTTACTGCCTTAGCAAATTTAGATTTGTTCCAAAAAACAGCTTCAATATTCTTGCTACCTTTATGAGAAACTTTAAACTTTAAGTGTTCCCCCCTACTACCAAAAACAGCAATTTCTGTAGGATTCACGTTTTTTATACAAAACACTGGTTTTGTGTTTCCCATACCAAAAGGCTCCATCTTTTTTACTTGTTTATAAAAATCGATAGTAATATCAGATATTTTTAATTCGCCTTCGACTAGTATTGTCTTATCGTAGCTTGTATATTTTAGATTTTTATTTGCATAGTCGGAAATTCTTTTTATAAAGTCTCCTATTTTAGAATGATCTAAAGTAAAACCTGCTGCTTGGTTATGCCCACCGTATTTTGTTAGTATATCTTTTACGCTCTCTAAAGCTGCTACCACATCAAACCCCTCAAGAGAACGAGCTGCACCAGTTGCTTCTTTACCGTCTGTAATAAATAAAAATGCTGGTTTAGAGTACATTTTTACCATTTGAGAAGCTACTATGCCTGTGACTCCATGTTCCAAGTTAGACGCTTTTACTATTAAAACTTTATCGTTTTCAAGGTTACATTGCTCTCTTAAAAGATGTTTAAATTGCTCTATATTTTCAGACTGCAAATATTTTCTATTTTTGTTTAATTCAAGGATGTCTTCATACAATTTTTTTGCTTTTTTTAAATCTTTTGTCATAAGAAGTTTAGCCGAAAGAATGCCTTTTGACATCCGACCAGAAGAGTTTAACACTGGGGTAATAGTCCAGGACACTAATTTTGCAGTTATATTAGAAATATCTTTTGAAATTAAAACATCATCAAGTAAAAGGCCTAGGCCTGTATGAGAGTGAGGATTATTTTCTATTATCTCCAAACCATTTTTTACTATTATTCTATTTTCTTCAATTAATGGGACAGAATCTGCAATTGTGCCAAGAGAACATAAATCAAGGTTGTTTTCAAAAAAGGTTTTTATGTCTTTATTTTCAAAAATCTCTTTTTTATATGCTTTTTCAACAGAAAAAGCATCTTCTATATTATCACGAAAAACAACAACTTTAGTGCAAAAAAGAGAGGGATCTTGCAACATACTACTCTTTAGGTTTACTGAGTTTACATATATCTTAAATACATTTTTAAAATCTTTTTTTATGTCAGAAACAGATTCATATGCCTTTTCACTTATTTTTACACCATTTTTTACGTGTATACATATTATCGAAGATTCTTTACAATAACATAACAAAATATCTTTGTTATATTCTTCATTATGGGAAAATATCAAAGCGTGCATAAGCTTTAATGCTACTGTACAACCAGCTATATTTCTAAAAGGATATTTAGAGTCAGAAAGTTTAGGGTTAATAATTGCATTGGCTTTAGGTACTCCTTCATAGAGGGCTTCATGATGATCTGTAAGGATTACATACATGCCAAGCTGTTTTGCATATTCAATTTCCTCTATAGCAGAAATTCCGCAATCTACAGTAATCAAAAGTTTAACTTTTTCTAATACAAACTTTGAAAGCACATCTTTGGAAATGCCATACCCCTCTTCAGCAGGAACGTACCATAAGACATCTCCACCCAAAGTTCTTAAAGTATTTACAATAACGTTTACTGCAGTAATACCGTCTACATCTTTATCTCCATACACTAAAATTTTTTCTTTTAATTTAAGTACTTCTCTTAGTTTTTCAACTGCTTTTTTCATGTCACAAAATAAAAAAGGGTTGTGTAAATTTTCTAGACCATTACTTAAAAACTCTTTAGCTTTTTCCACAGTGTCTATTCCTCTATTTACTAAAACTCCTGAAATTTTTGCAATTTCTGGCAAAGCTGAGGCAATTTCTTTAACTTTTGGCACGTTCTCTTTTAGGATGTGCCACTTTTTTTCACTTTCCTTGCTCATCATAATAGATTTCCTTTATTAATTTTATATTTTTATTTTTATTTTTAGATATTACATAAGCATCTTTTATTATAGTAACAGCTTCTTCTATATTTTCTGACCTGTTATATACAACTTCAGCAAGAGTTTCACCTTTTTTCACATAATCATTAGTTTTTTTATATAGAATAATGCCTGCCGAGTAATCTATAGTGTCTTCTTTCTTTGTTCTTCCTGCTCCAGAGAGCATCTCTGCAATGCCAATTCTGTTCGAATTTATAGTAATAACAAAACCCTCTTGGTTAGATTTTATCTCAAGTTTGTGTTTTGCCTTAGGCAAAAATCGTTGAGGGTCTTCTATAACTTTCACATCTCCACCTTGGAGGTGAACAATTCTTTTAAATTTTTCTAAAGCATTTCCATTATTTATTTGCTTTTCAGCAAGAATTTTCGCTTCTTGCAAACTGTCAGCTTTTTTAACACTATAAATCATAAGAGCTGACAAAAATATTGAAAGTTCATATAAATCGTTTTTTAATGTACCTTTTAATATTTCTATTGCTTGTTTAATTTCTAAAGAGTTTCCTGCGCAATTGCCTAAAGGTGTGTCCATATCGCTAATAACTACAGAAGTGTTTACACCAAATTTTTTGCCTATGTTAACCATTTTTTCTGAAAGGATTTTTGCATTAGCATAACTTTTCATAAAAGAACCACTACCTATTTTAACATCCAGTACAAGGTTTCCTGTCCCTTCAGCAATTTTCTTAGACATTATGCTTGAACATATTAAAGGAATAGACTCTACTGTAGCAGTAACATCTCTTAACGCATACATTTTCTTATCTACAGGCGCAATTTCTGAAGTTTGTCCAATAATAGCAACACCATTTAAATCTAAAATATTTAAAAATTCCGTTTTATCTATATTTGTTCTAAAACCTGGTATAGATTCTAGCTTGTCAAGAGTTCCTCCTGTATATCCAAGTCCTCGCCCTGCCATCATAGGCACACATACACCTAAACTAGCTACAATAGGCGCAACTATCAAAGATGTACCATCACCTATTCCACCAGTGGAATGTTTATCAACAGACGGCATGTTTAAAGAAGACAAGTCCATTCTTTGACCAGAGCTTATTATAGCAGTGGTTAAGTAAAAAATTTCGTCCTCACTCATACCAGCAAAAAATATAGCCATCAAAAACGCAGCCATTTGATAATCTGCAATATCACCGTTATTATAGCAAGCAACGATAAATTCTATTTCACTTTTTGATAGTTCTTCTTTTTGTCTTTTTTTATATATTACATCGTAAGCTCTCACTTATCTATCCTTTTTGAATTTATAAAATCAACAACTCCTTTAATTAGTTTTGAAATTTTGTTAGTCGCTTTTTTACCATTTTCAACTACTTCTTTGTGGTTTAAAACTTTACCATTTGAGTTTTGTACTATATTTGAAACATGTGCAATACTTAAAACATTCATTTTCATTTGGCTAGCAACTATTGCTTCATATACTACAGACATGCCAATAACTTCTGCTCCAAGTCTTTTGAAAGCTTTTATTTCAGCTGAGGTTTCGTAAGATGGCCCTGCAACGCTACAGTAAACGCCTTCTTTAACTTTATTTTATGTTTTATAGCAACGTTTAATGCTTTTTCTTAGCTTAACATCGTACACATTTCCCATACTAGGAAACCCTTCACCAAAAACTTCTAAATGTTTCCCTATTAGAGGATTATATCCAGTAAAGTTCAAATGATCTTTTATTAAAACAATATAACCTACTGAATACTTTTTATTTATTGCCCCGACAGCTGCTGTTATTAAAAGAGTTTGTATGCCTAAAAATTTCATAACTCTTAAATAGGATAAACAACCTCTTTTGCAGAAAAACCTTCATATTAGTGGAATCTTTTAAATATCAAAATGTTAGTATTTTGATAAGAACATAAAAGAAGCTCTCCCTTATGACCTTGAACTGTTACTTTCGAAAAATGTGGGATTTTTGAATACTGTATTTTTTTTAGAACTGTAAAATTTTTTTCTATATCGCTAAGACCAGAACCTGTTATAATAGCAACTGTTGCCGTAAAACCCTTTAAAGAAAGGATATACTTTGTTGTTTCTTTGATTTTTTTTAATATATTTTGTTCCACACTTAATCCCTTAAAGAATCAAATTTTTAGTTGTATTACTTAATACATAGATATTATTATATTACAACAACACATTAATTAACTATACCATAAAAGCTTATACCATTTTTCATTTTAGCAAGTTTGAAAATGTCAGCTATAGTTTGAGCTATGTCTGACAAAGTATCTCTTACGCCTATATTTACATCATTTTTCAAATTCTTACCGTACACTAAAAGTGGAACATATTCTCTTGTATGGTCTGTGTGTATTTTATATGTAGGGTCACAACCATGATCTGCCGTAATAATAAGTATATCATCTTCAAGCAAAGTGTCTATAAATTTTGGCAAAAAGTTATCAAAATCTTTTAAACCATTAGCATACGCCTCTACATTCCTGCGATGGCCCCAAAGCATGTCAAAATCCACAAGGTTTGTAAAAATTAATTTGTTTTTTTCAAAAGGTTGTTGTAATTGTCTTAAAGTAGCTTCCATACCATTTTCATTTCCAGTGGTGTGAATGAATTTAGTTATTCCCTTGGCGTTAAAAATATCAGATATTTTTCCTACTCCTACAACATCTGCGCCAGAACTTTTTAATTCATCTAAAACAGTTGTTTCTGGTGGAGTTAAAGAATAATCTTTTCTGTTTGAAGTTCGCTTATAGTTACAGTTTTCGCCTATAAAAGGTCTAGCAATAACTCTACCAACAGCCTTTTCACCTTTTAAAATATCTCTTGCTATTTGGCAAATATCATAAAGTTTCTCAAGACCAAAAGATTGTTCATGAGCTGCAATTTGAAAAACAGAGTCAGCAGAAGTATAAACTATAGGGAAACCGGTCTCTTGGTGCTTTTTCCCTAAATCTTTTATTATTTGAGTACCTGAAATTGCTATATTTCCAAGAATTTTTGTGCCTATTTTTTGTTCAAATTCTTCTATAATTTCTTTTGGGAAACCATTTGGATAAACGGGGAAAGGCTTTTTTAAAATTATGCCAGACATTTCCCAATGTCCAGAGGTAGTATCCTTGGCTGGAGACTTCGTCATCATTTTGCCATAACAACCTTCCACAGAAATGTTAGGCAAATCATTTTTAGTGTCTATTATTTTATAAAGTCCTAACTTTGCCATGTTAGGCAAAGAAAAAGAATCACCCATAAAGTCAAAAATATGACCTATTGTGTTTGCACCTTTGTCTTTATATTTAGCAGAATCTGGCAACTGTCCGATCCCTGCACTATCTAAAACAATTAGCACAATTCTTTTTTTCATTTTATTTTCTCTTTAATACTTTTAAAACTGCTTCAGCAATATTTACATCCTTTAACCCATATTTTGCAATCAAATCCATCCCATCGCCTGATTGTCCAAACTTGTCGTTTACTGCAACCATCTCGACCGGCACTGGAAAATTTTTCACCAAAACTTCACTAACTGCAGAACCAAACCCACCATAAATTTGATGTTCCTCGGCAGTTACAATTGCTCCACACTCTTTAGCTGCACCAATAATCGCGTTTTCGTCTATAGGTTTAATTGTATGTATATTTATAACTTTTGCTTTAATACCTTTTTTTTCTAAAATTTCTGTAGCCATTAAAGACTCATAAACCATAGTCCCAGAAGCTAAAATAGCAACGTCTTTACCATCTTTTAAAATGTTAGCTTTACCTATTTCAAAAGGTGTACTTTCTTGCGTAAATATAGGTATATTCTCTCTCCCATATCTTATATAAACAGGCCCGTCACTGTAAGCGCTTGCTATTACAGCTTTTCTAGTTTCAATTAAATCACACGCAGATATAACTTTCATGTTTGGGATACATCTCATGATCGCAATTTCTTCTAAAGCTTGATGAGTGGCTCCATCTGGACCTACCATAAGACCAGAATGAGAACCTCCTATTTTAACATTCAAGTTAGAATAACAAATTGTTGTCCTAATTTGTTCCCAAGGTCTACCTGAAGCAAAAACACCATACGTAGAAACAAAAGGTATAAAACCTGCAACAGCAAGACCTGCTGCCATGCCTAACAAGTTTGTTTCTGCAATACCAACGTTTAAAAATCTGTCTGGAAACATGTCTTTAAAATTATTTATAGCAACAGACGAAATTGTGTCCGCCCCTAAAACAAATATCTTAGAATTTTTTTTTCCAAGCTCAACAAGACCCTCACCAAAACCAAACCTCGTAGCTTTTTGCCCAAAAGTTTCCACCATATATTTCTCCTAAAATGCAAGTCTTTACCCTACTGATTCGTCAATTTCTTGTAGTGCTTGTTCAATTAGTTTTTTAGATGGAATTTTGCCATGCCACTGGGCAAGATTTTCCATGTAAGAAACACCTTTACCTTTAATCGTTTTTGCTATTATTGCTGTAGGTTTTTGTTTTTCTTCTTTAAATTTTAAATAAGCGTTATCGATTTGTTCTAAATTATGTCCATCTATTTCTATAACATTCCAACCAAAAGATTTATATTTATCGGATAAAGGTTGGACATTCATTACATCTTTTGTAAAACCGTCTATTTGCAGCCCGTTGTCGTCAACAATAGCGCAAAGATTGTTTAAATTATAATGAGAGGCTGCCATAGCAGCTTCCCAAACACTACCTTCTTGTTGTTCTCCATCACCCATAAGAACATAAACTTTATTATCTTTTTTTGCCTGCTTCATACCTGAAGCAACGCCTGCACCAATTGATAAGCCATACCCAAGAGAACCAGTGGACACTTCTATACCAGGCAAATCTTTATCTTTTGCAGGATGGCCTTGAAGTCTACTTCCAGCTTTCCTTAAAGTGCAAAGTTCGTCTGGACTAAAACACTCAAGTTGTGCTAAAACTGCATATAATACTGGACAAGCATGTCCTTTTGATAAAATAAAATAATCTCTATTTGGATCGTTTGGATTTTTAACGTTAAACTTCATATGTTTAAAATATAAAGATACAACAAGTTCAACAGAAGATAAACTACCACCAGGATGTCCAGAGCCTGCAAGTTCAAGCATTTTAATAATATCTTTTCTTACATTAGCAGACACCAATTTTAAATTCGTCATATAAAATAAACTCCTTTTTTAACAAGTACAGCTTTCCATTTTTTCTATTTGTTTAATCTTTTCTATTCTCCTAGAATGCCTTTCTTTAAACGGAGTTTCAAGGAATATTTTTATCCTATGACATACTTGACTAACAGTGGCTGTCCTAGAACCCAGACACACAATGTTTGCACAATTGTGCCTTGCAGCAAGCCTTGCTGTGTCTTCATCCCAACAAACAGCTGCAATAACACCTTTTACTTTATTGGCAGCAATAGACATCCCTATACCTGTACCACATATTAAAACACCTTTGTAAACTTCATTGTTTGCTACTGATTTTGCAACTTTTAAAGCATAATCTGGATAATCACAATTACCATTTCCACAAAAACCAAAATCTATGACTTCATACCCTAAATCTTTTAAATAATTCTTTACGTTTTCTCTTATCTCTATAGCTGCATGATCAGTACCAAAAGCAATTCTTTTTACGGTTTCCATGGGAGAAGTTCCTATAGAATTTAGTTTGTTTATGTTTAATATATAAAATCTAATTCTTAAAATACTTTACAAGTTTTATAAAAGATTCAACTTCTAAACTTGCACCACCAACTAAACCGCCATCTATATCAGACTGTTTCATAAGTTCAGAAACGTTGTCAGGCTTTACAGACCCACCATAAAGAATCCTTACCTTATCAGCAGCGTTTTTATAAAGTTGGGAATATATCTCTCTTATAAAAGCGTGCACTTCTTGAGCCTGTTGTGGAGTTGCTGTCTTGCCTGTACCTATTGCCCATACTGGCTCATAAGCAATAACTAATTTAGAAGCTTCTTCTTGGCTAAGATCTGACAAAGATTCTTTAACTTGCTTTTTTATAACTTTAAAAGTAGTGTTCTCTTCTCTTTCTTTTAGAGTTTCCCCTACACAAACTATCGGAACAATGTCATTTAGTGAGGCTGCTTTTACTTTTTTATTTACAGTTTTATCAACTTCTCCAAAATACTGTCTACGTTCTGAATGCCCAATTAAAACGTATGAGCAACCTGCATCTTTTAGCATGGACGCAGACACCTCACCTGTAAAAGCTCCCTTTTCTTCCCAAAAAAGGTTTTGAGCACCAACTTTTATATTTAAACCTTTAACTTCATTGTAGACCGCATTGGTAGATATAAACGTAGGGAATACCAGAACATCTACATCTTTTACATCAGAAACTGCAGTTTTAAGCATATGCACAAAACTTACAGACTCTGCAATAGTTTTATTCATTTTCCAATTGCCAGCCATTAATGGTTTTCTCATATCAATACCCCATATTGCGTTGATTTTAGTTATTATACTAGATTTCTCATTGATTTTTCAATTTTTGCCACCCAAATCATAGATTTTACTTCATCAATCTGTCTCATTAACTTCCGTCTTATAATTAATTTTAGATATTGGTTCATTTGCCCTGCATATTCGACTTTCATATCGCCGATTTTCAAGTCTATTAGTACGTAAGCTTTCAAAAGTTTATTATAAAAGACCATATCAACATAGTAGTTATTTTTACCGATATTTATTCTTTGCTGAGCCCCTACAAACACAAAATCCCTCCCTAATTCCAGCAAAAAATCTTCAATATGGCGTAATAAGTTTATACTCAAGTTCTTTTTCAAGAATAGGCTTATTCTCTTTAAGTCCTAAAAATTCAAAAACCATAGGAGTTTTTAAAATATCTTCTGGTTTATTTAACTCCAATCCTTTATTTGAAAGCTCTAAAACTTTTTGTTTATTCATTTTCTCATTCGATAACAAAAGCCTTTAAAAAAGAGAAGTTTCTACTTGCTTTTGCAAGTCTCTGACAGACCAATTTGAATTTATACATTCTTTTTCATAAAAAGAACGAGCATCGTTATCTTTTATAGTTAAAAGCTCACAATAGTGTGTCCAAGTTAATTGTCCAGTCACCGATTGGACAATTGGATATGTAAGATAAAACAATCGCATATTTGCAAGACCAGAACGTGAAAAACCTCGTCCTAATTGCTTTGTAAGTTTTTTTGAAAGTTCAATCAATAGTTTATCCCCATATCTAGATTTAACTTTTCCATCTTGCTCTTTCTCCACTGTTATTTGCCCTATTTGCCAGTAAGTTTTTAATGATTGATTATTAATGTCTCTAAATATGATTTTTCTTGAACTTGCCATTAATGCTCTAATTTTTGAAACAACGTCATCAATCAAATCATTATTTGTATGTTTGATTGTAAAAGATCTTACTTTTTTCGATTTCATATTTTCCCTTTTTATTTTATCAATATTTTATTCTTTTAGAATCTAATATCTATTTTAGTTTTGTACAATTTTCGCAACACATTTTATATGCCAATAAAGCCTGTGGAAAAACTTCAAGAACTTTTTCCATAACTCCTGAAAAAACTGATATCGCCATCCCATAATTTGTTATAGGCACACCTAACTGGTTTGCTTTATCTAACCGTGCAAGCATGCCTTTTCTATTTAAAGTGCATGCACCACAATGTATTATTAAGCTATATTTTGAAAGATTCTTTGGATAATCCTGTCCTGATACATATTCTACAACTAAATCTTTTTTTGTGTACTCTCTAATCCAGTTAGGAATTTTTACTCTACCTATGTCATCTGTAGAAGCGTGATGCGTACAAGCTTCTGCAATTAAAACTTTATCCTTATCTTTTAAAGAGTTAATTTTAGCAGCGCCTTTTGCCATATCAACAATATCAGATTTATCCGCAGCATAAATTATTGAAAAAGTTGTAAGCTTAACATTTTTTGGAGTTTTTATAGCTATAGTTTTAACAACTTGAGAATCTGTTATTACAAGCGCTGGAGGTTCTTTAAGAGCTTTTAAAGCTATTTCATATTCTCTATCTTGAACGGTATAAGAAGCAGCGTTTAAATCTAAAATATGTCTTAATGTTTGCACTTGAGGCATTATTATTTTACCTTTAGGAGCACCTAAATCTATAGGCATAACTAAAATTACCGTATCATTTTTTTTTACTATATTTTTTAATGATATATAGTTTTCTATATAGTTATCTGGCAAAATTTCTAAAAGTATTTTTTTTAAACTATTTAAAAAAATATCTCTGTTACTATTAACATTTGAAAATTGTAAAATATTTTTTGAATATGTTTGTAATCTGTTTAAGAACTCTTCGCTTGGTTCTTGTAAATCTGTTTTACTTATAACAATAACCACTTTAGTGTTTCTTTTATTTGCTTCTTTAACAACATTTTCTTCATAAATACCAAACTTATTAAATTCACACATTAGAACAACAATATCACAGCTATCAAAAGCTCTTTTAGTTTTTTCTACTCTAGCTTCCCCTAAACTAGATTTATCATCAACGCCTGCTGTATCAAATAAAGTTATAGGTCCTAATGGATTAAGTTCCATTTGCTTATGGACAACATCTGTAGTAGTTCCTTCCATGTTAGAAACAATAGACGTTTGTTGATTTGTTATAAAATTCATAAGAGAAGATTTTCCAACATTTGTCCTACCAAATATGCCAATCTGTATAGTTAGTGCTTTCACATTCCCTCCAATATAAACAGTCTACAAAAAAATATTAACTATTTTCCTGTCTTTCTAATTAAATAATCAGAAATTGCAACCATAGACAAAAATTTTTTTAACAATTTTTTATGCTCATTAGTTTCGTGTGAGATAGTCAACTTAGAATTGTTTAAAGTATAAAATGTTTGTTTTTGAGAAAAAATATCTTTACAAACTGCATAATTTTTATTAAATATATAATCTCCGTAAATCATTACATGATCTTCGGATTTTTTAGAAAACAAGTTTTTCCCTTCAGACATATATTCCACATCTGACAAAGACAGATTATACAAAGTTGGCATTATATCTAGATGGCAACCAAAAACTGTGTTATCATATTCTTTAGGTTTTAAAGTATTAGGGACATACAAATAAAAAGGAACTCTAATACTGTCAAAAAAATTTTCTATATTGTAGTTGTTAAAGTTATGATCACCTGTCACAGCTATTATTGTGTTTGAGGCATATTTTGAACTTTTAACTTTAGAAATAAACCTACCCAACATTTCATTAGAGTATTGATATGACGCAAATCTTTTTTTTGCTTCACTCATATCTTGTATATTATTTTTTAAACTGTCAGGAATTTCTAAAGGTAAAACACTATACCTATCATGGATTGTGTAGGGAGGATGGTTAGTAGTTGTTAAAACATATATAAAATTTCCATTACTGCTTTTAGATAAAGTTTCAAAAACTAAATCAAAAAGATATTCGTCATATACTCCCCAAGGCCCTCTAGGAAAATCTTTTTTTATAATTCCAGCACTTAAAACCTCATTGAAACCTAAATTTAATGCAAAAGATCCAAAATTGCGCCAACTAGTATTGTCTCCATATATAAAAAAAGATTTATAATTGTTTTGGTTATATGGCGCTACTGAAGCTAAAGGATAACTTTTGTATGCATACTTGGATTGAGACAAACAAATAGAATTTGGCCGTACTACTGTATTTAAAAGTGTTGCTTCTATAGCAGTTATAGTAACACTACCTTCAGATGAAAAATTATAAAAAACTATATCTTTGTCAAAATGTTCTTTTAGCTTGCCCAAAACGTTAAATTTTTCCGAGTTGTACTTAATTAAATCGTTCCCAAAACTTTCCATAACAATAAGTATAACGTTGGGTTTTAGTTCTTCTATTTTCTTGTTTTTGGCAATCCTTAATACAAGAGATTCTTCAGGGTTGTCTTTGGGTATATCTTCAACATCTTTATCTAAAAAATCTGCAAAAGCTTGCCTAATATCGTTTTCGTAACCCGTTTTTAAAATATAATCAATTCCGTCATCTCTAGAAGCTTTTAATTTATGTTCAAATGCTCTTTGTAATGTAAATAAACAATTAATGGCAGTTTTGTTTAAGAATGTGTTTGATGATATGTCAGAATATACGCCAATAGGTTGTAAACCAACACTACCTCTTATCATCAAAAATAATGAAAACAACAGAACAACTGATATAAAAACTCTAAAAAATATTTTTGGCAAACGAAAATTATATTCTTTAAATCTTAAAAGTTTATTAGATAAAAAGAAAACTAACAAAAAAAGAAAAACAACTCCAGAACATATTAAAAACAAATTATAGTTCTCATAAAAAGTTTTTATTAAAGCTAAAGTGTCGTCTTCAACAAAACCAAAAACTAAAATATTAAGATGATCTTTAAAATACGAATAAAAATCAAAATCTATACAAAACAATGTTAATATAGTCCCTATAAAAAAAGTATAGTAATATTTTAAAAGTGAGCTAAAAAATTTGAAGTAGGATTTTTGGCCTATAATAAACAAAACAACAAACAAAAGCACAGGCGGCGCATTTACAGCAGCTATTGCTGACAGGTCAAATCTAAACCCCATGTAAAAGGATTTAAAAATATCTAATCTAAAACCACTTAAATCTATCCCTTTGCTAAAATAAACAAAAAAAATAAATCTATAAAGAGACATAAACAACAAAAATATAAAATTAAGTACTATTATTTTTAAAGGTATTGTTTTAAAAAAAGTCATATGATGCTCTATTTAGTTAAATAATGTATTATATTTTTTGCTGCTTGTTTTCCCATGCCCATTGCAGAAATAACAGTGGTACCTCCAACAATATCTCCTCCTGCAAAAACGCCTGCAAGAGATGTCATATAAGTTTCATCACATAAGACATGTCCTTTAGCGTCTGTTTTTAATGCTCTTGTAAGAGAAGTCAAAATTGGGTTTGGGTTGAGCCCTAAAGCTAAAATAACCATATCTGTTTCTAAAATATAATTAGAACCTCCTAGAGCTTTTGGGTTTCTTCTTCCTGATTTGTCAGGTTCTGTAAGTTCAACTTTTACACATTCAACAGCTTTAACAAAACCCTTTTCATCGCCAATAAATTTTATTGGTTTTGTTAGTATAACAAATTCTATGCCTTCTTCTTTTGCGTGTATACGTTCTTCTAACCTTGCAGGCATTTCGCTTTCTGATCTTCTATATATAAGCTTTACACTTTCAGCTCCAAGCCTTATTGCTGTTCTTGCTGAATCCATTGCAGTATTTCCACCACCTACTACAACAACATTTTTGCCTTTATATACTGGTGTGTCATAATTAGGAAAATCATAAGAACGCATTAAGTTAACTCTAACTAAAAACTCATTTGCGCAATATATATGGTTTAAATTTTCTCCAGGAAGGTTTGGAAATATAGGTAAGCCAGCTCCTACAGCTATAAATATAGCTTTAAATCCTTCTTCAAACAAATCTTGTACTGTTTTTGTTCTCCCTATAAGGGTATTTAGGACAAATTTCATGCCAAGATTTTTTAACTTATTTAATTCTATATCTAAAACTTCTTTAGGAAGCCTAAACTCTGGTATGCCATATCTTAAAACACCACCAGTATTGTGAAGAGATTCAAAAACTGTAACATCGTATCCTTGTTTTAATAAACCTCCGCCGCATGTAAGACCTGCAGGACCAGAACCTATAACAGCAATTTTTACATTATTTTTTTTTATACAAACATTTTCATCTTTATCATTTGCTGTAACATCTGCAGCATAACGCTCTAAATTTCCTATAGCAATGCTTTCGTTTTTAATTTCTAAAACACAATTTTTTTCGCATTGGTTTTCTTGAGGACAAACCCTACCACATACTGCAGGGAGACTAGTTTTTTGATTTAAAACTTCTATAGCAGCTTTTGGCTTATCTTCTAAAAGGCACTTTATAAAGCCGGGTATATTAATCTCTACTGAACATCCTTTTACACACATAGGAGTCTTACATTGCAAACATCTTTTTGCTTCTAAAAGCATTTCTTCTTTAGTGTATCCTATGTTTACTTGTTTAAAATCTTTTTTCCTTATTTGTGGATCTCTTTGTGGCATTTTTATTTTGTGTGACATTTGCACTCCATATTGTAAGAAAAAATATCAAGCGATACTTTTTCAAGATTTTTATATAACCCTAAGCGTAAAGAAAGTTCTTTCCATGCTATAGAATGGCCATCAAATTCTGGACCGTCAACACAAGCAAATCTCGTTTTATTGTCAACAGTAACCCGACAGGCGCCACACATTCCAGTACCATCAAGCATTATAGGATTTAAAGAAACTATTGTTTTTATACTTTTTCCTTTTGTAAGATCAGAAACTGCTTTCATCATAGGAATAGGCCCTATGGCATATACAACATCTACTTTTTCTTTAACTATAACATTCTTTAAAACGTCTGTAACAAAACCTTTTAATCCATAAGTGCCATCATTAGTAGCAAACAATAGCTCGTCACTAACTTCTTTTAATTCTTCTTCTAGTATTATTAAATCTTTACTTCTTGCGCCAATTATCGTAACTATTTTATTTCCTACTTTTTTTAACTCTTTTACTACAGGTAAAACTTCAGCAGCGCCTACCCCGCCAGCTACTGCTACAAATACACCATACTTTTTTATCTCTGTTGGGTGACCTAACGGTCCAACAAAATCTTTTATAACGTCTCCCTGAGCTAATAAAGAAAGTTGCAAAGTGCTTTTTCCTACTACTTGAAAAATTATCCTAACACTACCTTTATCGACATCTATACCTGCAACTGTTAAAGGAACACGTTCGCCTTTATCCTCAATCCTAAATATTATAAATTGACCTGCTTTAGCATTTTTTGCAATTTCTGGGGCATAAATTTCCATAGAGTAAACATTGTTGCCTATCTCTTCTTTTTTTAAAATTTTATACATTTTCCTCTCCAGAAACATAAACCTAAGTGTTTTTAGCAGTTTTAACAAAGCTGCTGTAATCTTTTTAATTATAAATTTACAAAAATAACTTTATATATAAGCAATACAAAAACTGCAGACTATGGTCTGCAGCATATAAAATTACTAGACTATCTCGGAAAATATTAAAAATAACCAAACCTTACAAATTTACATCCTATTTCTTTCCCAAATGCTATCGCCAATAATACAACATCATTACTTACATAACTCTTGTAATACTTTCTATCTCGTATTTGTTCAACGCCTTCTTGTAACAATTCTTTATTGCCTAAAAATAAATGTTTCATTGTACTTAAAAGCATTGACTTTCCAAATCGACGCAGTCGTGATAAAAAATAATATCCACCATATTTGGTAAGATTATATATACTCACTGCATTCTTATTATGTAACTTTTCAAATGTTTGTATCAATATTAGCCATATTTTCATGTGTTTGTCCTTACATTAAACTGTCTATATATTTGGTTTATTATATCATTTAACTTTAAAAAAACTCAAAAAATTTATGTAGTTTTTGAAAATAAATTTTTTAGGGGAAAAACGAACTCGAAGCATTAGGGCATAGTATCAGCGTGATAGTGGTTTCGTTGTGATATATTGGTGTAGGGGAGTTGGCAAGACAACGCTTATAATAACTTGACTTTTTTTAATTTAAATTATATTCCCTTTATACTTTATATATGATCTTTCATAAATATGGAGGTCTTAAATGCATAGCTTATATTGTCTTGTATCCCTTTACGCATACTTTGATTATTCACTAATGGACAAAGTTGTAATTCTAAAGAATGGGAGCATTGAATTATAGTCTATACTGCAACAATACAAATTCATTAATTTACAATTATTTTATACGTTGCTACTGTACAGTGTCCATCATGGAATTTCTTACAACGTAAAAATTTTTTTTGTCTTCGACAATATCTATTTCAATTGTTTGAGAATCTAAAATTCTCCCACTTTTACTCAAATAGTTAATAGTAATAGTCTGTTTGCCTTTAGGTAAATAAAATCTTGCCATTAAAACTGTGTCCGGCAAAGTGTTCCATCCTCTTGTATCTGCTTTTTCAGATAAAGAGTTATACAAATTAAATGTAATTTGCGACACTACACCTAAAGCGTTTCCCGAACTTTCTTCAACTTTTCTTGAAACAGACTTTCCTATAACATACTTCACAGCAGCTCTTGCTAAAGTTTTGGCATATATTTTGCCAACTTTATCATCTAAAGTCTTCTTAGCTATAGCACCTACATTTTGCACTAAAACACTTTTAATTTCTTTATTATTAGCAGTAATATTAAACTCATATATTTTGTTTTTTATATCTTTATATTTCGGAAACGAAACTTTTATATAATCGTTTGCAAAAAGAGATATTCCTATAGATTTTGCTTTTTGAAAATCTTGAGATTCTTTGTCATCATCAACTTCAACACTGCCAACATAACCCCAAATTTGCCCTAAAGCAAACTCTAAAATATGTTCAATTTTTTCTGGTACAAAACCATTGTAGTTAACTATTATACACTCACCAAGACCAGCTGGGATAACACGCTCTTTAGCTTGAGGATACTTCTTTTTTATTTCGTTAACTCTTTGACTCATACCAAGGTTAAGTGCTGAAGTATATGCATCATCAATCAACTCAGCAGGTATTTTTAAAGAAATAACACCTTTCTTATAAGCCTGTAATGCTCTATAATATGAAATATGTGCATCATTTAAATAGCCCGCATTCTCATATACAAGTCCTATAAAATATCTTATAAAACCGTCATCTTTATAAAAATTTTTACAGTTTTGTTCAACAGCCCAATTTTTAAAAAGTGTATCTATCTGGCGAGCTTCTACAACAGCTTCATTTGTACGTCCCTGTAAAATATAGTTTAATGCTTCAAAAATAGACACGTGAGCTCTTTCAAATTCGTTACCATAATACGGAATAGTACTATCATTAAAAAACATAGAAGCAACACCTGCGGATATACTTTTTTGATAGTGCTGAGCATAAAGGGTTTTGGCATTTTCAAACTTTTTAGAGCTCACATCATAATCTTTTGCAAAATGGTTTACTATGCCAGCATCAAAATAATACATAAGCATACCTTTACTTCCATACACTTTTTGTGACTTATCTACAAGTTTTGCAGCCTCTTGATACTCTCCTGCGTCTATTTTTGTCCTTAGCTTACCATAGTAAGCAGTCATATTAGAAGCACAACTACTAAAAAACAAACTGTAAAAAGCAAACAAAAGAAAAACAGTAAACCTTTTTAAGTACGCAAAACTAAAAAACATATTTTTAAATAAATGCATTTTAGAGCACATACGTTTTAAATAATAACTAAACTTACTAATAGCGTTCTCTTTTAAGCGCAAATAACTCACTAGTATAACTTTACACATCTTTAAATTTAAGCTTTATAAGATTTTTTTGAAACTACTTTTTTTATTTTTTTCTGGCCAATCCAAACAGTTTCATTTGTCTCCAAATTTATAAGCTCAAGCTCCACTTGATAATATTTAAGTTGCGCTTTCTTATTTGCATCAAAAATAGAATTAATTTGCCCTTTTAACATAAAATCTGCAGCAATTTCCTGCTTTTGAGCTTTTGCTCTACCAGTTTTAGCGTTTTGAGTCTGATCTGCTCGTTCTGCTCTAATTTCAGCACGCTGTTCCTTTGAAGCAATAAAGGTTATTTTCCCAGAATTAATATAACTTTTTTCTAGATCTTTAACAAAAGTTTCCGTGCTTATATGCTCTTCTGTTTTATTTAATACTAAACCTATAACAACTCTTGGCTTTCTAGCATTTGCTTTTTTAAAATCAGCAAGCCACTGATTAGCAAAAGAGTCATTAATCATTTCTTCTGCTACTAAATGCGAATCTGTATCGTTCCAATATCCACTTAGATCAACTTCCTCGTTTGAATCTATTCTGGTTACTTGAGGACCAGAGCAAGTAAACAATACAAAAGACAAAGCACCTACTAATAGACAACCTGCAATTTGTTTTATTTTCATTTAAGTGTCTCCTATAAGTGTCTCCTATAAATTATTTTTGCACTACTTTTTTAAATTTTCTTTTTCCAGCTTGAAGAATAAATTCTTTGAACTCGTTTGCTGTAAAATCATTTTCTACTTTTTTAGAATCTATTTTTATAGCACCTTGCTCTATTAAACGTCTAGCTCCATTTCTACTTAAACACATACCACTTTTAACTAAAATATCAGAAAGCTTTAAATTGTTAGATTCTAATATATATTCTTCAATATTAGCTGGCACATCTTTCTTTCCAAAAATTCTATCGAATTCTTCTTTTGCCTCTAATGCTTCTTTTTTACTATGATACCTTCCTACTATTTGGCAAGCAAGAGCAACTTTAGCATCTCTAGGATGCATACTTTTAATTACGTTTAAATTCTGTTGAGTAAGAAGTTCATAATATCTGTACATTAACTCGTCAGAAATAGACATTATTTTTCCAAACATATCACTAGGCAAATCATTTAAAGCTATATAATTATTATAAGACTTTGACATCTTTTTTATACCATCTGTACCTTCTAACAGAGGCATAGTTATTATAACTTGAGATTCTTCTATTCCATAATCTCTTTGTATTTGCCTTCCAAGTAAAAGATTAAATTTTTGGTCATTTCCTCCAAGCTCTACGTCCGCATTTAAAGCTACAGAATCATACGCCTGTAAAAGAGGATACATAAATTCAATAATACTTATAGGCTTATCCTCAACATATCTTTTCTTGAAGTCATCTCTTACAAGCATCTGCGCTACAGTACTTTTTGCCATAAGATCCATAAATCCAACAATACCTAGCTCATTTATCCACTTACTATTATATACAACTTCTGTTTTCCCTCTATCTAAAATTTTAAAAACTTGTTCTGTATACGTTTTGATATTTGTTTTTATTTGCTCGTCTGTCATGATAGGACGTGTTTGAGAACGCTCTGAGGGGTCTCCAACCCTTGCAGTAAAATCTCCAATTAAAAATATTATCTGATGGCCTAAATCTTGAAAAGTTTTAAGTTTGTTTATTATAACTGTATGGCCTAAATGTAAATCTGGAGCTGTAGGATCTACCCCCAACTTTACGCGAAGCTTTTTCCCTGATCTAAGTTTTTTTCTAAGTTCTTCTTCTGAAATAATTTCATTTGTTCCCCGTTTGATTTTTTCTATCACTTCTTGCATCCAGATTCCCTTTTTTATATAAAATTAACATCAATTAACTAATAACTAAACTGATAGGTTTTTTAATACTTTTACAGTACTATCATTAAATTTCTTTTTATGTTTTACTGCATTTTCAATGGAAATAACAGAGAGCTTTCCATTTGTTATTCCAACCAAAACGTTCCTCTTTCCCTTATGAAACAAATTCATTGTAAAATGTCCAAACTGTGAGGCTAAAATTCTTGTTCTTGCTGTTGGTCTACCGCCACGCTGTATATATCCTAAATTGCTTACTCTAACTTCAAGCTTAGTAAGTTTTCCTATTTCCGTACCAAACTTATAAGATGAACCATAACCTTCTGCAAAAGCTATAATTTCAGAAGTTTTACCTCTTTCTTTACCTTTTTTTAGTTCCGAAGCTAACTTATTAAGGTCAACTTTCATTTCAGGAACAACTATAAACTCACAGCCTGCAGCAAGGGCGACATCTGTTGTTAAAAATCCGTGTTCTCTTCCCATAATTTCAACCACAAAAATTCTATCGTGGCTTGTTGCAGTATCTCTTATTTTATCTATAGCTTCAACAGCTGTATTTAAAGCTGTATCATAACCTATTGTCTCATCTGTACCATAAATATCATTGTCAATAGAAGCTGGAATATTAATAACTTTTACACCTTTTTTTGATAAAGTATTACCTGCAGCTAAGGAACCGTCTCCTCCAATTATAATAAGTCCTTCAAGATTTAGCTCTTTAACTGCTTTAACAGCCTTATTCATACCAGCAACGGTTTTTGTTTCAGGACATCTCCCAGTATGAAGCATTGTACCACCAGTATTTATTATACCACTTACAGAACGAATTGTAAGGTTTATAAAAGCACTATCTAACAACCCTTTAAAACCTCTATTAATACCTATCACTTCATAGCCTAATGCAATACCTCGTCTAGTAACAGATCTAAGAGCTGCATTCATACCTGGAGCGTCTCCTCCAGAAGTTATGACGCCAATTCTTTTAGACATAGTGACCTCTCTATAGAAAATATAAAATTACATTAATTTACTTTTAGACACTTTTTTCTAATTTAACTACTTTGTCTAAACTTTTAATTTCTTTGTTGTTTAGCATCTTCAAATGAGTCGATAATTTTAAACTACTTTGAAAAAAATATCACATCTTTTATCATTTCACGTAGACATAGATAGTCTTTTATATTTTTCTAAAATCATAATAAATATAGTTTTTATAATAGCTACTACTGGTACTGCAAAAACGATACCCAAAAATCCAAATATTTGCGCCCCAGCTAACATAGCAAAAACCATAGTTATCGGTCCTAAATTAACATTTCGTCCAACTACTAAAGGTTGTACAAAATTATTGTCTAAAAATTGTATTATAGCATACGCTACAACTATCTTTATGACTATGCCAATTGTATGGAATTGAAACAGGCCAACTAATAAAGCAACGAACAAACCAACAAAAGGGCCAAGATATGGAATTATATTTGCAATACCTGCAATAATACCTATTATTAGTGCAAAATTTACACCTATAACACTTAAAAATATTATGGACGCTATTGCAACAAAAGAAGCTTCTAACAACTGACCTCTTATAAATCTACCAAAAACCATATCCATTTCATATACAATAGATAAAACAGTTTCAATATGTCTTGATGGAAACATAGATATCAATGAATTTATACTTTTAGTAGCGTTAAAAAGCATAAATAAAACTAACATTGGCACTAAAACAATGATTGAAAAAATAGAAAAAATGTTTACAAGATAATTTGGGATCTTTTGTACCTCAGAAAAAATAAACTCTTTTATCTTTATTATAACAATGTTGTATATGTCATATCGTTTTAATATAGGTAAAGAATTCTCTAACTTCTTCCTAACAATAATTAAATAGTTTGACATATATTCATAATATTCAGGAAAACTATTTTTTAATTTGTCAAACTCGGTGATTAATAAAGGAATTAGTATAAATAGTAAACCTATCAATATAGCCGCTAAAACAAGCACAATTATTGTAACACAAAACCACCTTTTAAGGCAGTAAGATTCTAATTTAATAATTAAAGGAAATATTATGTAAGAAATAAAAGCTGCAATAATAAATGGGGCTAAAATTTCTCTTGCAAAATATAAAAATAAACAAACTACAATAAAAGCTAATACCACTAAAACAAATATCTTATTTTTTAGAGATTCTCTCATTTACTTTCCTATTAATAAACAAAAAGATTTTAAAGCTTTTTAGCTAAAATAGTAGCCAAATTTTTCATTACAGTTAAACCAACTTCGTTGTCAGACTCAAATAAATTAGCAATTTTAGCGTGATAAATAAGATAAAGTTCACTATCTTTTAAAGCTGAAGCATCATGCTTGTGTGTACAATTTTCAATTAAAGATATTTCTCCAAAAAAATCTCCAGTCTCAAGAACTTTGCTTAAATCTTTTTCAGTTAAACGAACCTGCCCATTTTTTATTATGTACAAAACATTAGCTGCTTTATTTTGTTCATAAATTTTTTCATCTTGCATGTAAGTTTTTTTAAAAACTAATAAAGCTATTTTTGCTAAAGATTTCCTAGATAGGCCAACAAATAAAGGAATTTTTTTAAAAAACATAATATCTTTCTTTAATGCATCATCAACAAACAAAAAATACAGTAATTTTTTTAGCATATTATTCCTTAGCATAAATATTTTTATTTTTTATAATAGTCAATGTGATGTTCTTTATTTGTATCAAGCAAATCTATAATATCTTGATAACCATACATAACATACGAGCATAATTTAAAGAATCCAACCCGTCTCTATCTTTTAATGTAGGTTTTGCTCCTTGAGTAAGTAAAAATTTTACCGTTACAGGAATGTTCATTTTAACTGCCGATAGATAATGGCGTCATGCCAAAGCAACCTTTTGCATTGATTTTTACACCATTTTCTAAAAGAAATTAACCATATCTTCATCTAAATTGGCTATTGCAATAGTTAATGGACTTTTTGCTTTAGTTTGGTTCATAACATCACCAACTGTTAATAACTCTTGGCAACTTTTTTTATTTCTACAAGCAACAGCATAACTAAAGGCATTAGAAGCATCATTGTCAATACTAAAAACAGCATGTTTGTTATATTTTATAATTTGCCAAATTAATTCATAATTTTCATAGAAAACAGCATACATCAATGGAGTAAGTCCATTACCATTAATATCTGATATCAAAATATCTGCCTCATAACGCATAGCTAAATTAGTAAGCGTAATGTTATTGTTCATCGCAGCAATCATGGCCACTGTTAAATTAGAATTATTTTTATCAACATCAATATAACCTGTTTTCAAAATCATAGACGCTATTTCATAATTCCCGTAAATATAAGCAATATGTAGTGGAGTATTGCCATCTTTGTTTATTAACTTAAGCTGTTTATCATCTTCAATAAACTTTTGTACAGATTCTATATCTCCAATCGGAATTGCCTTAAAAATATCCCTAGGCTTTGCGCCATGTTTATACAAAATATTGGCCATTTCTAAATAATTTTTGCTTAAAGCTAAAGATAAAGATAAAGCAGTATCTCCATCTTTATTAACAGTATTTATGTCTAACTTACTTATTTTTTAAAATAATATTTAAAGCAACTTGTCTCATATCTCTATTAGATTAGCTGCCATCATTAATAAATTTACTCCACCCTGGCGTGTTTGTGTAATGTTAGCGCCTAAATCGAGCAACAAATTGGCAACTTTGGACAACTTGTTGTTAATAGCTAAAAAAATAGCATTCATACCAACATTGTAACCCTCGTTAATATTTGCACCTTTTAATATAAGATCTATAGCCATTTGTTCTTGGTTACTAGACAAAGTGACAAGCAATACAGAGGAAGAATAACGATCTTTAGAATTTGGATTTGCGCCTTTTTTAAGGGCAACTTTAAAATTATCATAATTATTATCTTTAATTGCTTTAATTAAATCATTATTAACACTTAAATGTTGACAAACAGAAAAAAAGAATATTAGCAATAATAAAGTAAAAAAAAATTTAAGACTTGTGTTTTTGAGATTTGTTTGTATCATTTAGTCTCCATAAAACAAACCATAGTAAGCAAAAAGTAATTAATACAGGTATTACAAACTTTACAATTATAGTATTACTAGCAACATTTTTTACTATATTGTAAAAATAAATAGCAGTAAAAGAATACAACAAAGTCATAACTAAAGGAAAATAATTTTTTATGTAACTAAAAAGTTTACTAACAACTATTAAAAATATAATCAATGTCCAAACAATGAAAGATACAAAATGCTTTAACTCTACATTTTTAACATAATAGTAAAAAGTATAAAAAGGTTCAAAAATAAACCTAAAAATTGAGCTAGACTGCTCTTGTCTATACAATATTACCTTAGTTTTCGGCCTTTTGGCAAGCTGTTCCTCTATATTAGACAAATCACCTTCAAAAACTGTCCAGACATCAGCCATATAACCCCAACCATGCCAATCTGTAACCCCAAACATTGGCAAACCGTTATCTATACAAAACTTTATAAGCTCCTTACAATGGCTACTATTAAAATTTCTATATCCGCAATTATATATTTCAAATCCATCTATTCCTAAATGTTTTAGTTCACTAAAAGTCTTAATATGCCATTTCCACCAATGTGGCATAATTACAATCATACCATTATTATGAGCTTTTTTAATTATATCTTCTAAAGACAAATTTTTATAATCATCACCATAAAATTCTTTTGAAGATAATATAAGAACAGATATTTTATCTTTTGTTTGCATTTGCATTCCAGGATAAACAACTTTGTATTTAAATTCATTGGGAAATTTAACATAACCATTGGAATGGTTATGTTCAGTATTAAAAAAAACATCATAACCTTGCCAAATATGCGCTTTTAAACTTATATTAGCAGGAGCAACATTATCGTGCGATATTAACGTATGAGAATGGATGTCAACAGCAATATAATTTTGAGGTTTTATTAATTTAGGGCCTGGTACAGGAACTAAAACAACAAAAGAAAATAAAGTAAGAAGTAACATCAAAGAGTAGAATATATTATATAAAGTTTTAGTAACAGTTTGTTTACTTAACAAAGAGTACATTACTGCAACACTAACAACCCATAATATCCAGGAAATAATTACAGGTTTATAAAAATTGCTGTTTAAAGTTAAAGCATAAAATATAAAAGAATAAACAGGTTCTACAAAAATTCTTATTTTAGGCCAAACTACATAAAAATCAAAAACTTTTTTTTGATCTATTAAATCGTACAAACTAATAGGCTTATTAAAAATAATATATGTTACTAACATTAAAAATAAAAAGATTAGTAAAAAATTTATTGACCTACATTTCATCTAAACTCCATTAAAATAGTCACTATCAATATGTTACTTAACTTTTGATTATATTAATTAATAATAAAGTGATATTGTTTAAATGCATTTTATGAAACGTTTTTATTTTTATAAAGTCACTCTTTTTATCAAACTCTTTTATATCTAACAAATATTCCTTTGTTACAAGTATTTGTTACAAGTAGATGTCTATCATACATATTTGTCTTCTCTATCACATTTAGCCCAGTTATCTCTTGTTTTCTCAGCTTATACTCTGTCTTCATCCTTCTCAGATTTGTTTTTAAACAGACTCTACTACTTTAATTTTTCACTTGTAACTTCGCTACTTCTCTTCCTTTTTTTCTATCTTTATACCCCTCTTTTTCCTAACATTCTCTCATACTCTAATTAACACTTTCAAATCTACATCTTATCTCTTTATCCTCTCCAAACACTATCGCTAACAAACTAACCCTGTTACTCTTGTATTTCTCATAATACTTACCTTCCATTATCTGCTTCATTGCTTCTTTTATCTTCCTTTC
>JAIRNY010000025.1 GCA_031257835.1 Candidatus Endomicrobiellum cryptotermitis
AAAAAACCCTAATGCCTATAATTGCAAGGATATGCGCTAAGGTTTTTAGACAGACCTTATTCATTGTTTGAAGCTAAATACAGTTAACTCTTGCTTGTCTTATCATTTTGCTAGTTTGCCATTTTGTTTAAATGTTTATTTGCAATTGCTCTCCGAGTGAGACACTCTAGTAACGTAGATAAGATACTAAACTAGACCTCTGTACTTGCTTTGACTGCTATGGAAACTCTAACTCTGTAGACAAAACAAAAAATATTGTATACATTCTTGAATATGAAAAGGTTAAAAGTAATAAAATTTATTATTTTGCTTTTTTGTACTTTTTCTTATTGCTATGCAGATGTGAATTTCATAACTCAAAGTGATGTAAGCGATAATTCTAAGTGGAATCAAATAACAAACTCCAACCCAGGTGTTTTTTTTGGGAATTTCGACATTTCTTCAGTACAATCACTTAACGATAATGCTACTATTTGTTCAGATCAAAGTATTAAAAGAACCTTAAACGCTTCTAACAACAATTTGATGATGGCCAAAGCTATGTAACAATATATGGTATTGCTTTGCAAAAAGGCAAACATATGCTTTTAGTTGATAATGATGGTGGTGGAGCAATACATATAAAGTCTGTTAATTTTAACTTGCTAGGGTCAACGTTTTTTGAACAAAACACTTCCAGTGCTTGTGGTGGTGCAGTTTATGCTGCAGGAAATGTTTGGTTTTCTAACCCTACAGAAACAATCAAGTAACACAGCCTCAGGGGCTGGCGGTGCTTTTTTTGCTTTAAATAACGTAGAGTTTAGTAGTAATGTTACAATCTCTTACAATAAGTCAGATGGCAATGGTGGAGCTATTTGTTCTAGTGCGGGATATGTGTCTTTTAAATCTTATGTTACTGCATCAGACAATGAGACTACATCCTCTCGAGGTGGAGCAATATTTTCAAAAGGT
Organism: Candidatus Endomicrobiellum cryptotermitis; assembly: GCA_031257835.1. GTDB lineage: Bacteria > Elusimicrobiota > Endomicrobiia > Endomicrobiales > Endomicrobiaceae > Endomicrobiellum > Endomicrobiellum cryptotermitis. The sequence goes on from JAIRNY010000025.1 coordinate 952, forward strand.
ATAACAATAAATGACGGCGCCTATTTTACCAATAACAAATCTTCTCAAGAATGTGGAGCAATTTATGTGTATGATAGTACGTTTTCTTACATAGGGGCTGTTACATAGTGATGTTTTGTTTAATGGCAACACTATGACTATAAGAAATGAAACTAAAAGGAATGATATTTATATGGGAGGACATTCTGTTGCTGCCTCTTCAAACACTTTAACTTTGGATGTAAGAGACTTGCGCAATATAACTTTAAATGGTGGTATAAGATGTTCTGATATTGGCAACGATGTCATCAATAAAACAGAAAATGGGACTCTTAATCTTAACGGTGATTTTATTTTAACAACTTTTAACATGTTAGATGGTACTCTAAGCTTTGGTGAAGGTTCGAGTTTTAAAGGTAATAATGTTTCTTTTTCATCATCTAGCACTATTAATTTAGGAAGAAAAAGGGATTATATAATAGAAGTGTCTACTTTACAGTCTAAAGCTTTATTCTATTATGACTTGGAATTGCAAAACAATAATTGTAGATAAGGTTGTTGTTAGAAATTTTGCTGATTTAAATGATGCCAGAGTTAAGATAAGTTTTGTTGGCATAAATAAATCGACTGTAACGTATAATATCATTTCCTCTTCTCAGAATTCTCAAGGCAATATTTTAGTAGATAATACTAATGCTCAGGGTAATGTGATGTCCAGGATTAATTCTTATATAACTTATGATACTAGTAACTCTACATTCTTGGAAATCTGTTGCCCTTAACATTTATGTTTTTATGTTAATGAGTTAAATGATATTGACAGTTTAACAGATAATGAAAGGCAGGTTGCTTTTTGTTTAGATGGGAACTATGGTAAAGCTAAAAGTGATTTGTTCTACATTAATAGATTTAATAGATAACTTGGAAAGAGTGCAAGTCAAAAAAGACGCTTTACTTAGTTTGTCAGGATATATTTATGCAAACGTTACAGTGTTACCTGCTATTAATACACATAAAAATAATATGTTGTCCAGGTTAGATAGAAGTTATTTCCTTAATAATGATAGTTTTTACAAAAGAAATGTTTGGGTGCAATGCTCAAAATAATTTTAAAGGTACGTTAAACTCTCCCAGGGATTTTAATATTTTAACTAATGGCGTACAGATAGGTTTTGATACTTTAAGAGAAGATACTAGAATTTTCGGTATAACTCTAGGTTATAGTGACATAAAATCAAAACAAAACGGTGATAAAGTTGATATTAAGGGGTACAATTTTGGTGGTTACTGGTCTGAGTTTTTTGAAAACAATTTTGAAGTTAGAGCTTTTGTTGTTGGGGCAAGGCAAGGTTATTTGGCTTCTAGAAATATCGATTATTTAAATAGAAATACTAATGCAGACTTTGAAGGATATAGTCTTAACTCTTCACTAGAAACTGCTTATAATTATTATACTAGTGATAATTTTTGTAGAAAACCGTTTGTTGGTATGGATTATTCCTATGTTACCAGAAATGAATTTTTTGAATCTGGCGCAGGAGACGCAAGTTTGATTGTTTTAGAAGGTTCTTATAATAGGGCAATTTCTTCTTTAGGTATTAGAACAAATAATGGCTTAAATAGTAGTGTTAAATGGTATGCTTTACTTCAAACTGATTTGTTGTTTTATGGGAAAGAGGGGGAAATTTAGTAGCTCATTTAAAAATAGCACACAAAATATGACTATTAAGAGTATAGAAGACGATGTAGCAAATGCTATTGTTGGTGCTGGCATTTTATACGATATTTCAAAAAATTCTGGTGTTTATTTAAATTTAAACGGTAAGTTTTTTAAAAATCAAAACGGTTATTATGGCAATATTGGTTTTAATTATAAATTTACAACTCAACCAGCCAACTTTTATCAACGTGCCTCTTAATTTAATCATCGTTGTCCTTCTATACTTAAGTGCTTCCATGTTTCAATCACAAAATCTATATCCAAGCTGTGTCAGTTTGGTTGTGTTGAAAAAGGGATAAAAAAGTAATAGTAATATTATGTAGAGAAAAGGTTGTTAAAGTATAAAAGGAGGGTATATAGATGAAATAGTTTGTTATTTTATAAATGGTCAGATATAAAAGAGAAGACAAATTAGAAAGAATAATAAATAAAGGTGAAGATGAATGAGGAATAAGGTTTAAAAATAATGAAGCAGGAGTGAGTGGAGGAGGAATATACGTAGAAGGAGGAGAGGTAGGTATAGAAGTTGGTGATAGGTGATAAGGAAGCAGAATTTAGAGGGAAGTCAAATGGATGGATACATATGGAAGGTAATGTAGTAGTAAGGTTTGAAATAGGAGCCAAAAGGAGTAGTGAATATGTTGGGTGCAATACCCAGTAGAGGGATAGGAGGTAGAGTAGATATATGTGGAAAGGGAAAATTTAACTTGAATAGTAAAGAGAAGACAATAATAGAGGAATTAAATATAAAAGATAATATAGAGTTTGATTTGGGGATAGGAAGTCCGTTACATGTAGGAAAGAGTTTGTGGGTAGAGGAAGGAGCAAGGTTAAATGTAGTAAACGGTGGAACAAATATAGTAGGTATGTACAGGAAGGGAAGGTGGATATGGAGGTAGGGTATAGTGTTGGAAATAATAGACTAAAGGTAAGGTCGTATGTAGGGGTAAATACAGTTGTAATAAGGTTAAAAGGATATGAGGAAGAAGGAGAGTATCCATTGAGGTTGGAAGTGAAGTTATGTATTGTTAGGTTAGGAAATTGAGATAGGGAGTAGGATAATAGGGACAGAAGTAGAGATGAAGACAAGAGGTGCACAAGTAGGAGGAATAGAGATAGGAGGAGATTTAGGAGGGTTGTATAAAATAACAGAGAGATTGCAAGTATATGCACAATGTAGATATGAGTAAAGCAAGCAAATTATAGAGATATTGCAGGCAACATGGGGATAAAATATTCGTTTTAAGTTTTCAAACTTATATTTTTTATGTGTTGGTATTGTATGTTTTGGCATTGGTAATAATTTGTCTTTCTGTTTCATGTTATAAGATAGTACAAAAGCTTGACTGATATAGAAAAAATAAATAAAATTATTCAATATGAACGTTAGTCTTCGGGGAAGGTGAAAGGCATATGCCTTATTCCTTACCGGCAGTGATAAAGGGTTTTCTTTTAAGCCTGCGACTCTGCACTTTTGTGTAGACTGAACTAGTGTAAATCTAGTGCCGACGGTGATAGTGATAATAGTATGATAGAATGATTTTCCGCTACAAATGTGCAGTTTTTAATTAACTATTATTGCTTTAGTCCGGATAAAAGAAGATACAATAAACTTGTAAACCCCGAAAATAATATTTTGAGGTTTTTTTGTTTTATGAACAATAAATATATGCAGGTAGCAATAGATCTTGCAAAAAAGGGTAAACATAAAGTTTTCCCTAACCCACAAGTTGGCTGTGTGATAGTCAAAAACAACAAAATTGTTGGGAAAGGATGGCATGAATATTTTGGTGGAGAGCATGCTGAAATAAACGCTATTAAAAGTGCAGGGCAAAACACTAAAGGTGCTGATTTGTATGTTACTTTAGAGCCTTGCAATAGTTATGGGAAGCGCCCACCTTGTGCGCTTGCAATAGTAAATGCCAAAGTAAAAAGAGTTTTTTATGCTGTTAAAGATAAAAAAAATTTTAATACAAAAAATTTTTTAGAGGAAAGTAGTGTAGAAGTTTACGAAGGACTTTTAAAAAAAGAGTCGACACTTTTAATAAAAGACTATTTGAAACATTTAAAAGTAAGTCCTTTAGTTTCTGTTAAAGCTGCGATGACTTTAGATGGTAAGATAGCTACTGAAAAATATGATTCTAAATGGATAACTTCTAAAGAGTCAAGAAATTTAGTGCATAAAATGAGGTCTTTATATGATGCTGTTTTAGTCGGCAAAAACACAGCGCTTAGAGATAATCCATTACTTACATCACACAATAAAAATTTAAGTAATCCAGTTAGAGTTGTTATAGACCCTAAATTAGAACTACCAAAATTTTATAAGTTGTTTAATAATGAGGCAAGTACAATAATTTTTTATGATAAAAATATTTCAAAAATTCCAGAGCATTTTAAAAAGAAAGGAATAGTTCTTGTTCCGATAAATATTGAAGCATCAAAAAGAAATTTTGATTTAATAATTGATAAATTAAATTCTTTTTCAATAAAAAGAATTTTAATAGAAGGTGGCAGTGAGATTATTGCTTCAGCACTGTTTTCAAAAGTTGTAGATGACATATACTTTTTTGTTGCTCCTAAAATAATAGGTGGAAAATCATCAATACCAGTCGTTGGTGGCCCGGGAGTCAAAAGTATATCTGAAAGTTTAAATATAAGGAAAATGCAAGTAAAAAAAATAGGTGTTGATTTTTTTATAACAGGTAAAATTAATAAATCTAAAGGTTAAAAATGTTTACAGGGTTGATTGAAGATGTTGGTTTAGTAAAAAATATTTTTAGTTCCCAAATAGAAATAACGACATCTTTGAAAGATATAGTAAAAGGTGATAGTATTGCTGTTAATGGAGTGTGTTTAACTACTGTTGTGGTAAAAGTAGATGGTTTTGTTGCTGACTATAGTCCTTATACAGACAAAAATACTATGCTTTCTAAATTAGAAAACGGTTCAAAAGTAAATTTGGAAAGAGCTCTAAGATTTTCGTCAAGACTTGGAGGTCACATTGTAAGTGGTCATGTTGATGGTACAGTAAGAATAAAGAATATAAAAAAAATTAACAATTTTTACCAAATACTTTTTAATTGTAAAGAAATGTTACTCAAATATATTGTAGAGAAAGGGTCTGTAGCAATAGATGGTGTTAGTCTTACAGTATCGAGTGTGCATGATTTTGGCTTTGGAGTTTTTATTATACCTGAAACGTTCGAAAACACAATTTTTAATTTTAAAAAAAATGATGATGAAGCAAATATAGAAGTGGACATACTTTCAAAATATGTAGAGAAATTTATAAATAAAAATTCGAATAATCTTACAATTAAAATGTTAAAAGGGAATGGATTTATTTAGTATGAAAAAGAAACAAATTTTTACGTCGGTAGAAAATGCAATAAAAGAAATTAAAACTGGTAAAATGGTAATTGTTGTAGATGACCCAAATAGAGAAAAAGAAGGTGATTTGGTTTGTGCAGCGCAAACAATTAGTCCTGAAAAAATTAATTTTATGGCAAAGTTTGCAAGAGGTCTTATTTGTGTTCCAATGAAACAGGAAAGGCTTGAAAAACTTAAAATAAATGATATGGTCAATACTTCTAGAGAACAAAAGGGTTGTTTGTTTACTGTATCTGTGGACTATAAAGTTGGTACTACCACAGGCATTTCTGCCTATGATAGGGCTTTAACTGTAAAAAAACTTATAGATGAAACAGCTACCTCGAATGATTTTGCTAAACCAGGACACATTTTCCCTTTGAGATATAAAGAAGGTGGCGTTTTAGCGCGTACTGGCCATACTGAAGCTGCTGTAGATTTATCGCAAATGGCAGACTTTTATCCAGCTGGTGTAATATGTGAAATAATGAATGATAATGGAACTATGGCAAGAATGCCAGATTTGGAGAAGTTTGCTAAAAAACATAAACTTAAAATTGTAACAATAGAAGAACTTGTTAGTTATAGGCGTAGTAAGGAAAATGTTGTAAAAGAGGTTGTTAATGTTAAATTCCCGACAAAATTTGGAGAATTTAAGTTAACTTTGTTTGAGGATTTGATAACAGGAAATTCTCATTTAGCTGTAATAAAAGGTGATGTTAAAGGGAAAGCAAACGTTTTAGTACGGGTACACTCTTCATGTGAAACTGGAGATATTTTTCATTCTTTAAGATGTGATTGCGGTCAGCAGTTAGAAAAAGCTTTAACTAGTATAGAACAAGTGGGACAAGGTGTTGTTTTATATATGCATCAAGAAGGCAGAGGCATAGGACTTGTAAATAAACTGAAAGCTTATAAGCTTCAAGAGCAAGGTATGGACACTGTTGAAGCAAACTTATCTTTAGGTTTTGCTCCTGATTTAAGAGATTATGGTATAGGAGCGCAAATACTAGCAAGTCTTGGCATCAAAAGCATGAATCTTATGACAAATAATCCTAAAAAAATAGTTGCACTTAAAGGATATGGTTTAAAAATTACAAAGAGAGTTGCTATTGAGATTAAATCGAATAAGTATAACATAAAATATTTAAGCGCTAAAAAAGAAAAATTAGGTCATTTATTGAATATTAATTAACTTCAAACATGTAAGTTTGTAGAATGGGAGAAAGAATATGAAAATTATTAGTGGTCAATTTAAAGCTGAAGGTAAAAAATTTGCAATAGTTGTTTCTAGGTTTAACGAGTTTATAACGAGCAAATTAGTCAAAGGTGCAGAAGATATTCTTAAAAGGCATTGTGTGTCTGATAATGACATTTTTTCTTATTGGGTTCCTGGTGCTTTTGAAATTCCAGCTGTAGCAAAAAAGATTGCAGATTCTGCTAATTTTGATGCTGTAATTTGTTTAGGTTGTGTTATAAAAGGAGATACTGTTCATTTTGACTACGTTTGTGCAGAAGTTTCAAAAGGTGTCGCTCTACTAGGGTTTAATAGCAAAATCCCTGTAATTTTTGGCATTTTAACTACAGATTCTATAGAACAAGCTATAGAACGTGCTGGAACAAAAGCAGGAAACAAGGGTTCTGAAGCTGCAATGAATGCTATAGAAATGGTAAACCTTTATTCTCAAATTTAGAATTATTTAAATTTTCATTTATGTTTGTAATTCATAAAGATATTTTGCAATCATAAAAAGATAGTCTTGAGTTTTTTACAACCAGTTGTTTAATCGTGTTTATTATCACGATTTTCTAATAACCAATCTATGGCATTTATTTGTTTAATTCCATTATGATACATGATAGGATCATCGTCCAAAGTTAGCAAAAACTTTGGGTAATGGTCATTGATATTTCCGAGTGAAGTTAATTCACGCAATAAAGTTTTTTCATCTCTTACTGTCAAAGCAACTTGGTAATATTTCACTCCATCACTGTTAAACGCTACAAAATCAACTTCCAAATCATCAATTTTGCCAATATAAACATCATACCCTCTACGCAACAGCTCTAAGTATATTACATTTTCTAAAACTTTCCCATGGTCAAACGCTTTTTTACCTAATAATGAATACCTAATTCCGCAGTCTACAACATAAAATTTTTCATAAAATTTCAGATGTTGTTTGCCTTTTACATCATATCGTTTCGCTTCATAAAATAAAAGGCTATCCCGGAGTGCTTGCACATATTTTTCTGTTGTTTTAGAATTTATCTTGCGTCCATTTGAAGTTAAAGTATCTGTTATTTTTCTTGAGGATAAACGATTACCAATATTATCAAGCATGAATTTAGATATGCTTTCTAACGTCAAAATATCTGAAATTCTATATCGTTGCACAATATCTTTCAAAAAAACGGTATTATAAATATCTTTTAAATAAGTTGTAATAGCCTTATCAGCAATAAAAAGCGTATAAGGGAATGAGCTTTTTGTGATATATTTTTGATATAGTTCATTTTTGCTCAAATTTGGATTGCCTTCTTTATACTCTGTCAAAGATAAGGGGAGCATTTTTAACTCTATATATCGTCCTGACAGATATGTCGCAAGCTCTCCAGACATAAAATATGCATTAGAACCCGTTATATATAAATCGACATTTTTCAAAATATACAAACCGTCAACGACTTTTTCAAATTTTTCTACATTTTGTATTTCATCTAAAAACACATAATTTTGCTTGTTTGGGTTAAGTTGCTCTTTTATTTGAAAATAAAGCGTTTTCCAAGAAATTCCATCATATTCAGGTGATTCAAAATTTATAGAAATAATTTGCTCCTCTTGCACGCCTTGTTCTTTTAATAGTTCTTCAAACAATTCAAAAAGTGTTGATTTGCCTGCACGTCTTATCCCAGAAATTACTTTTATTAAATTTCTATCTTTGAAAAGTTGCAAAAATCCTAAATATTCTTTTCTTTGAATTAACATTACTCAAACCTCTAAATTTTTATAAAATTGAAAATTACGTTGCTCGCTTTTATTGTAAAGTATTTTTGAGTAATTGTCAAGAATATGTAATATTTCACAAATTTCCGTTAAAATCAAGGACCTATTGCTAAAAACTCCATAGCAAAAAACAAGCGATTATTTACAACTAAAGAACAATAAAACGTATTGTAATTATATTCATTTTGCTCTTTCCCATTTTTAAGAATCTTGGTTTATTTACCCTTGTATCATTTAAGTGATACTCTACCGTTCTTATCTGTTTTTCTAATCGGTGACAACTCAGCGATACATCAAAAGTTATTCTTGTTGTTGGTAAGTCAAAGGTGGCTTAGCGTATTTCATATTTTATCCTTACAAAGAAAAAAAACAGGAAAGTTTGCTTATCCGAAGATAGAGGCATACCGGGTGTGCTGGTGATAATATAACACAAATAATTTCAAAATGTAAGTCCAGGTGTTTAACTGCCCGACCTGGACTCGAACCAGGAGACTTCTGCTCCAGAGGCAGACGTGTTACCAATTACACCATCGGGCAAATAATATACATTTTGGAAAATTATAACAAAAAGACATTAATATTGGCAAATTTGATTTCATTTTATATAATGATACGACTGTGTAGGTATATTATAGTGTGAGGAAAACAAAATGCTTGATACTGAAATGATAAAAAGATTAAAATCAGATTTGATTATGTATATTAAGTCTAAAGAATTAGAAAAACTTAATGTTATAAGAGGAATTTTAAACGAAATAAATATTCGTGATATGAAAAATATAAAAATAGATGACAATGAAGTTGTAAAAGTTTTAAGGAGTGAGTTAAAAAAACGTAAAGAATCTATAGAAAGTTTTCAAAAAGCTGGTCGTAATGATTTGGTAGAGAAAGAAAGTAACGAAATACAGCTTATAGAACAATATCTCCCTGAAAAGATTTCTGATGAAGAGTTGTTCAATAAAATTAAAATAGTGTATAGCAAGTCTGAAGATAAAAGTTTTAGTGCAGTTATGAAAGCAGCTATTGTTGCTATAAATGGGCAAGCTGACAGTAAGCGTATTTCTCAAATAGTTAAAAAAATTATTGAAAATAAATAAAATAATGTTATAATTCAAGGAGCGCGTAAGTTCTATATTAATTACCCAAGGGGGTATTTTATTATGGAGCCATCAACAAAAATACCGTCAACTAATACAAAAAAGAAGTGGATTGTTCTAGGAGTAATAAGTGCCATACTAGCCATTTTGGTTGCAGTAGGTCCGTAATAATAGCCAAATATATTAGGTCTTCCAAGTCAATGCAAAATTTTGTAACTTCCTCAACAGCAGAATTTATGATTAAAGTTAAAGATGTAATTAAAGAAGATACAACAAAAAAAATAGTGTATCTAAAAGGTGATAATGGCCTTTACTATGTTTTGGTTGGTGATAAACTTGAACAAATCAAAAAACGTTTAAACAAGAGCGCTACTGTTTTTGGAAATATTTTAGCTCCAGAAGAATTAGAAGAAGGGGCTCAAAAGACAACTATAGAAGGCAATTCAGTAAGAATGAGTATTCGTGTTGTAAATTTTGAATTGCAAAAATAGGATATAGCACACTTAAATCATACAATTTTCTATTTGTTGGCTTTTCCAGATTTTTCACATCTTTTATAACAGGTTGTTAAGGCTTTTATTATAATGTGAGTAGGAAGAGGGATGCAAAATTATGAAAAAGATAATTTCTTTATTATCGCTCTAACTTTCTTAATTTTAAGTAGTGCTGAAATTTATGCCTCTCTTACTGCTACTCAAGACCTGTATAATATAGGCCCTGAAGGCAGAACAGTTGAAGATTTAACTAATTTTGCAAAGAAAGCCAAAAGATATGTTTTCTATTCTTCCAAATAAAGCCTATACAAGCAACTGACTCTTCAGGAAATAGACAACTTTTTACAACTACAGGTAGTCTTGCTTTAAGCATATCAAAAGATGGAAGCATTACTTTTTCTCTTTCCGGTCAGTCTAGAACTATAGATTCTAAAGGCAATCTTAAAGAAGTAGAAAAAAATGTTGTAGGTACAAATATTGTTGAGGTGAGAAACGAGTTTGGAGAACTTGTATCATATAAAGAAAAAGGTCTTGGTGGACAAATTGTAAAAGAGTATGATAAAGGTAGAGCTGTTTACAATTTAGATTATGAAGGTAATCGTACAGTAAAATATGAATATGACGAACATAATATGTTAACTAAAAAAATAGATATGTATGAAAATACAACTTACTATGATAAAAATCAAAATCCTGATGTTGTAAAAAATAAAGAAGGCATAGAAATCACTAAATATAAAATATATATATAAAGAAGATAAAGATGGCAATTTGTCTTTAGATAAAACTGAAGATAAAAAAACAGGAGAGACAACTTATTTCAAAATACAAGAGATCAATCTGGCGCTGTTGTTGTTGAATATGGATGGGATGGGTCAAAGCTAGTGTACTCCTTTAATAAATTAAACAATGAGACAACTTGATATGATATTGATGGAAAAGCCTTATAGGTTGCAATTAATGACACGATAATAAGTAAAAACTTGTACTATAAAAGGCAATGGGTTAGCTTATGGGATAAGAGAACTAATGAGGTTACAATATTTGAAAATGAAAGAAGAGAATTGACTTTAAAAATTGATGACGGTGTAGCACCTACAGGTGAAATGATTAAAGCATGGGTTGATGCCTGGACTTGTAGACCCAAAGTATCTTACAGGATTAATGTAGAGTAATCCCAAAAGGCCAAGCCAGGAGTATAGGATTGGGATGAAATCCTATTTATTTTTAATACCCATAAACTTGTGTATCTAAAACTTTTCTAAAATATTAGATACCGCAAGATTTTGATCCGCACCAGATAAAATCGCTTCATTTACCGCTACTTTTTCATATACCTACCTCTTTACCTTCTTAAAAAGTTAATTTAAATAGTCTTGTAATACTTGCACGTTATGTTTGTTACATTCTTGGACAATATAGTTGGATTTATCTATAAAATTTTTAATATTGTGTAAATCTATATCTTGCAATATATCTTCATCATAAGTTGTTCTGAATAAGTGCACTATATTGGAACTTTTAATTATATTTATTGATGTTTTAATTAAGTTCAAATCTCCACTAAAAAATGTGTGATATTTTTTAAAGTCAGTTTTTATATCCATAGCTATAAAATCAACAATCTTTTTTGATATAAGTTCTTCTAAAATATTTGGATTTGTACCATTTGTGTCAAGTTTAACAAGAAAACCAAAATTTTTGATTTTTAATATAAACTCAACTAAATCTTTTTGTATGGTTGGTTCTCCTCCTGTTATAACAACGCCTTTTAAAAGTTTTACTCTTTTGCTTAAAAATTTAAAAACTTCTTCTTCAATTAATAAATTTTCAAACAGTTTAGGATAAACCAACTGCGGGTTATGGCAATAAGGGCACTTCATATTACAGCCCTGACTGAAAATAACTGCAGCAGGAAGTTGAGGATAATCTATTAGTGACAATTTTTGTAGCCCAGCAATTTTCATTTTCAGCTGCCTTTTTTAATTAGTTATTATTGCTACAAGGGCAGTATGTTCTACGAATTTTAAATTCTTCTCTTTTGCCTTCGTTCCATAAGGAGACAGGCCTTAAATACCCTACAACTCTTGAATAAACTTCACATTTTGTACCGCTGACTGTGTCTTTTTCTGCTTGCAACTGTCTAATTTTTTCTTGAATTTCATTTGTAGTCATTTTTCCTCCAAAAGTTTAAGTTTTTAGCTTTAATTGTTTAGCTAGACGTTTAGTATTAATTTGCATAGAGCATGTTTTCAAGACTTTTTATTTGTTTATCTATTTCTTCTATACTTTCATTTTTACATTTTGGGCATTCCTCATGTTCACCTTCAATATAACCACAGTTTGGACAGATACTAAATGTTGGCGTTATAGAAAAATAAGGTAATCTATAATTTTGGCATACTGTTTTTATGAATATTTTTAAAGCTTCTGTATCTTTAACTTTTTCTCCAACAAACATATGTAGTACTGTTCCTCCAGTATATTTAGCTTGCATAGAATCTTGAAGGTCTAAATTTTCAAAAATATCGTCTGTATAGTTTACAGGTAATTGACTAGAGTTTGTATAAAAGGGAGTTTCTTTTACGATACTAGCAGAGATTATATCTGGAAATAGTTTAGCGTCAAGTTTAGCAAGCCTATACGAAGTACCTTCTGCAGGTGTAGCTTCTAAATTGTAGTTATTTCCTGTTTCTTTTTGGTATTTAATAAGAACATTTCTCATAAAATCTAACACTTTATTTCCAAACTCTTTACCTTTTGGCATTCCAATAGCTTGTCCGAATAAATTTAGACAAGCTTCATTTAAACCGACAAGTCCTATTGTAGAAAAGTGATTTTGCCAATATTGATTAAAACGTTGTTTTACACTTCTAAGGTAAAAACTCATATACGGATACAAATTATCTGAAGTAAATTTTTCTAAAATGCGTCTTTTAATTTCTAAACTTTGTTTTGCTATGTCCATATTATTTTTAAGTTTTTCCATAAAATCTGTTTCGTTTTTTGCAAGATAGCCTATTCTAGGAAGGTTTATTGTAACAACCCCAATAGATCCAGTTAAAGGAGCAGCTCCAAAAAGACCTCCTCCACGTTTTTGAAGTTCTCGGTTATCTATTCTTAGTCTACAGCACATACTTCTTGCATCTTCTGGTTTCATGTCGGAGTTAATAAAATTCGCAAAATAAGGTATACCATATTTTGCTGTTATGTCCCAAAGTGCAGCTATGTTTTTGTTGTTCCAGTCAAACTCATTTGTAATATTATAAGTTGGAATAGGAAAAGTAAATACTCTTCCTTTAGCGTCTCCATCAAGCATTACTTCTAAAAATGCTTGATTTAACATGTCCATTTCATGTTGAAAGTCACCATATTTTTTATCTTGTCGCGTACCACCTATTATTACAGATTCATCTTTGTAATGTGGAGCAACTGTTAAATCCATTGTTAAATTTGTAAAAGGAGTTTGAAATCCTACCCTTGTAGGAACATTTATGTTAAACAAGAACTCTTGTAAAGCTTGTTTGATGTCTTTATATGTGAGCTTATCATAGTAAATAAATGGTGCAAGTAAAGTGTCAAAGTTTGAAAAAGCTTGTGCTCCAGCACTTTCCCCTTGAAGAGTATAAAAGAAATTTATAATTTGTCCAAGAGCTGTCCTAAAGTGTTTTGCAGGTTTACTTTCAGCTTTTCCAGAAACACCTTTAAAGCCATTAACAAGTAAATCTTGTAAGTCCCATCCTACACAATATGCTCCTAAAAGGCCTAAATCATGTATGTGCAAGTCTCCTTGAGAATGAGCTTTTCGTATATTTTCTGGGTAGATCTTGTTTAACCAATATATTTTGCTAATTTCAGAAGAAACATAATTATTAAGTCCTTGTAAGGAATAAGACATATTACTGTTCTCATTTACTTGCCAATCTATTTTTTGTAAATATTGGTCAACCAAGTCTACGTTAAATGAAGATGTAATTTCTCTTATTTTGTTATGCTGATCGCGATATAGAATATAAGCTTTTGCAGTTTTTTTATATGTAGAAGAGAGTAAGACTTCTTCTACTATATCTTGAATTTCTTCAACAGAAGGAATTTTATCTTTAATTGTACTATGTAATATAGACAGCGTTTTCAAAGTAAGCTTGTCTGCAACATCTTTACCAAATTCTCCAGTTGAGTTGCCAGCTTTTTCTATAGCTCTTGCAATTTTTTTATGATTAAATGTTTCTTTTAAACCGTTTCTTTTTAGAATTGAATTAAAAAATTCTTCTTTCCTCATTTTACTCCTCTTAAAAATAAATGCACTACTGTTAGACTATACCTACAATATACATATCAAAAATCTTTTGACAAATTTTATAGCTTGATAAATAAGAGGCAAATGTTTAATTATACCTTTCTATTGTTAAAGACAGTGGTTTTATTTTACATTTGTGGCTTTTATTTTTGTCTCACAATTAAAGATTGAGAATACTTCCAACTTTAACGAAAATGTCTGTTAGTCCTGTGCTAGGAAGCAAGATTACTATATGTAGTATCAACTAAATATCAATAACACAAGATATATTACCTCATTTGCAATAAAATGTCAATAAAAAATTTAACATTTTTTTGTAAACAATGTAAAACAAGACTAACAAGATATATTTAGCATTTTAGAGATTGGCAAGTAAGCTTTTTTTCTTATTTCATCATTAACAGAAATAATATTTTTTGTATTTTGTAGAACGTCGATTATTTTTTCAATGTTAGTTTTTTTCATGTTTGAGCATTCAGCTAACTCTGTAACAGGATAAAAGTTTTTGTTTGGATTTTCTTTTTTTAGTTTATGTAAAATTCCTAGTTCTGTGCCTATTATAAAGTCTTTATTGTCACTATTTTTTACATACTTACACATAGTTCCTGTAGACATTGTATGGTTTGCCATTTCTATAACTTCAGGTCTGCATTCTGGATGTACAAGAATTTCTGCTTGAGGATGCTCGTTTTTCATTTTTAAGACATGTTCTGATAAAATAAAATTGTTATGAGTTGAACAAAAACCGTTCCAAAGGTTAATTTTTATGCCAGACATTTTTTGAATATAGTGCCCAAGATTTCTGTCGGGAATAAATAGTATGTCTATGCCTTTATTAGTAGAATAAGTATGTTTTAAAATACTTATAGCATTAGAAGAAGTACAACAAATATCACTTTGAGCTTTTATTTCTGCTGATGTGTTTATATAAGCTATTACAAACGGATTTTTAAATTTTGACTTAAATTCTTTTAGTTGTTGCACGGTTATCATATCTGCCATGGGACAGCCTGAACTTATGTCTGGTATTAAAACTGTTTTGTTAGGATTTAATATATATGCAGTTTCGGCCATAAAATGTACGCCACAAAATACTATTGTTTTTGCATCAGTTGTAACTATTTTTTTACTTAAATCTAGCGAATCCCCTACAAAGTCCGCTATATCTTGTACTTCTGGACGTTGATATATATGTGCTAAAATTATTGCAGCTTTTTCTTGTTTTAAATCGTTTAATTTATTAACTATTGAATTCATTATAAGATCTCATTTAATCATCAGAAATTACTTTATTTTTTCTATTTTTTTCATTTTATTAATTGATATGTCGCTTAGAGTTGTTATTTTGTCAAACATTTTTGTTTTAAAAGTGCCTGGTCCTTCGGAAGTTTTGTTTGCATTTTCTGCTGCTACTTCAAAGCAAACAAGGCCTGCTATTGCAGCAAAAAAATAATCTTTTTCAACGGCACAAAAAGTACCTATTACAGAAGCTGCCATGCAACCTGTACCTACGATTTGTGCCATCATTGGAGAACCGTTTTTTACTTTGGCTATCTCCGCCCCATTTGTACAGATATCTTCTTTTCCTGTTACTACTACAACACATTCTCGTTCTTTTGCAAGTGTTGCTGCAATAGTTGCTATATCTCCCGTAACCTCGCCACTATCTACACCTTTTGTAGTAGCATTGATACCCGCAGTAGTTGCAATTTCTGATGCGTTCCCTTTAAGGACTGCAATTTTATGTTCTAAAAGTTCTTTAATTTTTTCATTTCTATACCTTGTAGCACCAACTCCTACAGCGTCAATAATAACTGGAATATTTTTTTTATTTGCGGCTTTTAAGACTTGTTTCATTGCTTCTACAGTGGAGTTATTTAATGTGCCTATATTTAAAACGACAGCGTCAGCTATAGATGCCATTTCTGAAGCTTCTTCAGGAGCGTGTGCCATTACTGGTGACCCCCCAAATACTTTAACTATATTAGCACAATCTGCTATTGTGACCCAGTTTGTTATATGGTGTACCAAAGGGGAAACTGTTTTAATTTTTTGTAAAACTTCATAAATTTTGTCCATTACTGCTACCTCTTTAGATTGCAATTATATTATACATTATTTTAGTTCTTTTACAAGGGAAGCTATAATATTTGCAGTATCATTAATACCTAAAATTGAAGAATTTATAGATAAATCATAAGAGTCTATATTTTTCCAAACTTTTCCAGTATAGTAGTTGTAATATTTGGACCGTTCTTTATCTGTAATATTTATTTGTTTTAGAGCTTCATCTTCACTAATATTACTTTTTTCTGCTATACGTTTTATGCGGTCTTGTAAATTTGCGTATATAAATATATTTATACAGTTTCGTATATCTCTTAAAACATAATCTGCGCATCTTCCAACAAAAATTGCAGAATCTTTTCTAGCAAGAGCCTTTATTATGTCACTTTGAATTTGAAATATAGTATCATTTAAAGCAAGGTTTTTAATATTGTTATTAAATTCCGTTAAGTTTTCTAAAAAGAATAGACGTTTTTTTTCATCAAATTGTTCTAGGATTTCTTCTTTAAGTCCACTTTTTTTAGCGGCTATTAAAAGAAGATTTTTATCATAGTATTTTATATTTAAACATTTTGACAATTTTTCAGCTATTAGAAGACCTCCACTGCCGTATTGGCGCGATATAGTTATTACAAATTTGTTCATGGAACACCTCATTTTGCAAATTTTTTAATTGAAAATGATTTATATTGCATAAATATCATATATATAGCTAAAAGTGTTGATAAAAAATCTGAAATAGGGTAACTTATCCAAACGCCCTTAGGACCTAAATATTTAGGTAAAATTATAAGCAGTGGAATAATTATAGCCACTTGCCTAGTTAGAGTAAGGATAATAGCTTTATATGCTTTTCCTATACTTTGGAAGAACCCTATAGAAACAAGTTGAAATCCTGAAAACGGTGCAAAAAGAAACATATATCTAAGACCCTTTGCAGCAGCTTTTATAAGATTATTATCATTTGTAAACAAAGAAGATATCATATACGGGAAAAACTCTACGAAAATTGTTCCAAACAACATTATTATCATTGCGGCGGCGGCGGCTTTTTTAAAAACTTCATTAACTCTGGCATATAAGCCAGCTCCATAGTTGTAGCCTGCTATAGGCTGAAGGCCTTGGTTAATACCAATAGTTATCATGATAAACAAAAAACAAATTCTGTTTACTATGCAATAAGCGCCGACTTCAACATCGCCTCCATAGGAAGACAAATTTTTATTTATAAGTATAATTATTAAACATGTAACGCAATGTAATAGAAATGGAGAAAATCCTATAGAAGAAATACCTTTTACTATATCTTTCTTAAAACAAAAAAACTGTTTTTGAAAAACTATAACATTAGTTTTTTTGTTAAAAAACAATACTTGCCAAATTAACATTATAAGTTGTGACATAACAGTTGCCCAAGCACTTCCAGCTATACCCCAATGAAGATGAAAGATAAATACATAGTTTAATACAATGTTCATAAATATTGTAATAAGCGTCGCATTCATTGCTTTTCCCGGATGTCCGCTAACTCGTAGAAGCGCATTTAATCCCATGTATGTGTTAGTAATGGTATTACCAATCATTATTATGCTAATAAAACTATAGGCATAAGGAAGCGATTGACTGCTTGCGCCAAAACACAAAAGAATTGGTTTTAAAAAAAGTAATACTAAAATCGTAGTTAATAATCCAACGATTATGTTTATTATCACAACGTTAGAAAGTATATAGTTTGTAGCTTTATAATCTTTTTGACCAAGTCTTATAGATAATATGGCTGCTCCTCCTATGCTAGTTACTGTTCCAAATGCATTTTGTAAAGACATAATAGGAAAAGATATTGCAAGCCCAGATAAAGCCATAGCATTAACGCCACGTCCGATAAAAATGCTATCAATTATACTGTATAAAGACATTGCTGTTGCAGCCACAATAGCTGGAAGAGAATATTTTATAATAAGTTTTCCTACATTTAATGTTCCTAATGATAATATAGAAGACTCTTCTTTCATTTAAAATCCGCTCGCTTTTATTACTTCTTTAATTTTTGATGCTGAACTTTTTAAAGCTTCTAGTTCTTGTTTGTCAAAGTCTACTTTCATTATTTGTCTTATTCCTTGTCTGTGTACAATAGCCGGGACACTTAAATATATGTCGCTTATTCCATAATAATCTTCAAGTAAAGATGATACTGGCAAAACACTATTTTGGTTTTTTAATATTGCTTTTGAAATTTTTGTTAGAGCAAGACCAATTCCATAAGAAGTTTCTCCCTTTTTATCTATAATTTTATATGCAGAGTCTCTTACATCTTCAAAAATTCTTCTGAGTTTAGTATCATTGCTATATTTATTATTGCATTCTTTAAAATAGTCTCTAAAAAACATATCACCAACCACAGCTTTACTCCACACTGCAAACTCGCTATCGCCATGCTCTCCAAAAATTGAAGCGTGTATATTTCTTGAATCTACGTTTAATTCTTCACCTATTAAATATCTAAGTCTTGCTGTATCAAGAACTGTCCCAGATCCTATAACTTCTTTAGAAGGTTTACCAGAAATTTTGTACGTAATGTAAGACAAAATATCTACAGGATTTGTTGCTACAAGTGTTATCGCACTAGGCGAATATTTGACAATTTCAGGTACTATAGTTTTAAAAATTTCAGCATTGCTTTTTATTAAATCTATTCTTGTTTCTCCATATTTTTGCCCTCTACCTGCAGTTATAACAACAAGGTCAGAATTAACAGTGTCCGGATAGTCGCCAGCATATATTTTAATAGGAGACACAAAAGGAGCTCCATGAGACAAGTCCATAGCCTCACCTTCAGCTTTGTCTTTGTTATGATCTAAGAGTACCATTTCTCTTGCAACGCCACTTATAATCATAGAATATGCATAACGCATTCCAACATTGCCACAACCTACGATACATACTTTTGGTGACAAGTTTAACATATGTCCCTCCACTTATAGCATAAGTTTATAATATTATATCATTTAGTATGTATTTGCACTAAATGTGGTAAACAATACTGTAAAACCTAGCATATTGTAAGCTTTTGGTTCTATTGTTTTGAATTGCTAAAGAATAGTATAATTAAAAATTGTGTATAAATATTGTGTATAAATAGGGATATGTTGAAAATGATTAAACTATATATAAAAAATGTATTGATATTGTATTGTTTTATAGTTTTTTTTGTTGTCATAATTAACTTTAACAATGTTTTTGCTACTCAAGATGCTGTTTATAAAAATTTTGATACTTTGTTAAGTGTTATTAAAATTCATCCTCAAAATATATTAATCAATGATAAACAAACTCCAATTTTTTCTGAGTATTTAGCCTCAAATTTAGTTTTTATAAATAGAGGTCAAGATTTAGTGGCAGATCAAGGTCTACTTTCTGCTATAAGTTCTGTTGGTAAAAATAGTATGTTTGGTACTTCATGTTTTGGGTCGTTTTCTTTAGAAACATCAAAGTATAAAGTAGGTTCAGGGTTAGATGTTAACGGCGTTGTTTTAATATCTGGACTTGCGCACAAAGTTAAGATGTTAGCAGTAGGTGCATTTTTTGAATATAGTAATGGTAATTATGATGATATTTTAAATAGTTTTGAAAGTTTTCCAGCGGTTAAAGGTAGTGGCGATAAAGAATGTGTTGGTGGAGGTTTATTGTGTTGTTTAAAGTTTTTTGACAAATTTTATTTAGATTTTTCTGGTCGAAAAGGGCTGTTAAAAAGTAATTTTTATAGTTTAGATCTGACAGATATATATGGCAATTCTGCATGTTGTGACTGTGATTTACAATATTTTAGTTCTCACGCGGGGTTAGGTTGTATGTTAGCTTTTTCTAAACAGTTTGGAATGGATATTTTTTCCAAATGTTTTTTTACTCATCAAGATGGTAAAGAAAATGTAACTCTTTATACTGGGGAAATTTTAAATTGTTCTGAATTAAATTCTCAACGTTTACTTTGTGGTTTAAGAGTTTCTAAACAAACAAATACTATTTTTAGTTTTTATGGAGGATTGTCTGTTGAGTACGAATTTTTAGGGGATGTTAAAGCAACTTTTATAAATAAAGATATAGCTTCTAGAAATTTAAAAGGTTATACAGAAACTGTTGAATTTGGATTGTTAGGTAAATCAAAAAATTGTAGTGCAGAGTTGTCTATGGAGAGTTATCTTGGGGGAAGAGAAGGTTTTTCAGGTACATTTAAAATATCTTTTGCGTTTTTTAATTATTTAGGACGTTTTGCAGGATATTCTTTAGAAAAGTTTGAAAATGAAAAAGTTGGTAGATTTAATAAGGTATTTTCTTTTTCTAAAAAAGAATGTTTTTTTAAAGTGTTAGGTATTATAAAAGATTTAAATGGAAAAGTTACACATAAAAGTTTTAAAAAGGGATATATAGTAGCTTTTAAATTTTCAAAAAAATTTCAGGATTTTTGTTTAGACTCAACGGAAGTCTGCATTTATATAAAAGATTTAAAGAATGAAATTGTAAATGTTGAAGTTGTTTCAAATAATAATTTATTGTGTGATGCGCTATCTAAAGAGCTATTTCAAATGTTAAATAAAGATAAATAGGAACAAAAGGAGGGAGTAAAGTATGGCAAAAATTGTAAAGATTATTGGTAGAGAAATTATTGATTCTCGTGGGAATCCTACAGTAGAAGTTGATGTTATGCTTGATGACGGCTCTTTTGCAAGAGCTGCTGTGCCGTCAGGAGCTTCAACTGGCTCAAGAGAAGCTCTAGAACTTAGGGATGGCGACAAAAAAAGGTTTGATGGCAAAGGTGTACTAAAGGCGGTTTCAAATGTTAATAATATAATTGCTCCAAAACTTTTAGGTCTTGAAATTACAAACCAACAAGAAATTGACAATATAATGATAAAGTTAGATGGTACAGACTTTAAGAGTAATTTAGGCGCTAACGCAATTTTAGGTGTATCACTTGCATGTGCAAAAGCTGGTGCAACTTCTAAAAAAATGCCAATTTATAAATATATAAGAGAAATTTATAATATTCAAAATGATAATAAATATATTTTACCTGTACCTCTTATGAATATTATAAATGGTGGAGAGCATGCAGATAACAATGTTGATCTGCAAGAGTTTATGATAGCTCCTGTAAGTGCCCCAATTTTTAGAGAAGCTCTAAGAATGGGTTGTGAAATTTTTCATAGTTTAAAAAAGGTTTTAAATGAAAAGAGGTACGCTACTGGAGTTGGAGATGAGGGTGGTTTTGCTCCTAACTTAAAATCAAATTCGGAAGCTTTAGAAGTAATATGTGAAGCTGTAAAAAAGGCTGGATATAAAGTAGGACAAGATGTAGTTTTTGCTTTAGATGTTGCAGCAAGTGAGTTGTATGACAATAATAAGTATGTTTTGGAAGGAGAAATAGAAGGTAAAGAAAAATCCTCAAAAGACATGATCTCTTTTTATAGTGCGTGGTTAGAAAAATATCCAATTATATCTATAGAAGATGGTCTTAGTGAATCTGACTGGGATGGATGGAAACTTTTAACAGAAGAACTTAAATCAAAACTTCAACTTGTAGGTGATGACCTTTTTGTTACTAATACAAAAATATTTAAAGAGGGGATAGAAAAAGGTATAGGAAACTCTATCCTTATAAAGGTAAATCAGATAGGATCTCTTTCAGAAACTGTTGAAGCTGTCCAAATGGCATATAAAGCAGGATATACTGCAATTATGTCTCATCGTTCTGGCGAGACCGAAGACAGTATAATTGCTGATTTAGCGGTAGCTTTAAATACAGGCCAGATTAAAACAGGTTCTGCTTCAAGAACAGATAGAATGTGCAAATATAACCAGCTTTTAAGGATAGAAGAAGAATTAGGTGCTAAAGCTAGTTATTTAGGTAAGTCTGCTTTTTCTTCTATTGCCAAGTAATTGTAATACTCAAGGATTCTCACATAGTGATATGGGGGAATCCTTGAGTACATGTAACTTTTGCAAGTGCTATAAGTTTAGTCTGCTCTAGTTTAGAATCTTACCTACGTTACTAGAGTGTCTGACTCGGAGAGCAATCGCAAATAAACATTTAATCAAATTAGCAAACTCGCAAAATGATAAGACAAGAAAGACTTAAATGTATTTTGCTTCAAACAATGAA
>JAIRNY010000003.1 GCA_031257835.1 Candidatus Endomicrobiellum cryptotermitis
CAATATTAATAAATGCAATGGTTATATTTATTATATGGGCTAAAGGAGCAAGGCATAAAGAGCAAAAAGAAGTTATGGAAGTAGAGTTTTTGTCAGCATCAGGAAAAGAAGGAGAAGAACAAGAAGCAGAGGAAGTCGAGCCGGAGCCCGAAGTTAAGCCAGAGCCGGAGCCAAAAGTGCCAGGGAAAGTGTTTACAGTGCCAATAGAGGAACAAGCTTCTGAGCCGGAGCCCGAATCAGCATCAACAGATAAAGATGAAGTTGGTAAAGGAAGTAAGAGTCAAGATGAAATAGCTTATGAAGCGCAAAAATTTAAATACGAGGCATATGCAAAGCAGGTACACCAAAAGTTAAGAAGATATCTTCCATGGTTAAAAAAGACATTTGGAAAAGGATATGCAGTAGTTAAATTTGCAGTACATAGAGATGGGAGTACTTCGCATGTTTCGATTTTAGAGTCTAGTGGGAATAAAGATTTTGAAAAAGAAGTTATGAAGCTAGTAGAAGAAGAGACATTTGATAATCTTCCTATAGATTACGAGAGGAACATTTTAGTAACGGCCTTTGAGTTTAGGATAGGAGCAAATAATTAAAAATAAAGGGGAAATAAATGTTTGAAGGGAAAAGTATTATAGAGATACTGAATATGGGAGGGTGGACATTATATATATTGTTAGGATGTTCTATATTGTCTATAACTATTATATGCTATAAGGTATTTGAATTTTGGAGTAAGTCAAGAGTTACAAGAGCAGAATTTATAAAAAAAATAAGTAGCTATGTAAAAGAAGGGAAGCTAGATGAAGCAATAGATTATTGTGATAGAGTGAACTCACCAATGGCAACAGTATCAAAAGTAGGTATAGTTGCTTTTAGGGAAAGAGGAGAAAGAAGTAGTGAAGAAGCTATGGACAGGGAAACAATGATTCAGACAGTACAGTTAGAAACATTTACAACAATATTAGCTACGCTTGGAAGTATGACAGTTTATATAGGGTTGTTTGGTACAGTGTTAGGTATTATAAGTGCATTTCATGATATATCTGCAGTAGGAGCAGGAGGTATAACAGTAATTATAGGAGGAGTTTCAGAAGCTTTAATGGCAACGGCAGCAGGTTTAAGTGTTGCAGTACCAGCTTCTGCAGCTTATAATTTTATTGCAAAAAAGATAGATAAATTTGTTATACAAATGGAGTATTGTATATCTGCTTTAGAAGAAGTTTTATTTAAATCAAGGAGTAAGTAAATGAGAGCGCATATAAAAAAGAACAAAGTAAAAACAGATATTAATATTGCACCTTTTACTGATGTTATCTTAGTGCTTTTAATTATATTTATGATCTCGACTCCAGCTTTAATGCAACCAGGAATAACAGTAAATCTTCCAAAGACAAAGATTACAGATGCCACAGAAACTTCGAATATGGAAGTTTTAATATCTAGAGAAGGTAATATATACATAGATAATAAACAAACTGAATTAGAGAATGTAGAAAGTGTTGTAAAGGAGTGGATAGTTTCTAACCCTAACCAATCTGTAGTTATAAAGGGAGATGAAAAAGTCCCTTATAATCTTGTCATACAGTTTATGGATAGAGCAAAAAGAGCTGGTGCAGCAAAGTTTGCTCTTGCTGTAGATAATGCAAATACAGAGAAATAATTTTGTTCGCATAATACGTTGTTATCAAATAAATAACCAATATTGCTATGCGGTGCGGTTTTGTAGTATTAAAACATCAAAATTTAACTAATCTTTAGATAATCAATTTAAAACAAAAAATATAAAAGAGTAGTTGACATATTAAAGTGTTAGTGTTACAATATTAGCACTTTGACAACTCGAGTGCTAAGATTCGGCTATTATTAACCACTTTAAAAAGGATAATATGCGACAGATAGCATTAGAAGTTTTAAAAGAGAGAAAGAGCAAAATATTGAGTACTGTTATATATCACTACATTAAAACAGGAAAGCCAGTAGGTTCTAATGCTCTAATAGAGGAATATAACATTTCTTTTTCTCCTGCTGCGGTAAGAAATTTGATGGCAGCCCTTGAGGAAGAAGGGTTTCTTTCACATCCTCACACTTCTGCAGGTAGGATACCTACAGATAAAGGCTATAGAGCTTATGTGGATAGTCTTGTTAAGTTGCAAAATTTTGCCATAGAAGAGGAAGAAAGGTTAAAAAAAGAGTATGAGCAAAAACATAATGAGACAGAAGTAATTCTTTCTGAAACTTCTCATATTTTGTCATGTCTTTCACAATATACTGGTTTTGTTATGACACCTAAAACTCAATATGATGTTATAAAGAATGTAGAGTTTGTACAAATTTCACAAGAAGAACTTTTAGTTGTGATACTTACTCAAAGCGGTATAATAAAACATAAAAGAGTTGAAGCTTCTCTAACACAAGGGCAAATTAATAAGTTACGTACTTTTTTAAATGATAAACTAAGAGGCGTGTCAATAGCACAAGCAAGTAAAAAAATAGTTGCAGGAATAAAAAATTTTAAGCAAAACGAAACTGCAATTTTAGCTGCTGCTGAAAAAGTTAGTGACATTTTTTATAATATACAAGACGATGTTTATATAGATGGGACATCTAATGTTGTTGCGGTTGAGGATTTTAATGATTTTGGTCCTATAAAGTCTCTTATACGTTTTAATGAAGATAAAGAAAAGTTTATAAAGCTAATAAATAAAGATTTTAGTAGTAGTGGAATTAATGTAAAGATAGGTTCAGAAAATACTTTAGCAGAACTTAAAGATTTAAGTGTTGTAACAACTGTTTATAAAAGGGACGAATACGTAGTAGGCATTTTAGGGATTATAGGGCCCAAACGTATGGAATATGAAAAGATGATGTCTCTTGTTAGTAAAGTGTCTGAGATACTAAATGATTTTTTTAAAAATAAAAAATAATAGGGAGGTTCTATTTTGGATAGTCAAAAACAGGAAAAGTTGGTTGATAAAGAACAAGAAAAAACTGATTATACTCAACTCCGAGATGAAAAAATTCTTGAACTTGAAATTTTAAAACAGTCTGTTAAAGAGCAAAAAGACTTAGCGCAAAATTATTATGATCAGCTTGTAAGATTAAAGGCAGATTTTGAAAATTATAGAAGGCGATCAGAGAAAGAAAAAAATGATTATTTAGATTGGGGTAAAGAAAAAATTCTTGTTAAACAAATTGATATAGCTGATGTTTTGCAACAAGCTTTAAACAGTGCAAAAGCAGGAAACAATATAGAAGGTGTAGTTGTTGGCTTAGAGATGATAAATAAAGAGTTTTCAAAAATGTTAAAGGACGAAGGTGTAGAAGAAATTGTTTGTGAAAAGTTTGATCCAAATATATGCGAAGCTTTAGATAGTGTCGAAAGTGAACAAGAGGATGGCAAAGTTTTAGCAGTTTATCAAAAAGGCTATAAAATGAATGGTAAACTTATAAGAACAGCAAAGGTAAAAGTAGCAAAAAGTAATAAAAAAGAGAAGCAAAAAGATTAAATTAGTTTAAAGAAATTTAAATTGTCAAAAAATAAACATTTAATATAGGGGGAATATATGGCAAAAATTATTGGTATTGATTTAGGGACATCAAACTCTGCTGCGGCTGTAATGGAAGGTGGAAAAACTACTCTTATACCTTCTGCTGAAGGTACAACTTTAGGAGGTAAAGCGTTTCCTTCTTATGTAGCTTTTACAAAAGATGGACAACTTTTGGTTGGAGAGCCAGCAAGGAGACAAGCAGTAACAAATCCTGAAGGTACAATTAGTACTTTTAAAAGGAAAATGGGTACAGATTACAAGTATACTGTAAACGGTAAAGACTTTACACCTCAACAACTTTCAGCATTTATTTTGCAGAAAATTAAAAAGGATGCAGAAGCTTATCTAGGAGAACCTATAAGTAAAGCTGTTATAACAGTACCTGCATATTTTAATGATAACCAAAGACAAGCTACAAAAGATGCTGGTGCAATAGCAGGTCTTGACGTTGTAAGGCTTGTAAACGAGCCTACAGCTGCATCTCTTGCTTATGGGATAGATAAGGTTGGTAAAGAGCAAAAAATATTGGTTTTTGATCTTGGCGGCGGTACTTTAGATGTAACTATTATGGAAATGGGTGCTGAAGGTACTTTTGAAGTGCTTTCAACTTCTGGAGACACTCAACTTGGTGGAACCGATATGGACAATGCTTTAATAGACTATATAGCAGAAGATTTTAAAAAGACAAACGGAATAGATTTGCGTAATGATAAAATGGCAATGCAACGTTTAAAAGAAGCTTCAGAAAAGGCTAAAATAGAGCTATCAAATGTTTTGGAAACGGATATAAATCTTCCATTTATTACAGCAGATGCTGCAGGTCCTAAACATTTAACAATGAAGTTTACAAGAGCAACGCTTGAAAATTTAGTAAGACCTATAGTAGAAAGATGTAAAGAGTCTATAGACCAAGCTTTGAAAGATGCAAAACTTAATGCAGATACAGTTACAAAGATAATTTTAGTTGGTGGGCCTACAAGGATGCCTATTGTTCAAAAATTTGTTGAGGATTATGTTGGTAAAAAAGTAGAACGTGGCATAGATCCTATGGAATGTGTATGTTTTGGTGCAGCGGTGCAAGCTGCTGTACTTACAGGAGACGTAAAAGATATTCTTCTTTTAGATGTTACACCTTTAACTTTAGGTTTAGAGACAATGGGAGGTGTAAAAACACCTTTAATAGATAGAAATACGACAGTTCCTGCAAAGCGTTCTCAAATATTTTCAACAGCTGCAGACAACCAGTCAAGTGTTGAGATCAACGTTTTGCAAGGCGAAAGGCCGATGGCGCAAGATAACTTATCTCTTGGTAGATTTATGTTAGACGGTATACCACCTGCGCCAAGAGGGGTCCCTCAAATAGAAGTTACTTTTGATATAGACGCTAACGGTATTTTGCACGTATCTGCAAAAGATAAAGGGACTGGAAAAGAACAGTCTATTAAAATATCTTCTTCAACAAAACTTTCAAAAGAAGATATAAATAAATATGTAAAAGAAGCAGAACAGTACGCTTCTGAAGATTCTAAACGTAAAGAGGAAATAGAAGTAAGAAACGAAGCAGACAACCTAGTTTACTCAGTAGAGAAAAGTTTAAAAGATCATGGTGATAAAGTTTCAGCAGATGAAAAACTTGCTATAGAACAGGCTTTGTCAGCTTCAAAAGATGCGCTTAAAGGTAATGATATTGCAACAATTAAGTCTACAAAAGAAGCTTTGATGACTGCTTCTCATAAACTTGCAGAGGCTGTATACAAAGCTTCTCAAGGGCAAAGCTCTCAAGAAGGTGCTCAGGGAGCTTCGCAACCTTCTGGCCAAAGGGCAGATCAGTCAGGACAAAGTGCTCAAGATAATGTAGTTGATGCAGAAGTTATTGACGATAAAAAATAATAAATAAGTGCTTGTTTTTGTAACTAACCGACCTGCTTATAATGTTTAATTTTAAGCGGGTTGGTTATAAGATAATATGTAATTAGTGTATAGATTTGTATCTTTTATTTCAAAATAAACTTTTAGTAGCGTGTGGGAAACTAGTTGTTTTTGTTGTGTTTTAATAATGAAATTGAAAACAAATTACTTTTTAACAGTAATTTTTTAATATTTAAGGAATATAAAAAAATGAAACGTGATTATTATGAAATGCTTGGAATTGCAAAATCTGCTAGTAAAGATGAAATAAAGTCAGCTTATAGAAAACTTGCTTTAAAATATCATCCTGACAAAAATCCAGGGAATAAAGAAGCTGAAGAAAAATTTAAAGAAATAAATGAAGCTTATGAAATTTTATCTGATGATAGTAAAAAGCAACAGTACGATACGTTTGGCCACGATGCTGCTGGAGGTAATTCTTTTAATGGAGAAAATCCGTTTGGTGGTGGAAGTTATTCTTATAGTACTGGCGATTTTTCAAATATGGGCGACATTTTTGGTGATATATTTGGTGACATTTTTGGTGGAAGTTCTTCTAACCGTAAAAAAGGTAGATCTTCGCAAAGACGAGGAGAAGATTTACGTTACGATATAGAAGTTTCGTATTTAGATGCAATGAAAGGGGCCGAAATTTCTATAGATATACCAAAAAAAGAGACATGTTCTAAATGTCATGGTACAGGCAGTAAGGATAATTCTGCTCCTAAACAGTGCCCTCAGTGTAAAGGTGCAGGGCAAGTTAGATACTCTCAAGGTTTTTTTTCGTTTAGCCAAGAATGCCCTCATTGTAAGGGTAAAGGTACAATAATTAGTAATCCTTGTCCGGATTGTAGAGGGGAGGGTATTGTAAGGACTAGAAAAACAATTAAAGTTAGGGTACCTCAAGGTGTGCAGGAAGGTACTTCCTTAAAAGTTACAGGATCTGGAAACGCTGGTGTAAATGGCGCTCCTCCAGGAGATCTTTATGTTGTTATACATATGAAGCAAACACCAGGCTTTAAAAGAAATGGAGATGATTTGTATACAGAAGTTTCTATTTCTTTTCCTAAAGCGGCAGTGGGTTCAGAAATTGATGTGCCTGTTTTAGAAGGGCATGTAAAAGTAAAAGTACCTCAAGGTACGCAGTCTGGCAAAACTTTAAGAATTAGAGAACAAGGCTTTCCAATGCTTGGCAGGAGAACAAGAGGCGACTTGTATGTTAAAATAAATGTAACTGTTCCTACATCTTTAACAGACCATCAAAAACGTGCTTTGTTTGAATATGCAAAAACTATAGGCGAAATTCCGCAGGATGCTAAATATCAAAGTGACAACTTTTTTAAAAAGATATTTCGATAAATTAACATGTTATCTAAAGTTTGACAATGCATAAAAAGGAAGTGTTGTATGCGAACAACTTTAGATTTGCCAGAACAATTAATAAATAAAGCTATGGCTTTAACGCATATTTCTACAAAAACAGAAGTAATAAAAATTGCTTTAGAAAATCTCATAGAAAGGGAAAAATTAAAAAATTGACAAATTATTTTGGGAAAGTGTCTTTAGATATAGATTTAAATAAAATAAGAATGCGATGAATAATATACTGATTGACTCGTCAGTTTGGATAGAATATTTCAGAGGAAGCGAGAATTTCTTATTTGTTAATGATTTAATTATTAGCAATGTTTTATGTACGAATGAATTAATATTAACAGAATTGTCGCCGTTTATTTTATACAAAAAAGAGGCTGCTTTAAATGATTTGTTGTGTAATATAAAAACCTTGAAATGAAAATCAACTGGGAGCAATTGCGCTCTTTCCAATTAATTAATATAAGAAATGGTAACAATACAAAATGTACGTTGTTGTCTTTTGATAAACACTTTAAAATCATTGCAAAGTTCTTGGCATTAGAGATTTATAATTATTTGATGTAATTTCTAGAAATTACTATTTTTGTTACAATTGTATATAGTTAATAAAAAGCTAAAGTCTACTTAAGTAAGAGGTATGTTTAAAAATGATATATAAGGGTTTAATTGAAAAGTATAAAAAGTATTTGCCAGTGGACGAAAAAACTCCAATTATATCTCTTTATGAAGGAAACACACCGTTAATACAAGCAAGAAATTTGTCTAAAGAAATTGAGTTTAAAGGCGATATATATTTTAAGTTTGAGGGGTTAAACCCAACTGCTTCCTTTAAAGATAGAGGGATGACAATGGCTGTATCTAAAGCTGTTGAAAGTGGCAGTAAAGCTATTATTTGTGCTTCTACTGGTAACACTTCTGCATCTGCGGCTGCATATGCAGCTAGAGCTGGTATAAAATGTGTAGTTTTAATACCAGAAGGCAAAATAGCTTTAGGTAAACTTTCTCAAGCTCTTATGCACGGAGCTGAAGTCTTAGAAATAGATGGAAACTTTGATACAGCTTTAAACCTTGTCAAAAAATTAAGTGATAGTTATCCTATTACTTTAGTTAATTCCGTAAATCCTTTTAGAATAGAAGGACAAAAAACAGCTTCTTATGAAATATGTGAAAGTTTAGATAGGGCTCCGCAATATCAGTTTATGCCTGTAGGCAATGCTGGCAATATCACAGCTTATTGGAAAGGCTATAAAGAGTTAAATAATGAAAATCCTAAAAAATATGTTCTTCCTAAAATGATGGGCTTTCAAGCTGCAGGTGCTGCTCCCATAGTTGAAGGCCACCCTATTTTAAAGCCAGAAACAGTAGCTACAGCCATAAGGATAGGTAATCCCGCTTCTTGGAAAACTGCAGAGTTTGCTCGCAATGAGTCTGGAGGTGTAATCGACAAAGTTACTGATGAAGAAATTTTGTTTGCTTATAAACTTCTAGCTAAGACTGAAGGCATTTTTTGCGAGCCAGCTTCAGCAGCGTCTATAGCTGGACTTGTAAAGTATGTAAGACAGGGCTATTTTAAAAGTGTTCAAAATGCGCAAGTTGTATGTGTACTCACAGGCCACGGTTTAAAAGATCCTGACAATGCAATTATTAATGCTAAAAAACCAAAAAAAGTTAAAGCAGATATAAACGAAGTTGTAAAGATAATAGGATTTTAATTTTGTGAAAATTGAACTTATTTGTACAGGCAGCGAACTTTTAACTGGTACAATAAATACTAATGCTGGTTTTATTGGCTCTAAACTTTACAATATAGGGCAAGAATTATATTTTGTTACAGATGTCAGTGATAAAAAAGAAGATTTAAAAAATGTTTTAAATAACGCTATATCTCGGAGTGACGTTATTATAGTTACGGGTGGCCTTGGTCCTACATTTGATGACATAACTGTTGAAACTGTATCAGAGTGTTTAAAGATACCTGTATATAGCGATGAAAAAATTTTACAAAGTATAAAAGATTATTTTTTTAAAAAAAGAAAAACATTTCCTGAAATTAACAAAAAACAAGCCAATATTATTAAATCTGCAAAAATTTTAGAAAATAGGTTTGGAACAGCGCCTGGACAAATGCTACACTTTGATTTTAAATATAAAGATAAAAGTGTTAGGAAAACATTGTTTTTGCTTCCTGGCCCTCCAAGAGAGATGACACCTATTTTTAATGAAAATGTTGAACCGTTTTTAAAAAGTTATTCTATAGGCATAAAAAAAAGCGTTTCTATAAACGTGTTTGGGATTGCAGAGTCTGAAGTTGAAGAACTTATAAAACCTGTTATAGAAACTGCAAGGTTTGGTTATAATGACACAGTAAAATTTGGCATTTTAGCAAATGATTCTGTTATAAAAATTAAATTTTCTGTTTCAGGCCAAGATGAAATTTTTGTAGATGAGACAATAAATAAATTAAAGCTGGGTTTTGCTAATATTTTGAAAGACAATATTTTTGGTTTTGGTGATGACACTTTATCGTCTGTGGTTGGGAAACTATTAATTGGAAGGAAAAAAACTATTTCGCTTGCAGAGTCTTGTACAGGTGGTAAAATATCTTCTATAATTACTGATATTGCAGGTAGTTCTTTATATTTAAAAAATTCTATAGTTGTTTATTCTAACGAGTCAAAAATAAAGTTGTTAGGTGTAAAAGAAAGTACTATTAATAGTTTTGGAGCTGTAAGCGAACAAACTACTAAAGAAATGGTAGAATGTATCTTAAAACTTTCAAGTACAGATTATGCGTTGTCAGTGACAGGTATTGCAGGCCCTGGTGGCGCTACAAGAGATAAACCAGTAGGACTTGTCTACATTGGTTTTGCTGATAAGAAAAAGACAGAAGTTTTTAAATTTTTGTTTAGTGGAGTAAGAGAACAGATAAGGAAATGTGCTGTAAACGCAAGCTTAGATTTAATTAGAAGACGTTTAGTATAACAAACAGTTACAAAAGTAGGGGCTAGATGGTTAAAGAAACTTCTTGTGGGGCTGTAATATGTAAAATAGAAAATGCTAATCCTGTATTTTACTTGTAAAATCTGTTAAAAGTGGCGGCTGGGGTTTCCCTAAAGGGCATATGGAAAAAGGAGAGACAGAAAAAGAAACTGCTGGTAGAGAAATTTTTGAAGAAACAGGAATAAAACAGCTTAAATTTGACGATAATTTTAGGCAAGAAGAGGTTTATATAATAGACAATGAAGAAACAACAAAATTAGGATACAAAATAGAAAAACGTGTGGTATATTTTTTTGCTTTGTCATCATCTGGTAATGAAATTTTAGAATATGATAAAAAAGAAATATCTGAAAGTAGATGGGTAATTTTTCAAAAAGCAAAAGAGTTGCTTTTGTTTCATAATTCAAAGGAAATTTTAAGTTTAGCTTATAAAAAAATTATAGAGAAGGGGGGAGGTAAATATGAGTAATCCACTTTTAAAAGACAGTGTTTTTAGTTCTCCAATAAGAAGTAATGATGTTATGACAGTTGCGGGCACAATAAATAAAAGTATAATTCTTTGGGTGCTGCTTATTGCTAGTGCGTTTTATTCTTTGACACATCCAAACATAATAATGCCTTTACTTGTGACTTTGTTAATTGCTGGCTTTGTTATAGCAATGGTGTCTATTTTTAAAAAAGAGGCAACACCTTTTGTATCACCACTTTATGCAATATGTGAAGGTTTAATTTTAGGCACAATATCTTTATTTTTTGAAAAATCTTATCCTGGTGTTGTAGTAAATGCAATCCTATTAACCATGTGCGTTTTATTTTGTATGCTTGCAGCTTATAAGACTGGTATGCTAAGAGCTACACGAAGATTTCAGAAAGTTGTAGTTTTTTCAACGCTTGCTATTTGTTTAGTGTACATTATAGATTTACTTTTAAACCTTTTTGGTGCAAGTAGTTTTTCGTATATTCACAATTCTTCAGGACTTGGAATAATTATTAGTTTAGTTATAGTTGCAGTTGCTGCTTTCAACCTCATTATAGATTTTGATTTGATAGAGCAAGGTTCACAACAAGGTTCTCCTAAATATATGGAATGGTATAGTGCTTTGGCTCTAATGGTAACGTTAGTGTGGCTTTATCTTGAATGTTTAAGACTTTTAGGTAAAATAAAGGATTAATGTTATTAGATAAAACAGTTTTTTTTATGGCAACTTCTGATGCAACAACTTTACCTCAAAGTATTGCAGAAGTTGTTTTTGTTGGTAGATCTAACGTAGGTAAAAGCAGTGTTATAAACGCTTTATGTTCTAGGAAAAATCTTGCCAGAACTTCAAAAACTCCTGGCAGGACAAGGAGTATAAATGTTTACAGTATTGTCATAAAAAAATGGCTTATAGATTTACCGGGTTATGGTTTTGCAAAAGTAAGTTTTAAAGAAAAAGAACTTTGGAATAAAATGATAGAAGAATGTATAGTTCAAAGGAAAAACAAAAAAACAGTCTATGTTATTATAGATGGTCTTGTAGGACCTACAGAACTAGATTTTAATATGGTTTGTTGGTTAAAAGAACATAAAGTACCTTTTAAAATAATTGTAAACAAATGTGATAAGGTGCCAAACATAATTTCTCAAGAAGAGATAAAAAGTAAGACAACAGAGCTTTTTAAAATAGATTCAGAAAATGTGTTTACAATAAGTGCGAAAAAAAGAAATGGCTTTGATAATCTTCAATTGGACATAATAAAATTTTTAGGTATAAAATAAAGGATAAAAGTATGTCTAATCGTCCATCTTGGGACAATTATTTTGTAAAGCTTGCTTGGCTTGTAGCAGAAAGATCAACCTGTGTGCGCCATCATGTTGGCGCTGTTATTGTAAAGGATAAAAGGATTCTTACAACTGGTTATAATGGAGCAGCTACTTCTGTAAAAGATTGTTTAGAGATGGGTTGTTTGAGAAATGAGCTAAAAATTCCTTCAGGGCAAAGGCACGAAATATGTAGAGCAATACATGCTGAGCAGAATGCTATTATTCAAGGCGGTTATAATGGTATAAACATAAAAGATGCTACACTTTATTGCACACATTCTCCTTGTGTTTTGTGTGCAAAAATGATAGTAAATACTGGTATTAAAAGAGTAGTTGCAGATATTGAGTACTCTGACAACACGTTTAAAGCTCTTTTTTTAGAGGCAAATATAAAATTTTTCACATTACATCTTGAAAATTTAATAATAGCTCAAGTTACGTGAGCTATAAAATAAAGGGTGGAGGGCTTATGAAAAAAGTTTTGTTAGCTTTATGCGGTGTTTTTTTCTTGTGTAGTCTAGAGTACCTCTAGTATCCTTTTCAGCATACAAAGATATGGATAAAGGTGATGCTAAGGCAGTAGAAAAGTTGATAAAGGATAAATCTAATTATGTAGCCAAATTAGATGCTTTATTAACTAAGTATGAATCTGCAGGAGAAAAAGATAAAGAGTCCATAAAAAAGGAGATAAAAAATTAGTAAAGTCTAATTTAGATAAAAATGCAGCTTTTAAACAAGCTATAATAGAGCAAAAGAAAAAGATAATAGAAAAACTTGAAAAAGAACTTGCTGATGTTAAAGCTGACAAGGATAAGTATATAGATGATAAAGTAGATTTTCTTGTAAGCCTTGAAGGTATAGCAAAAACACACGATAAAGCTTTGATAAATATTGAGAAAAAACCTAAAACTGAACAACATAAATAAATTAAAGAAAAAGAAGACATCATTTATAAATGATGTCCTCTTTTTTATAGTCAAAAATACTTAAAAGCTCATTCTTGCTCTTATACCTGTAACAACTGTATTATCTTTTAATACTGCATTCCCACCTTTAGGATCAATGAAATACTGAACAGCTGGTGTAATTGCAAAATTTTTGTTTATACCAAAATTATAGTATAATTCCACTTCTGTTTCAGCTCCATCTTTATAGTTAGGATTTACGTATTCTTTATAGTCTTTAGAGCCATACATTTGCCCTATTGCAAAACCCGTGATATCTGTTGGTCTAGACCAAATATTTCCAGAAACTTGAACTCCAGCATGCCAAGACATAGATAATGGTTGTGTTAGTTCTGTTGGTGTTATCTGAGAAGAAGTTGATTTAAGTACTGAAGCAGAAGAATCTTTATAAGAAACTCTTCCAAAAATGCCTACGTTGTCGTTAACTTCATGGTCTACACTGATACCAAAACCACAAATACCTGATTTTTTATTTATATCTTTTAAAGAAAAATGATTTCTGTTATTGCTCCAAACATAAGCAAGTAGATTACAAAATTTATAAGGGGAATATTTAAGTTGTAGCGCATTAACTCCACTAGAATCTACATGATCTATATCATGTGAAAAATAAGCATATGTAATTTTGAAGTTTTCAACTATATTATAATCTAATGCTAAAGCTAAACGTTGGGGAGGGGTTTCTATTATTTTATCTCCACTAAAAATTGAAGTTATAAATTTAGAATTGCTGTCGTCAGAATATTTATTCCCGGCAAAGAGTGAATTAAAACTTAGTTTTCCAAAAGCTATAGTGAGTTTATCGTCAAATATAGATTGTTGATAATATAATTTTGTAACTTTAGCAAGTGTATCTGTTGCGTCATTTAAAGTAGGGTCAGATACGGCATCATTAACTACAGCATATGTTTGTACTTTATCATTAAGCCCTTTACCTCTACCACCTTGAAATTGAACTAGAACTTTACTATTGTGTTCAAAATTTTTCTCTAATGTTAAATCGAAAAGATATACACCTGCAGAAGCTCCTTCCACATCATTTTGTATATTTTCTTTAGGAGTATCTTGGAGAACGAAAGTTCCACCACCTTTAACTTTGATGCCAAATTGTTCTGCTACTGAGTCTGCTGAAAACATTTTGGCAGGGACAACTAAAGTAAAAACAATAATTAACAGTGCTAATTTTATAAAGCCTTTCAATTTATAACCTCCTTTTAAAATCTTTTAAAATGATATTTAGATACGTAACTTGACTTGGCAATTATTTTAACATTATAGAATACAAAAAAACAATAGAGTAATTGTGAAAAAAAGTAAAATTTATCTAGAATCTGACTTGACCATTTGAGGTTTCCAACCTAATTTTTATGTGTAAATCCCTCGTTTTCCCTTAAACCCGGTCAACTCGGTAGTATTCAATATTAAAAGTTTATAGCTCATAGACCGCTCTTTGAGATAGCATTGTAAAGATACTAGATATATAATATATCTAAAATTGATTTATAAAGTTTAACGTTAAAATTATGTTATAATCTTATTTTGAGATTGTGTTTCAAAATATTGAGTTATAGCATGCATGAGTTATAATGTATGTATAGGCAATATATAAACTTGAAAAGTGTTTTGAGTTTTTGATAAGATCTTTAAGATTTTTATAGATGTTTTAATGAGCACACAGCTGGATTTGCTAAAAGTTCCCTAAATTTTAGGGTTTTAGAGACTTAAAGCTGTGGAAGCCGTAAGGCGAATGAGAAACATAAACGTCTTAAAACGGAACTGCTAAGTTGCAGTAAAAACAAAGGAGACAGTAGCATGGCAACCATTACAATGAAAGCTTTATTAGAAGCAGGTGTCCATTTTGGGCACCAAACAAGAAGATGGAACCCAAAAATGGCGAAG
Source organism: Candidatus Endomicrobiellum cryptotermitis (assembly GCA_031257835.1). Taxonomy (GTDB): domain Bacteria; phylum Elusimicrobiota; class Endomicrobiia; order Endomicrobiales; family Endomicrobiaceae; genus Endomicrobiellum; species Endomicrobiellum cryptotermitis. Next base: position 14,502 of record JAIRNY010000003.1, read on the forward strand.
TTTATTTTTGGTACTAGGAACAAAATACATATTATAGATCTTCAAAAAACGTTAAAAGAATTAAAAAAAAATTATAAAGTTGTAAGAGATTTTGTTGCAGAAGGTAAAGATATAATATTTGTAGGCACAAAAAAACAAGCCCAAACGCCAATTAAGGAAGATTCTCTTCGTTGTGGAGCATATTTTGTTTCTAATAGATGGTTAGGAGGAACTCTAACAAATTTTGAAACATCGAAAAAATCTATTGCACGGTATAAAGAAATAGAAAAAATGAAAGAAGAAGGTATATTTAAGCTTCTTTCGAAAAAAGAGCAATCTAAAATTGAAAAAGAAAGAGTAAGACTAGAGAAATCTTTAGAAGGTTTAAAGAATATGTCTGCTCTACCAGGTCTTATGTTTGTAGTAGATCCGCATGAGGAGTCAACAGCGGTTTTAGAAGCAAGAAAACTAAACATACCTGTTGTTGCAATTTGTGACACCAATTGTGATCCAGATTTAGTTGATTTCCCAATTCCAGGAAATGACGATGCTATAAGAGCTGTAAAACTGTTTTGTTCTATTATTGCAGATGCAGTTTTAGAAGGTAAAGGTATTACAGAAAAAAAAGATGAAGTGCAATCGACATCTAATTCTCCTACAAAAGAGGTAAAGGAAGAAGTTGTAGCGTCAGAAAATGTTGTTCAAGGAGAAGTAGAATAATGTTAACAGAACTTATAACAAAATTGAGAGAAATGACTGGTTCAGGTATAATGGATTGTAGAAATGCACTTAAAGAGTTTCCTAACGATATAGAAAAAGCTTGCCAATGGCTTAGAGAAAAAGGTATGGCGTCTGCTGTTAAGAAAGCAGGTAGAGCTGCAAAGCAAGGTTTAGTGTATTCTTATATACATGGCAATGGTAGCCTTGGAGTTTTAGTTGAAGTTAACTGTGAAACAGATTTTGTTGCAAAAACAGAAGATTTTCAATCTTTAGTTAAAGAAATTGCAATGCAGGTTGCTGCAGTTGCCCCTACTTATGTTGCTAAAGAGCAAGTGCCTACAAGTATTATTGAAGCTGAAAAGGAAATTTATAAAGCTCAACTTAAAGAAGAAGGCAAACCTGAAAAAGTTTGGGATAAAATAATTGAAGGTAAAATTGAAAAGTTTTATGGACAAATATGTTTATATGATCAAATTTATATAAGAGATACCTCAGGAAAAGAAACAATTAGAGATTTAGTTACAAAAGCAATAGCAAAAATTGGGGAAAATATTATAATAAAAAGGTTTGCAAGATTTAAACTTGGAGAAGACTAAATATGTGCTCAAAAAGAGTACTTTTAAAACTTTCTGGGGAATCGTTTTCTATGGGGCAGTCTCCTGTTAGCCAAGATTGCATTTTAAGGACTGTAGAGGAAATAAAACTGGCACTTTCTATCGGTGTGGAGCTTTCTATAGTTGTTGGAGCGGGTAATATTTGGAGAGGTGAAGGTAAATTTATAGAAAGAGTTACTGCAGATAAGATGGGGATGCTTGCTACAGTTATGAATGCTTTAGCTTTAAACGAGGCATTATTAAAAGCAAAAATAAAATCTGTAGTTTTGTCTGCAAGTGGTGTAAGCGGTTTTGTAGAGACTTTTAATAGAGAAAAAGCTATAAGCTATATTGAGTCTGGACACGTGGTTATCTTTGCAGGGGGTATAGGAATTCCGTTCTTTACTACAGATACTACTGCAGCTTTAAGAGCTGCTGAAATAAAAGCAAATGTATTGCTAAAAGCTACGCAAGTAGATGGTGTTTATAGTGCGGATCCAAAAAAAAATAAAGACGTAGTAAAATATGTTTCTTTGACTTTTAAAGAAGCGTTAGATAAACAGTTGAAAGTTATGGAGAGCGAAGCGTTTTCCTTGTGTAGTCGAACAAATATTTCTATTGTTGTTTTTAATTTTTATAAAGATGGAAATTTAAAAAAAGTTTTAAATGGTGAAAAGATAGGTACGATAGTGGAGGCTTAAAATGCAAGTTCAAAGTTTTTTTTCGGCGTCACAAGAAGCCATGAAAAAAACTATAGATAGGTTAAAATGTGAGTTGTCTGCTGTACGAACAGGAAGAGCAAGTAGTACTGTTATAGAAAACATTAAAATTGAAAGTTACGGTACTATTATGGTGGCTATTAACCAAGTTGCTAGTGTCAGTGTGCCTGACGCAAAAACAATAGAGGTAAGACCTTGGGATATTTCTCAGCTTGGTGTTATAGAAAAATCCATTCTTAAAGCAGATATAGGGATGACACCAATCAATGATGGCAAGCTTATACGTGTTAAAGTTCCTCCTTTAACAGAAGAGAGAAGAAAAGAAATAGCAAAATCTATTGGTAGAATGGCAGAAGATTTTAGAGTAACTGTAAGAAATGAGAGAAGAACTTTATTTGAAAATATAAAAAAGCTTGAAAAAGATAAAATTATAACAGAAGATGACAGAAAAAAGTTTGAAGTTGAAGCTCAAAAGATAACTGACAATTTTGTAAAGTTGATAGACGAGCTAATAGCGTCAAAAGAAAAAGAAGTTATGCAAATATAAATAAAAAAATAGGAGGAAACAGTAAATGGCATATCAAATTGATGCAAGTGTGTGTGTAGGCTGTGGAGCTTGTACAGGTAATTGTCCAGTTGCTGCGATAGAACCTAGAGACAACAAGTATGTAATAAATCTAGACATTTGTGTAGGCTGTGGAGTCTGTGAGTCTATTTGCCCACTAAACGCAATTTCACAACAATAAGGATGACCTTGATACCCGTACATGTAGCTATTATAATGGATGGGAATGGTAGATGGGCAAAGAAAAGATCTTTACCCAGAACTTTTGGACATAAACAAGGGGTCAAAGCCATAAAAAAAATTGTTAAGGCTGCAAGTAGTCTTGGAATTAAGGTTTTGACTCTTTATGCTTTTTCAACAGAAAATTGGAAACGCCCAAAGAGCGAAATAAAAACTTTGATGGTTTTACTTAATTTTTTTTTATCTAAAGAAGTTGACGAGCTAAATAAAGAAGGTGTTAAACTAAGAGTGTTAGGGGACTTGTCAAGATTTTCAGAAGATATAAAAATAGAAATAAAAAAAGCCTGTGATCTTACTTGTAATAATACAGGATTAAATCTGAACATAGCTTTAAATTATGGAGCAAGACAAGAAATTTTACAGGCTTTTGAAAAGATGTTAAAGCAAGGTATAAAGAAGCCTACAGAAGCCATTTTATCTTCTTTTTTATATACTGCAGGGCAACCTGATCCTGATTTACTTATTCGTACTTCGGGTGAGTTTAGAATATCAAATTTTCTTCTTTGGCAAATTGCGTATTCTGAAATTTATATAGTAGATAAACTTTGGCCTGATTTTAGTGAAAAGGATTTGGAAAGAGCAATAATAAACTTCCAAAGTAGACAAAGACGCTTTGGTGGAGTTGTATTAGAAAAACAGTAAAAGATAACTGCAATTGTCTAATGCAATATTTAAATTTGGAGACTCCAATGTTATTAACTAGAATATTGACGGCAATTGTAGGTATCCCTATTGTATTTTTATGTATATTTTTAGGTAATATGCCGTTTTATTTAATGATGTTTGTGGTATCTTTTTTTTGTGTTTATGAATATTTAAACATTTCAAAAAAATATAATCCTCATGTACTAATTTCGCTTGTGATGGCAGTTTTGTTTTTTGTATTTTTACAATTCTTTAATAATTCCCCTGTAAACAAAGTATCTTTTTCTGCTATTGTAATATTATTAGTACTTTTTGTTAAAGAAATTTTTGGAGAAAACCCTAAGTTTGCTGCTGAAAGGGTTGCAGTTTCATTTTTAGGAGCGTTTTTTATACCGCTTTCTTTAATACATATGGTGTATTTACGTAATTTAGATAGTGGTATGGAAATAACATTTTTTATTTTCCTTGTAGTTTGGGTGTTAGACACAGCAGCTTATGCTTTTGGTTTTATGTTTGGGAAACACAAACTTGCTCAGCATATAAGTCCTAAAAAGACACTGGAAGGTGCTATAGCTGGAGTTATTTGTGGGTTATTGACAGCTGTGATAAGTAGAACAGTGTTCATGAGCGATATTTTAAGTATGCGCGATTCTATAGTGCTTGGGTTTATAATTCCTATTGTTGGCCAATTTTCAGACTTAGCAGAATCTCTTATAAAAAGAGATGGGGATATAAAAGACTCTGGTAAAACAATTCCAGGCCATGGCGGATTTCTTGATAGGTTTGATTCTTATATTTTTGCTGCACCTGCTGTATACTATGTTTTAAAGTTTTTAGAATGAAAAGAATAACAATTTTAGGTTCATCAGGCTCTATAGGGACTCAAACTCTTGACGCTATTTCTTTAATGAAAGGAATGGTCAAAGTAGATGGTCTTGCTGTTGGCAAAAATATAAAATTATTGAAACATCAAATTAAAAAATTTAAACCAAAAGCTGTTTCTATAAGTAGTGCTTTAGAGGCTGTAAAGTTAAAAAAATGGTGTAAAATAAATAACATAAATGTTAAAGTTTATAGTGGAAGAGAGGGACTAATAAAGCTTGCTACAATGTCTAGTATTAGTTTAGTAGTTGCTGCAGTTGTTGGTACAGCTGGGCTAGGTTCAACAATTGCTGCTATTAGAGCAAAGAAAGATATAGCTATTGCAAATAAAGAAACGCTTGTAATGGCAGGCGATTATATAATGAAACTTGCTTCTAAGCTAAATGTTAAAGTTCTTCCAGTTGACAGTGAACATTCGGCTATTTTCCAATGTTGTAATGGTGAAAAAAAATCTCAAATAAAAAAAATAATACTTACTGCTTCAGGAGGTCCTTTTTATAAATATGTTGGCGATTTATCTAAAATAACTGTTAGTCAAGCATTAAATCATCCTACTTGGAAAATGGGAAAAAAGATTACTATAGATAGCGCTACTCTTATGAATAAGGGGTTGGAAGCTATAGAAGCGTCAGTTCTTTTTGGTATTCCTATAGAAAAGGTTGAAATTGTTATACATCCTCAATCTGTAGTACATTCTATGGTAGAGTATTTGGACGGGTTTGTTATAGCTCAACTTTCAAACCCAGATATGAGACTTCCAATACAATATGCTTTAACGTACCCAGAAAGGATTTGTTCTAAGATAAAACCTTTAAATCTTTGTGAAATTGGCAAATTAGAGTTTTATAAACCTGATTTTAATAAGTTCCCGTGTTTAAGTCTTGCATATTTTTCTGCAAAGAAAGGATACACAATGCCTGCGGTTATGAGTGCGGCAAACGAAGTCTGTGTGGATGCATTTTTAAGTGGAAATATAAAGTTTACAGATATTTCAAAAATTGTTAAAAAGGCTATACTATCGCATAAAATTTTAAAAAATAAGTCTGTAGATACGTTTATCAAAGCGGACGCTTGGTCCAGAGGCTACGTTAGCAATTTAATAAAAAAGGGAATATTATGATTGTCCTTGAGATTTTAGGAATTATAGTAGGTTTTGGTTTTTTAATTTTTATACATGAGTTAGGACATTTTATTGCAGCTAAAATGTGTAAAGTAAAAGTGTTAGCCTTTGCGTTAGGTTTTGGGCCTGACATAGTAAAAGCTAAACATAATGGAACAAAATACGCAATAAAAGCTTTTCCTTTAGGTGGTTTTGTTTTGATGGCTGGAGAAAATCCTAAAGAAGCTAAAGGTGAAATTGGCGAGTATTTATCGTTAATATGGTATAAAAAAATATTTATAGCTTTTTTAGGACCTTTTTGTAATTATTTACTTGCTATAATTTTGTTCGCTTTTATTTTTAATATTTGTGGAACGTCAACAATATCTAACAGTTCTAAAATTGGTGATGTTTTAAAGAATTGTCCTGCAGAATATGCAGGGCTTGTTCCTGGAGATAAAATAATATCTATAGATGGAAAAAGTGTAAATACTTGGGACGATTTGTCTGAAAATTTAAAAAGTAAAGCAGATAGAGAAACTTATTTTGTTATAGAAAGAGGCTCATATTCTTTTAATGTAAATATGCTTGTGTCAAAAAATCCTGTAACCGGAACAGGAGTTATAGGAATAACTCCTTATGTTATATATGAAGCTGCAAATTTTTTTAAGTCTGTGTATTTAGGTTCTAAACTTGTAATTGTTCATACTGTTATGACTGTAAAATATCTCTATAACAAAATAGTTTCTTTTGAAAAACTTGAACTTTCTGGTCCTATAGGGATTATGAGTATTATGGCTGATGCTACAAAATCTGGTATTGATGAGTACTTAAAATTACTTGGTATTATATCTGTAGCTCTTGGACTCTTTAATCTTTTTCCTATACCCATGGTAGATGGTGGTATGATAGTATTATTTTTTATTGAAGGAATAATAAAAAAACAAATAAGCACAAAAGTTGTACAAATTTATAACACTATAGGCTTGTTATTTATTTTGCTTATTTTTATTTTTGCCACTTACAGTGATCTCTTGAGGTTAGGTATAGGAAAGTTGTTCGGCAAATAGTTTCTGTATTTGAAAGGATGAAAATGTTAGATTCTTATAAGGACAGAAATCAAGAAGTCGATGAATTAAAAAAAGAAATAGACCAGTATCGTCCATTTAGCAAGGATTTAGTAAATAACTTGCAAGAATATTACCGTATAGGGTTTGTTTACACCAGCAATGCTATTGAAGGTAATTCTTTAACGGAATCTGAGACGAAAATTGTTATTGAGGATGGCTTAACAATCGGCGGAAAATCTATTAGAGATCATAATGAAGCTTTGGGCCATAGTGATGCATATACTTTACTTGAAGAGCTTGCTTCTAATAAGTATATAACAGAGTCAGACATTCTTCAATTACATAGATTATTTTATATTAGAATAGATGAAAGTAAAGCAGGTAAATATAGAAGAGAGCAAGTTTTTATTTCAGGTACAGATTATTTACCTCCAAAATATAGTGATGTTCCAAAACTTATGCAAGAGTTTGTTGATTCAATGTCTTATTTAAAAAAATCATTACATCCTATACGCTACGCAGCAAGACTTCATAAAGAGATTGCAACGATTCACCCTTTTAGTGATGGGAACGGAAGAACGTCAAGACTTGTTATGAATCTTGCCTTGCTACAAGCCGGTTATCCTATTGCTATTATTGCACCTGTGTTAAGGAACGACTATATATCTGCTATAAGATTAGCTAACAAAGACAATGTGGAACCTTTTTATAATTTTATATCGAATATAGAATATGAAAACGCGAGAGATTATATTAGATTGTTAAAACATTATAATGCGAAATAATTCTATAATAAAGTCAGGTTTTGTTGACTAGGTATTCTTTGTTTAGTACCTTATTTGTACTGATAAGGAGATATAATATGAATCTCAATTTGAAAGAAGAAGTAAAACCAATTTCCTATGTCAAAACAAATGCAGCCGAAATGTTAGATTATATAAATGATAAGAAAAATCCTGTTATTATTACTCAGCATGGCCAAGCGCGAGGTATTTTTTAGATGTAGGATCTTATCAAACTATGGTTAATGCTTTATCCATCATGAAGTTAATTCAAATATCTGCTGACAGAGGTGTTCACGAGGGGAAAAAGTATGCTAATAAGTATATTTTTTCTGAATTAAGAAAAGGATGATTGAAAAATACATAATAAAATGGACACAACCTGCTCGTAATGATTTGTTTGATTTTGTTAAATATATATAGCTGTTGATAATGAAAGTACAGCGTTAAAATTTTTATATAAAGTAGAACAGACAGTTGCTAAACTTGATGTTGCTCCAAGACGTGGGAGGAGCTCTCCAGAAGAGGATAGTTCCAGAATTGGAGAAATATGAGTAACTATGTATATCGTCAGATTATAGTTCATCCTTTAAGATTATATGCACAATAGAAAAGAATGTTGTGTATATAATGACATCAATTGATGAAAGAAGGAATATAGAAGATGTTTTAATTAAAAAAATTTTAGATTTTAATGTTTAGTTTACATAATGGAATAGTTCTATATGAAGTTTTATAAAAGAAATCAAACAAAAAAGATAAATGTAGGTAATGTTACAATAGGAGGCGGCTCTCCTATTGCAGTTCAGTCTATGACAAATACAGATACTAGAGACTGGAAAACTACAGTAAAGCAAATAAAACAGCTAGAGGAAGTGGGCTGTGAAATTGTAAGAGTTTCTCTTGCAACTATAGAAGCTGCAGAAAATGTAAGTAAAATAAAAAAGCATATAAAAATACCTTTAGTTGCAGATATTCACTTTGATCATAAAATAGCAATTGAAGCTGTAAAACAAGGAATAGATAAACTAAGGATTAACCCTGGTAATATTGGTTCTAAAGAAAATGTTGAATCTGTTGTAAAAGAAGCAAAAAACGCGTGTATTCCTATACGTATAGGAGTTAATGCAGGTTCGTTGAAAATAGTTCATAATTTTGTTTATAACGTATCTAAAGCAGAAGCCTTAACTAATGCAGCTATGGAACATGTTCAAATTTTAGAAAATTTAAATTTTGAAGATATTGTTGTATCTTTAAAAGCGTCAAATATAGATACGAGTGTGCAGGCGTATAAACTTTTTGCTTCAAAAAGAAACTATCCTCTACATTTAGGAATAACGGAGGCAGGCTCTCTTTTTAATGGCACTGTAAAATCTTGTGCAGGTCTTGGAATAATGCTAAACGATGGTATAGGAGACACTTTAAGAGTATCTCTTACGGCAAGTCCTATAGAGGAGGTAAAAGTTGCGTACTCTCTTTTACAGGCTATGCATTTGCGTAGTACTGGTCTAGAAATTATTTCTTGCCCGACATGCGCAAGATGTAAGGTAGACTTAATAAATATTGTTTGCGAATTTGAAAAAAAAGCTGCTTTAATACAAGATTTGAAAAAGGTTAAAAAACCTATAAAAGTTGCTTTGATGGGCTGTGTTGTTAATGGGCCTGGGGAAGCAGAAGACGCTGATTTTGGTATAGCTGGTGGTAATGATGAGGGAATACTATTTAAAAATGGGCAAATTATAGGAAAAGTAAAGCCTGATAAATGGGTTTCTAAACTAATTGCTATGTTAAAGACTTGTTTGTCTTAAGGAGTAAAAAATGGCAGAAATTTATTTAACAAGAGATGGTAGGGAAAAATTAATTAAAGAGTTACAAGAGTTACAAAAAAGAAAACCGTCAATTCAAGATGAGATTGCTAAAGCAAGAGAACACGGTGACTTAAGAGAAAACGCAGAGTATCAGGCTGCAAAAGAAACCCTTACTAACCTTATGCGCAGAATTATGGACCTTGACTCTAAAATAGCTAGTGCAAAAATTATAGAAGAACAAAATATAGATCCAGACAAGATTTTTATTGGTGTTACAATAACAATCCAAGACGAAGATGGCGATAATTATGAATATAGAGTGGTAGACTTAGAAGAAGCTGATGTGTCTGCAAGTAAGATATCTGTACAATCTCCTCTTGTACAAGGGTTGCTTGGCCATAAAGTGGGCGAGACAGTTGATGTAGAATTGCCAGCAGGTAAAGCTAAATTTAAAATATTAAAGATTTCAAGATAAATTTTCTAAGAGGAAAGTATGTTGTTTTCTAAAATGTTGATCCCTACATTAAAAGAAGCTCCGCAAGATGCTGATATAGTATCTGCAAAGTTAATGATAAGAGCTGGTATGGTACGCAAATTAATGTCTGGGTTTTATGAGTTTTTGCCTTTAGGTCTTAAAGCTTTAAGAAAAGTAGAAAATATTATAAGGGAAGAAATGAACAAAGCCGGTGGACAAGAAATAGTATTACCTTTGTTATTTCCTAAAGATTTATGGCTTCAGACAGGCAGATGGAACGTTTATGGTAAAGAACTTTTTAGAATTAAAGATAGAAAAGACTCTGAATTTTGCCTTGCCCCGACTGCAGAAGAAGCAGTTACTGACTTAGCTAGAAAAGAAGTTAAATCTTATAAACAATTGCCGTTTATGTTATACCAGTTTGGCACTAAATTTAGAGATGAAATTCGCCCGCGTTTTGGGGTTATGCGTTCTAGAGAATTTTTGATGAAAGATGCATACTCTTTCCATACAGATGAGGCGGATTTGGATGTATATTACAAACAAATGTATGATGCCTACATTAATATTTGTAAAAGGTGCGGGTTTAAATTTAGGTCTGTTGAGGCTGCTTCTGGTGCAATAGGCGGGTCGCAGTCTTGCGAATTTATGGTGCTTGCAGATACAGGTGAGGAAGAAATTGCTTGGTGTAACTGTGGTTATGGAGCAAATAGTGAGAAAGCAGAAAGTTTAGTTGCAGTTTCTGATCAAAAGGAAGAACCTTTTGCTATGCAAGAAGTTTTGACGCCTGAAGTTTGCGCTGTAAGTGATGTGTCAAAATTTTTAAATTTGCCTTATGAAAAATTTATAAAAACTATGGTTTATTTAGCAGACGGATCTCCAATAGTTGTTTTAGTAAGAGGAGACTATGATGTAAACGAGATAAAACTTCAAAGTTTGCTTGGGGTAAACGAAATTGCGCTTGCTGATGAGCAAACCATAAATTTTGTAACGAAATCCCCTAAAGGATTTGCTGGGCCTGTAGGTATTAAAGATGTAAAGATAATAGCGGACATATCTGTAGTAGAAATTCCAAATGCTGTCTTAGGGGCAAACAAAAAAGATTTTCATATAAAGAATGTGAACTATAAAAGAGATTATAGTGCTGATATAGTAGCAGATATTAGAAAAGTAAAAAAAGGTGATATCTGCCCAAAATGTAAAAAAGAAAATTTAAAGTTTTCTAGAGGAATAGAAATAGGTCACATATTCAAGCTTGGAACAAAATATTCTAAGTTCTTAAATGCTGCTTATTTAGATGTAAATGGAAAGGAAAATCTTATTGTTATGGGTTGTTATGGGATAGGTGTTACAAGAATACTTGCTGCTACAATAGAGCAGTCTCACGATGATAACGGTATAATCTGGCCAGACAATATTGCTCCTTTTGAAGTTGTTATTGTGCCAATAAATTATGCTCATAAACACACAAAAGAAATAACAAATAAAATTTATAGAGAATTGTCAGCTAAAGGATTAGATGTTTTAATTGATGACAGAGATGAGAGAGCTGGTGTTAAGTTTAAAGATGCAGATTTAATAGGTATACCTTACAGAATAACAATAGGAGAAAAGAGTTTGTTAAATAATGCCGTAGAGCTTAAGTCTAGAGCTGCTGATAAAAATGCAATTAAACTTTTAAGTCCACAAGATGTAATAAATGAAATATTGAAAATATATAATAAATAATCATGTTTTTATAAAGGAACTCTTAATATGAAAGATTTTTTTAAATTAAAAGAAAACAATACAACAGTATCTACAGAAATAGTGGCGGGTCTTACAACATTTTTTACAATGGCATATGTTATTTTTGTAAATCCTGCTATCTTATCTTTAAATCCTGGAATGTCGTGGAACAGCGTCTTTGTAGCTACAATTTTATCTTCAGCTGTTGGAACTATGATAATGGCTTTTTTTGCCAATGTTCCTTTTGCGTTAGCTCCAGGCCTGGGGGCTAGTGCTTTTTTTACTTTTGTTTTGTGTAAACAGATGGGCTTTGTGTGGCAAGAAGCACTTGCTATAGTCGTTATATGTGGTTTTTTTATTGTTTTAATAACAGTAACAAAGTTGAGAAAGATTATCGTTGAGGCAATTCCTGACTTCCTTAAAGATTCCATAAGTTGCGGTATAGGTTTATTTATAGCATATATTGGTTTTAAAAATGCATCTTTTTTAAAATTTTTATCTGATGCCGGGAGTTATGCTTTGTTGGATAATGGAAGTGTGGTTTCGAATAGTCAAACAGTACCATCTTTGGTTTTGTTTAATAACCCTCACGCATTGCTTGGCTTTATTGGACTAGTGGTAATGGTAATACTTTTTGTAAAAAGAGTTAAAGGAGCAATTTTTTTAGGAATATTGATTTCTATTCTTTTTAGCATTCCGTTAGGTCTTGTTGACGTTTCTAAAATAAAATTTTTTGATTTTCATTCTATCATGTCAATTAAAGATGTTTCTTTTTGTGCATTTAGCTCTAATGGTATGGGCATGCTTTTTTCTGATATAAATAAAGCAACCCTTACTTTTACAGCACTATTTGCGTTATTACTCTCTCTAACTTTTGACACTATAGGTACATTTATAGGAGCAGGTAGAATTAGTGGTATTTTTGATACTAAAAAAGAAGCTCAATTGACTTGTCAAAAAGGGGTTTCGTCAAAGTTCGAAAGGGCTTTTTTCGCTGACGGTGTGGCATCTTGTATAGGCGGCATATTTGGTACAAGTAGTGTTACAACTTATGTAGAAAGTGCTTCTGGTATTTCTGCAGGTGGTAAAACTGGCCTTACATCTTTTGTTGTAGCTATGCTGTTTTTATTGTGCCTACCTTTTTCTTCGTTGTTTAGTATAGTTCCTCCAGAAGCTACAGCACCTGCTTTAGTTATAGTAGGTGTGCTTATGATGTCTTCTTGTTTAAGAATTAAATGGACAGATTATCAAGAAGCAATTCCTGCTTTTTTCACGTTAAGTATTATGACTTTTGCCTTTAATATAAGTTATGGGATAGCTGCAGGATTTATATTTCATTGTATAGTAAAGCTAGCTCAAAAAAAAGTAAAAGACATACACCCAATTTTGGCAGGCACTTCATTATTGTTTGTAATTAACTTCATTATAATGGCTATTGGAGGATAGTTAATGAACTCAAATGGATATGATGTAGCTGTAATAGGTTCAGGCCCTGGAGGATTTACTTGTGCAGTTAGGGCAGCTCAACTTGGAGCAAAAATTGTATTAATAGAGAAAACTTTCATAGGGGGCACTTGTTTAAACTGTGGTTGCATACCTACAAAATTTTTGTGGCAAACCTTAAAAATAAAACAAGAAATACAAAAATCTAACGTGTATGGACTAAAGGCTAGTTTAGAGTCTGTAGTTTTTTCTGACATTATTGAAAAGAAAAACAAAAACATTTTGAATTTAAGAAAAGGTGTAGAGTCAATACTTTGTTCTTATAATGTGGACATTGTTAAAGGGGAAGCTTTATTTAAAGACACAAATACTTTAACAGTTTCAACTGAAGATAAAATAATAGAAATTTTTGCAAGTAAAATTATTATAGCAACAGGAACAAAACCTAAGGAAATAAAAGATTTTAAGTTTTACAGCAACAAAATAATTAGTTCAACAGATATCTTGAATCTTAGAACTATTCCAGAAAGTATGCTTATAGTTGGTGGTGGTGCTACAGGTATAGAGATGGCTACTATTTTTTCAGGGTTTGGCAGTCAGGTATCTTTGGCGGAATGCCAAACCTGTTTGTTTGAAAAAGAAGATATAGAATTGTCTTTAGAAGTGCAAAAAAATCTGTCTAGAGAAGGTGTAGAAATAATGACAGGATGTAAAACTGCACTCAACGATATCAATAAATATGAAAAAGTGTTAATTGTTACTGGCAGAGCGCCAAATAACAAATTAGGTTTAGAAAATGTAAAAGTTGAAACTGATAAAGACGGTTTTATTAAGACAGACAATTTTTGCAAAACAAATGTAGATAACATTTATGCAGTTGGTGATATAAATGGGAAAAATTTACTTGCCTATACAGCCCAAAATGAAGGTAAAGTCGTTGCAGAAAATATAGTTAGTGGTAACTTTAAAATAGTAGAAAATGATATTATCCCTCAAGTTGTTTTTTCTATGCCTCAGACAGCTTGGGTAAAAGTAAAAAACTTTTCAAGTTATAAAAATTTATCTTTTGGCAAGTTTTTGTTTGCAGCAAACAGTAGAGCTTTTATAGAAAACAATCGAGCAGGGTTTGTTAAATGTGCTGTAGATATTTTAACTAAAAGGCCTCTTGCTTTTTGGATTGTAGGTGCTTGTAGCGACGAACTTATTCATACAGCTTGCCAAATTTTAAAGAATGGTGGCATTGATATAAAAAGGGAAATGTTTTTTCATCCATCTCTTAGCGAAGGACTGTTAAACGCTTATGAAGATGCTTTAGGGGTATGTACAGAAACTGTAAAAAAAGTTTAAAAGGACATTTTATGAAACAGACTCCGCTATATAGTTTCCATAAAGAACTTGGCGCAAAATTTGTAGAGTTTAGTGGTTGGAGTATGCCTATACAATACTCTTCTATTATAGAAGAGCATAATGCAGTCAGAACAAATGTTGGTGTTTTTGATACTTCTCATATGGGCACATTTATAGTTAGTGGTAAAGATTCTGAAAAGTTTATAAGCAGTGTAACCCTTGGGAATATTGTAGGTTTATCAGACAATAAGGCAAGATATTCAATGATATTAAATGAATATGGCTGCGTTAAAGATGATGTCATTATTTATAATATTGGCGATAAATATATGATAGTTGTCAACGCAGGAAACTTAAACAAAGATTTTGATTGGCTAAACGATCATAAAGTTGGCGATGTTCAGATAGACGATATTAGTAATGAAATTTGTCTTATTGCTTTGCAAGGGCCAAAAGCAGAAAAAGTTTTAAAATGTTTAACTGAGACTGATATAGAGGGTCTAAAATATTTTACAATTTCAAAATTAAAATTAAAGTTTAAGACTACAGAAATAACTTTTTGTTATGTTGCAAGGACAGGATACACCGGAGAAGACGGATTTGAAATTTTTATTTCAAAAGGACAAGCAGAAAGTCTGTTTAAAAAACTTATAGATATGTCAGTAAAACCTTGTGGTCTTGGCTGTAGAGATACCTTAAGACTAGAAGCGTGCATGCCTTTACATGGACATGAAATTAGCGAAGATATTAATCCTCTTGAAGCAGGATTTCAAAAAACAATAAATTGGGACAACAATTTTATTGGCAAAAAAACACTTTTACAAATAAAAGACAACCCTTTAAGAAAGTTAGTAGCTTTTGAATGTTTATCAGGTATAGCTAGAAATTCTAACGATGTTGTTTTATACGGTAAAAAAATAGGTTATGTAACAAGTGGATCGTTTTCTCCAACACTTAAAAAAGCTATAGGGCTAGCTTTGATAGATTCTAATGTACCTTCAGAAGAGTTAGAAGTGGTACTGTATAATAATAGTAGTAGAAAAATAAAAATTGTGCCACAACCTTTTTATAAAAAATCTGTAATAAACAAAATATAAAATTAGTGTTATAAATTATAAAAGGACAAGATGAATAAGTTAATTTTACTTTTAGGTTTGTTTTGTGCTACAGTAGCATATTCAGTTGAACAAATGGTTGAAATTTCTGTAGAAATTTCAGAAATAAATGAAGATAAAAGAAAAGAGTTAGGAATACAATGGCCTAGCGTAATTTCTGTTGAAGAAAACAGTATCCCAGCTATAGTAGAGTCGGGAGCTTTTCTTAGAAAAACTAATTTTTTGGCTACTCTTAAAGCTTTAGAAACTAATGGAGCTGCAAAAGTTTTATCAAAACCTAAACTTATTACAAAATCTGCTACTAGTGCTAATTTTATGGTTGGTGGAGAATTCCCTATAGTTTTAACAGGTGTTGGCACATCCTCTGTTAAATGGAAAAAGTATGGGATTATGATGAACATCACTCCTACAATTTTAACCAATAATAAAATAGATATTGTGATTGATACAGAACTTTCGAGGATAGATAATTCTGTTAACGTTGCAGGTTACCCTATTATTGCAACAAGACAAGCTTCTTCTCATTTGCAAATAAAAAATGGACAAACAATAATTTTTGCAGGACTTTTAGAAACTTCAAAAGATAAACGTATAAAAGGTATTCCTTTGCTATGTGATATTCCGTTGTTAGGAGCACTCTTTAGCACAGTAAATTACATTGATAGACAAACAAATATTTTAATTTTTGTTACTACAAACCTAATTAAAAATGAATAAATTTAAAGGACAAACTTTATTGGAATTTATTCTCGTTTTTACTGTACTTCTGATGGTAACTTCAGGAGCACTGTCTTTATATAAAAATTTTTGGAAATCTAAATATAATAAAGTTTCCATGTTTTCAGGACTATCAGCAAGCGCTTTAAAAGTTCCAAAATATAAAGTTAGCTATGTTAAATGAAATTTGACAAAGGGCAATCTCTATTAGAAGCACTGTTTGTTATTGTTTTTACAACGGTTATAATGTTTGCTTTTTTGCAAGTATGTATTATAACTGTTGACGATATCATTGCAAATGAAGCAGCATTTGTTTCTGCTAGGTCTGCATCTGTGACAAAAAGTAAATTTAGACTTAAAGAAGCACAAGATAGAGCTAAGTCTTATATATTGTTCTTTTACCCTCTGGCAATATTTTCAAATAGTAAGGTTAACCCTTCTCATTTTGTTTTTGTAAAAAGAAATGATTTCCAAGAAAATCTTTCTGCTTTTAGTATAGAAGATACAAAAGATCAAACATGGTGTGAAGATTTTTCAGATAATAAAAACTTTATAACTTTTTGGAAAGGGAAAAAGAAAACAAAAGATTATTCTGGCAAAGAGTTGTGTAAACAAACAGTAAAAATTTATTATTTTACACGCGTTTTGTTTGGTAGTTTAGTTGCTAAAGGTAGTAGTATTAAAAATAGAAGATACCAATCTGCAAGAAATAGAGTTATCCCATCACCAGATGAATCTTATTATTTTAAAGCATTTCCGGGAGCAAAAAAATTTGAGAAATAAATTTTTAAAAAATAATAAAGGACAAACTTTATATTACTTTTTAATTTTTACACTAGTTCTGGTTATTAGCTGGGCTATGATGTTAAACATTGCATGTCTTATAAGAAATAGAATGGAAATGCAAAACGAAGCAGATTGTATGGCTTTATCTTTAGCTACTTATAAAGCTAGGGTCCTAAACTTTTTAGCTAAAACAAATTATATGATAGGCGCTGTTTTATCTTTAAGTACAAATCCAAGAATAATACAGTTGTCATCTTACTCGTCAGACAAAGTAGGGGGGTGGCCTGCTATTATGAACCCTAGCTGCGAAAATCCAAGTTCAGATGTTTTGCACGATGTGATTAATACAAAGAGAAACAATGGTGTTGAAAGGGTTAAACAAATAGTTGAAATGTTACAAAAAGCTCAAGATATTTCTATAAAAAGTTATTTAGCATATCATTATAGTATGCTGATGAATAAAAAATATAATGTTTTTCTTATCCCTCTAACCCCTGCAAAGAATTTAGGGTTAAAACGCAATTTGAAAGGCATACAATATTATGCTACAAGAAATTACTGTTACTACATAGATCTTACGACTCATCTTCATTTATTATTAAGAAGCAGATATAAAAAAAGTAAATATTCTTGGTTTGTGCAAGGAGACAAATTTCACGAACAAAAAGTTAAAGCTATTTTAAGACACAAAAGGGCAAGCAGAAAACCTCTATTTGCAAAATTCTTAAACATATATTTCCCGGAAATTATAGTCTATTCTGCTGCAGCTCCATATAATGTAAAAGGGACAATGTTCCCTAAAAAAGAGAGTTCTTTTACAGGTTCTACAAAGTTGACATCTGCTTTGGTAGAAGCGTTATCTGCTATGCAATTTGCTTTAATGTCAAAAGCTTTAGTGCAAGCAGCAGCTTTTCCGCAAGCAGGTCCTTTTGTAGCTTTGGCAGAAGCTGGTTTGTTTATAAATTATGCTGAAAGTAAAAGAGAAAGTATAAAACTACTAACTAATAAAGATAATCCAATAGATGCCTACTTTAGTGCAAAATGTGGTGGTTGGTCTGCTCATTTAGTTCCGTATGATAATGTTTATGCTGAGAATTAACCTTTAGCTTATTGTCATAATCTGACATATTTTAAGATTATGTATTTGATTTGACATTGTTTATAGTTTTTTTATACTATGTTGCAGTATCGGCTATAATTGCCGATGTAGCTCAGCTGGTAGAGCAGCGGTTTTGTAAACCGCAGGTCGTAGGTTCAAATCCTATCATCGGCTTTTGCAAGTTTTTTAGAAAATATTATTTAAAAGAAGTTATCATGAAAATGAGGTTTAGTTTAAGAGCAGAGCTTGTTGCGTTGGTTACTGCGGTCGTTTTCTTCGTTGTTGTGGTTTTTTCTTATTTTTTTATCTGTACGTATAAATCCTCTTCTATGCAATCCCTACAATTACATACTAAAAGACAAGCTTATAGACTTGCTGATTCGGTTGTTAGTGGCATTTTTGTAGGCAGAAATGATATTGTACAGAATTACGTTGACAATATAAGACGAGAAAGCGACATTGTGTGTGTTGAAGTTTATAATAAAGATTTTGACAAGCTTGCCAATTATCAAGTTTTGGGTATGCAAGGTGAAAGTTTTTTAGATAGTCGCAAAATGACTGAAAATGTTGATGTTCTTTTTGCAAAGCAAAAGTCGATAGAACATTTTTATAAGTATAAAGGAAAAATTAGTGCTTTCGAGTTTATATCTCCAGTGATTTTTTATAAGCAAGGAAATATAGCTGGTGAAGTTATAGGTTTTGTAAGAGTTATTGCGTCTTTAGACAGCATTGACGAGAAGTTAGCAAAAATAATTAAGAGTATTGTTTCTTTGGCAGTTTCTCTTGTTCTTATAAGTATCTTGCTATCTGTTAGGGTAGCAAGAATATTTCTTGCCCCAATAAATAAAGTTGTTAGTGTTATTAGACAAATAGCAGACGGCGACTTGTCTGCCAAAGTCCCTATAGTTAAAACAGTAGAATTAAGAATTTTAGCTGTAGCAGTTAATGTAATGTGTAGGCAGTTAAAGAAAGTTTTAGACGTGTTAGAAAAAGAAAAAAAGAATTTATTGGATACTAAAAAAAAATTAGAGCAGAAAAATCAATTACTCAAAAATTTAATTTCAAAAGAACGGTACGAGCATCTAAAATTAATGAGAAAAGAGGTTTTTTATACAATAGGTAAGTTTGCTGGTTCTTTAGCACACGAAATTAAAAACCCTTTAGCAAGCTTAAAAAATAGTATTTATTTTATTTCAAAAGCAGAAAATTTTAAAAATGAAAACTCAAAAATAATGTTTAGTATGCTTGAAGATAGTATAACAAGAATAAATAACGTTTTGATAGAACTTTTAGATTATTCTGAAGTGAGTAAGATAAATAGAACTCAACGTTATGTGGATGAATTAATTAAGAAAGTTATCGAAACTACTAGAGTTCCAAGCAATATAAGCTTGAAAATGGATTTAAAACATGTTGCTGTTTTAGTTGATAATGATAATTTTAAGAAGGTAATAAGTCACTTGTTTGCAAATGCTGTAGCTGCAATGCCGTCTGGCGGTGAGATTTTTATTGGTGTAGGCAAAGTAGGCAATAAGTTAGAATTAAAAATAAAGGATACAGGCTGTGGTATTGACGATGGCACAATAAAAAATATTTATGAGCCTTTATATACAACAAAACTGAAAGGAATAGGTTTAGGCTTAGCGGTAGTAAAAAAAATTGTAGAATTACATGAAGGTATAATTTTTGTGAACAGTAAAATTAATGTAGGTACAGAATTTATTATACATATACCATATATTTTAGAGTATTAAGGAGAAAATAGAAGTGCAAAATAAGTCTAATATATTGCTTGTAGATGATGAATACTCAGTTAGTTTTTCATTGATCAATATTTTAGTGATGGAACATTATAAAGTTACATCATCAAATAATGGTAAAGATGCTATAGAAACTGTAAAAAATAGTAATTTTGGTATGGCTTTTTTTGATATAAGATTGCCAGATATGACTGGTGTTGAACTACTGAGAGCAGTTAGGGACTTTAATAGTAGCTTAATTATTATTATGATGACAGCGTATGCAAAGAATAATCTTATAGAAGAGGCATTACAAGAAGGTGCAGTTACATGTTTGAGAAAACCTTTTGAAATTTCAGAAGTGTTAGGCCTTGTAAAGAAATTAATTAAGTAACAAAATCACTTTTCAAAGTGATTTTGTTACTTAATTAGCTAATAATATTTTTTTTGGCTATGGAGGCTGATACATGGAAAAAATAAATCAAGAAATCTTTTCTGCTATAAATAAATTTTCTTCTTTTGTATCTCATGAATTAAAAAATTCTATTACAGTTATAAAAAATACAGCATATTATTTAGAAAATTCTGTAAAAAATTATAGTAAAGATCAGAAAGAAATGTTTGTATTTTTAAATAAAGAAATAGATAAAACTTATTTAAAAATAGTTTCGCTGTTAGATAATACTAGAGTTAATTATTTGGACAGCCAAGTTGTTGATATTGGGGAATTTTTGTGTAAAGTTCTGGTAAAGAAAGAAGATAAAAAGTTTAAATTTAATATAAATGTAAAGGGAGATATCAAAGTACGTATAGATAAGAATAGATTTAAACAGGCAATATTAATTATAATTGATAACGCCAAAGGTGCAATGCCTGGAGGTGGAGATATTTCAATTGAGGTATATTCTTTAAAAACTGAAGCTATTATAGAAATAGAAGATTATGGTTGTGGTATGAGTAAAGAAACTTTGAAAAAGTGTTTTAATCCCTTATTTACTACTAAAATGTTCCAATTAGGAATGTCTCTTGCTGTTGCAAAGCAGATAATTTTAATGTTAGGTGGAAAAATAAAAGCAACATCTTTAATTAATAAAGGGTCAAAATTTGTAATAGAGTTGCCTAAACTATGAAAAAATTATTTGCAAATAATAAGAAAGCATATTATGATTACAATATCCTTGAAAAGTTAGAAGTTGGACTTATATTGTCTGGCCATGAAGTTAAATCTATAAGATGTTCAAATGTAAGTTTAGCAGACAGTATAGTTAGGTTTTTTAATGGGGAAGCTTTTGTTGAGAATATGTTTGTTTCTCCTTATGAGCAAATATCAACGCATATTATAGATTATGATGCTAAAAGAAAACGTAAACTTTTAATGCATAGATTAGAAATAAAGAAAATGTATTCTAGAGTTAGAGAGAAGGGTCTTACCGTTATACCTTTAGAAGTGTATATGGAAAATAAAGGTAAAATTAAGCTTCTTATTGGTCTTGGTAAGGGTAAAAAATCTTATGATAAAAAAGAACTTATAAAGAAAAAAGATATTGCTCGTGAAATGGCAAGAGAATATTGATTATTTAATTTAAATGTTTGTCCTCATTATCCTTAGCTATGAATACATCACAAATAACTTTAGTGCAGTCGTCTGCAGGTTCAGGAAAAACTTATAATCTTGCAAAAAGATATTTATATCTTTTATTGAGTTCCAATAATAATATAGATATAAAGAATGTAATTTCTGTTACGTTTACTAATAAAGCTGCTGTTGAAATGAAATATAGAATTCTAAGCTATCTTAAAATGGCGGCTTTGTCGCAAAATACTGGTATTTTTTTTGCTGATTTAAACCTTTCGCGTGAAGAGATATCAAAAAGAAGTTTTTGTATAATAGAAAACATTTTAGAACATTATGATAGTTTTAATATAAGTACTTTAGATAGTTTTAAAAATCACATCTTGAAATCTTGTGCCATAAATATAGATATTTCCCCTAATTTTAGTATCGAACAAGACTATAGCAAAAATCTTAAGTTTGCTTTAGAATCATTTCTGCATAAATCAAATAATTCAGAAAATCTTAGAAATGTTATTTTAGAATATCTAACTCAATATTTAACAAATGATATAGGCTGGTTTGCAAAAGACAATATTTATAAGGAAATAGAAAAAGTATTTAAAAAGTCTGGAAATATTGGTAAAGAGATCAAGTTTTTAAAAAATAATAATTTTGGTAAAGAATTTTATTTAAGAATAGATCTTATAATGAACAAAATTAAAGATATTTCTAAAAAATTAGTAAGTTTACAAGTTAATAGTCCTTTTGTTAAAGCTGTTGATAAAATTTTGTTAGAAGGGCCAAAAGTGTTTTTTTCTATGAACATCCCTGCTAAGTTTGCTTGTGAAAATTTAGAATATAAAAAGAGTGCGGAAATATCTTTAGAAGCTAATTTTCTTTGGAAAGAAATTCATAAAAGCATAAAAGACTTATGTAATTTTTATATGCAAAATTATTATCAAATTTATTCTTATATATATTATGAGGTGGCAAGAGAATTTGACATTAAATCTAAAAAAGATGCAATAGTATTTTTAAATGAGATTAACAAGAAAACAATTAAATTTTTTAAAAATAACAATGTTACTATTCCAGAAGTATATTATAGGTTGTCTGAAAGATATAAACATTTTTTAATAGACGAGTTTCAAGATACGAGTTTTGTGCAGTGGATCGGCTTTAAAAGGTTTTTAGAGGAGAGTTTGGCTGCTGGAGGTACATTATATTATGTTGGCGATATTAAACAGGCTATATATTCTTTTAGAGGTGCAAATCCTGGACTTTTTTATATGGTACCTAAAGACTTTCCAGCTAGTTCAGTAAAAAAACAATATTTAGAGACAAATTTCAGAAGCTCAAAAGAAATTGTCTCTTTCAATAATGAAATTTTTTCTTTAGATAATTTACAAAAGTTTTTAAATATTGTTTACAAAGATATTGATGTTGAAGCAGATTTTGAAGGATTGTTAAACACATATAAGTTTTCTTGTCAAAAAGTAGTGGATGATAAAAAAGATGGTTATGTTGAAATAGATTTAATAGACAAAGATTGTCAAGACGTCAAAGAAGAAACAAAACAAAAGTTTATCAAATGTATTTTTGAATTATTAGGCAGGTTTGATGCAAAAGATATAGCGGTTTTGTGCAGATCTAACGATGAAATAGTCAATGTTAGTTCTTGGCTTTTAGAAAAAAATATAGAAGTAGAATCCTCTCAAACGTTAAACATTCAAAACAGCAATGTCATAAAACAAATAATTTCTTTTTTTGTTTTCATAAACTCGCCAATTGACGCTTTAGCGTTTTCTTCTTTTATTACGGGAGATGTTTTTAGCAAAATATCTAATATTAGTTCAATAGAGCTAGAACTGTTTATTTTTAAAAATAATAAAGAAAATAAGTCAGGTTTTTTATATAAACTTTTTAAAGATACATATGAAGTTGTGTGGAATGAGTATTTTGAATATTTTTTTGTAAAGGCTGGATTTGTTCCTGTTTATGAACTTGTTCTTTTGATTTTAGAAAAATTTAAAATTTTAGAAAATTATCCAGATTCTAAAGCTTTTATTATGTGCTTGCTTGAACTTGTCAAAGATTTTGAATCGCAAAAGTCTGGACTGGGAAACTTCTTAGAATATTTTTATAGTTTATCTAACCAAGAAGATTGCCTCTATATAAAGAATGCTTTTGGTAATGGAATAAAAGTTATGACTGTGCACAAATCTAAAGGATTACAATTTCCGGTTGTGGTTATTCCATTTTTAAAACTTGCTGCAAATAATATAGATAAACCTTACTTTGACGATTCTAAAGAAGAAATAGAACTTCTTAACATATCAAAGAATATTACTAAATTTTCGTCTAAAGCCAAAAAAATTTATTATAAAGAAAAACTAGATAGTTTAATGTCTGAGATTAACATATTATATGTTTCGATGACAAGAGCAGAATATGAAATTTATGCAATAGCTCCTCCCAAAGCTGGAGCTTCAAACAACTTATCTTTTATACTTTTTGATAATACTAATTTCAAGAAAGGGAATAAACAAAAGTATAATATTGAACCAATAAAAAATAATTATGTTTATGACACTTTTAAAAGTGGGTATAAAGGTATTTCAACCAACCTTATAAATAAAAAAAATACAATAGATGTAAATGATATAAAAAAGAAAGGTATAATTTTGCATTATTGTCTTTCAAAAATTGAAAATTTAAATAATAGCAGCTTAAATGCTGCCATAAATAAAGTTTTGTTAATTGCTAAAAGAAAGTTTCCTTTTGACGATTTAAGTTTTTTAAAAGGAAGATTGGAAAAAATATTTTCTTCTAAACATATTTTGGAATTATTTAGTTGTAAAGGGCTTGTTTATAATGAGAAGGAAATTGTAAGTTCTCTAGGCACAATTTTTAGAGTAGATAAGTTGATAGAGTCTGATAGCCAAATTTTCATTATAGATTTTAAAAGTTCAGATTATAATTTTCAAAAAGATAAAGAACAACTATTAAACTATGCTTGTTTAATAAAAGAAATTTACTCAAATAAAATTATAAATTCTTATATTATAAATATGGAAACTGCAACATTGACACAAATTTGAAGTTTGTTTAAGTAAGGAAATAAAATGTCACAAATAATTAATATTGATACTTGTGAAAATATTATTAATTTTACGGCTAATTACGTTGCTGCCTCTTCAAATAAGCTTGTTTTAATTAGTGGTGGCAAAAGACCTTTTTTATTTATAAAAAAACAGTTAGCAAACATTAAACGAGCTGCGTTTTTCTCTCCAGAATGTTATACTAACGATGAGTTTATTGAATCTACAATTTTCGATAATACAAACTTTACAAAAATTTCTGATTTGGAAGCTGCTTTTATTATTTTTGAAATAATAAAAAAATATTTTCCTTACCTTCTAAAAGATAAACTTTCTTTTGTATCTTTTGTCGATTGGTCTTTTGAAATTTTATATTTTATAGAACAATTAGATTTGGAAATGGTTTCAGGAGATAAACTTAAAACAATAAAAGCAAATGCTGAGATTGGGTATGATGTTCCTGAAAGTATCAATGAGCTTTTAAAGAATATCTTTCAAATAAGAGAAGTATTTCATGAGACTTTAGATAAAACGTTAAAAATTACTAAAGGGTATGGTTTTTTAAAAGCAACTTCTTTTAGAGCCAGCATTTTATCAAAAAGGTTTGATGAAATAATATTAATTACACCTTTTTATTTATACAAAACTGAACTAGAGATTTTTAAAAAACTATACAATGCATCTAACCTTAGCATATTTACACAAGGTGATCCTAAAAAGTATAGTATCTTAGAAAATTTGTATAGACAGTTTGGGCAAAATATTGTAAGTGGAAAAACTAAAAAAAATGATTATAAATTAAATATATACTCTGCTTTTGATGATCAGTCTCAAGGAGCTTTACTTAAAAACCTTATTTGTCAATATTCTGACAAACAACTGGATAAGACGATAGTAATTGTTCCTGATTGCCAAATTTTACAAGCAGTTGTATGTGAGGTTTCTAGCGTTACAGATAAATACAATATTGCTGCGGGCTACCCTATTTTTAAAACTGCTGTATATTCTTTACTTGACACTGTTATTGAAGCACAACTTTCTAAAAAAGGCAACTATTATTATTCTAAAGATGTAATAAAAACGCTTACTAATCCTCTATTTAAAAATATGAGATTTTTTCAAGATAGTTCTATGTCTAGAATTGTTGTTCATAAAATAGAAAAAGCTTTAGAACAGTCTTCAGGTAGTAGTTTAAGTGGAAAAACGTTTGTATCTTTTCAAGAAATATTAAACGATACAGATTTAATAAAAGAAATCAGTTTTTCTGTAACTAAAGTTTTAGGGCAAGTTTCTAATAAAAATATTGTAAGCATATTAAGTGAAATATGGATAACTTTTTTTTCTTCTTGGGAAAATGTGGACACTTTATATTTACTTTCTGATGCTATTTCTGCGTTTTTAGAGAAAGTTTATCGTTTAAGTGCTACTAGTAGCTATCCATTAAATGTAGAAACTATAGATGTTTTAATCTCTCTATCAAAAGAAATAAAATTTGGCGATTTATGTAAAGTGAAATTTGACAAACAAGAACTATTTACTCTTTTTAGAAAAATCATTAAAGATAAGAAAGTTGTTTTGCCAGGATCTCCATTAAAATCTTTACAAATTTTAGGTCTTTTAGAATCTAGAAATCTTTCTTTCGAAAATGTTTTTATTGTAGGGATGAAAGATTCTTCGTTCCCTGCAATAAAGAGAGAAATGTCTCTTATTCCAAAAGATATAATGTACACTTTGGGGATTGAAATTAGAAAAAAGGAATATGAAATACAGAAATATCATTTTAATAAAATTATATCTGGCGCTAAAAATGTAAACCTTATTTACCCTGATAATGATAAAGACGAAAGAAGTAGGTTTATAGAATCTATCATTTGGGAAAAGCAACTTGCGCAAAAAGATATTAACGCTATAAATGTGTCTAAGTTTGTTTTACCAAAATTTTCTCTAACACAATCTTTGAAAAAAAAATATAGGAAAACTAAAGAAATCAAAGAATATCTTGCAAAGCTACCTTATACTTACACTAAAATAGATACTTATTTAAATTGTAGATTAAAATTTTATTTTATGTATGTGCTACTTTTAGATAATAATAAAGAAGTTGGACAAGAAATTAATGCAAGTAGTGTAGGTAACTTCATACACGACTTTTTAAAAGAGACTTTCTATGAGGGTTTAACTTCAGAAGATATTGAGGGCACAACTTTTGAAAAATATTTTTTAGATACTTTAAAGAATAAATTTAATGACTGTGCATTTTTTAAATTTAGAGAAGATGCATTTATGATACAAGAAGTGTTGGTACATAGAATGAAAATGTTTTTGCATAATGAAAAATCTCGTCAATATAAAATTTTTGCTTGTGAAAAAAGCTATACTTCAGATATTGTTTTAAAATCAAATAATATTTATACCTTAGAAAGTAGAATAGACAGAATAGATGAGTTTGGCAATAACTTTAGTATATTTGATTATAAAACTGGAAATGTAAAAGCTAATATTGTTAGTAGGAGATACTTTGAAAATTTAAAAATATTTAATAGGCAAGATATAAAAAAAGCTGTCAGTTCGCTACAACTTCCAATGTATAAGTACATATTTGAAAAGTCTACAGGTCTTAAAAGTTTTACTTGTGGGATTTATGATATAAAGAAAGCTTATATTAATTTATTTTCTCAAGAAGATGAAATTTATGAAAAATGTTTAGACATTATTAAGTTTTTAATTGACGAAATTAACCAAGAAGATTATTTTGAATTTGATAAAAACGATAGTACAAATTGTAAAACTTGTAAATATTTTTATATTTGTAGATAGAAAAATAGATTTCTTCCCTATTTTTTTATTCTCTTAAGTATATTAATTCTTATTTGATTAATTAGAATTTCCTTAATAATCAAGATTGATATTTATGCAAAAATGGTAGTACTTTACCAGATTTGCATAAAGTATTTATATTTATTAAAATAATTTAGAATTAGATTTATTCACAATGGATTTAAAATAACAAGTCAAACACTTATTTTGATTAAGAGGTAACTACAATGTATAAAGACAGAACGCTCAAAAATACTGTTTTAGTAGCTGAAAAAAGCTTTAAGGTTATCTTAATCACAGGCATGAGGCAAACTGGAAAAACAACCTTTTTAAATAATATTTCTCAGAAAAATAGAGGATACGTGACCTTAGACGACCCAAAAAATCTTTTGCTGGCAAAAAAAGAACCTGAGATGTTCTTTCAAAGGTTTCCGCCTCCTGTTTTTATAGATGAAGTTCAATATGCCCCCGAATTATTTCCATATATTAAAATGCTAGTTGATTCTTCTGATAAAACAGGTCAAATTTTTATGACAGGATCTCAACAATATTCGATGATGAAAAATGTTACAGAAAGTTTGGCAGGCAGAGTTGCAATAATTGACATGCTTGGATTTTCTATTTATGAAAGAGAAAATAAAGGGCTATTGCAAAAGCCCTTTTTGCCAAATATTAGGTCAAAAGAAATCTTAAAACATAACCTTATAGCTGATACTTATAAGATTATTTGGAGAGGGATGTATCCTCAAATAGTGAATAAACCTTCTTTAAATTGGGAACTTTTCTATAGTTCATACTTAAAAAGTTATTTAGAAAGAGATGTTAAACAACTTTCTAATATCATAAACGAAAGTCATTTTTTAAAATTTTTGAGCATTGTTGCGGCTCGTACAGCTCAAGAATTAAATATTGCAGAAATAGCAAAAAGTTCTGAAATTACGGTACAAACTGCTAACAATTGGCTCTCAGTTTTAGAAGCTTCTGGGGTTATTTTTCTATTAAAACCGTATTATAAAAATATTACAAAACGATTTGTAAAACGACCA
Source organism: Candidatus Endomicrobiellum cryptotermitis (assembly GCA_031257835.1). Taxonomy (GTDB): domain Bacteria; phylum Elusimicrobiota; class Endomicrobiia; order Endomicrobiales; family Endomicrobiaceae; genus Endomicrobiellum; species Endomicrobiellum cryptotermitis. The sequence goes on from JAIRNY010000003.1 coordinate 42,572, forward strand.
AAAATATATTTTACAGATACAGGGTTATGCTCATATTTAACTGAATGGTCTAGTGCTGAAACTCTTGAAAAAGGAGCAATGAGCGGAACAATTTTTGAAACTTTTGTAGTAAATGAAATTGTTAAATCTTATAAACATAATGGCAAAAATCAAACCTTTTACTACTACAGAGATTCTAATCAAGTAGAAATTGACTTGTTAATTTCCCAAAATGGGTTATTTTACCCTATAGAAATAAAAAAGACTACTAATCCCAGGAAGGAAGATATAAAAGCTTTTGACATATTATCGCAATTTGAAAAAATAGGATATGGTTCTTTGATTTGCTTAACAAGTCAAATTTATCCTCTTACTAAAACAGCAAATGCCATTTCCATTTGGAATATATGACTATCGTTAAAATTTTAATATTTTGAAATATACAACAATTGTAACCAATTTTTATACAAATCCTCCTGTTAAATGGAAAATGGTGACATATACAAAATTATAATTTTTGTGAAATGTTGTTTATAGCTTTTATCCTTTCTAAAACTGGTGGATGAGAATATTCTAAAAATACTTTAAATTTGTTAGGGTAAAGATTAGAAAGGTTATCCACTGATAATTTTTTTAGTGCAATGATCATATCTTGAGGATGCTGATATGTTGTTGCTGCATAAGCATCGGCCTCAATTTCGTGTTTCCTAGAAAAATAACTACTTATAACAGAAAGTATTAAAGAAATTGGGGAGTACAAAAATGCAAAAAATATCATTCCTGCATATATTGGTTGGGAGGTTAATAAAAATGCTTTATACAGCCAGACCTTATTGACGAAAACAGATAAAATGTACAACATTAAACCTGTAGAAGCAAAAGAAAAAATCATGTGTTTTATTATATGCCCTAACTTAAAATGTCCCATTTCGTGTGCTAGAATGCTGGTAAGTTCTTCTACAGTGTGTTTTTGTATAAGCGTGTCAAACAGGACTATTCTACGATATTTCCCAAATCCTGTAAAAAAAGCGTTTGATTTATTTGAACGTTTTGAGTTGTCCATTTTGAAAAGACCTTTCATTTTGAAATTTTCTTTTTTTGCATATGTTTCAATGGAAGTCTTTAATTGGCCATCTTGTAACGGAGTATACTTGTTAAATAGTGGCATTATGGCCACAGGAGCTATAAAAGTTAAAAAAAGTTGAAAAATGATGACTGTTATAAATGCATAAATCCAAGCTAAGTTTGATGCATTTGTAAAGAACCATAGTATTAGAGAAAACATTATGGAAAATATTGATAGGGTTATAACTTGCGATTTTATCCAATCGGATATAAAGGTTTTTAAGCTCATTCTGTTAAAACCAAATTTTTCTTCTATAACAAATATAGAATAAAGAGAGAGAGGTATTTTAATAATTTCAGAAGCTAAAAATAGAAAATTTGCAAAGATTAACCCTGTTATGATATTACCAAAACCAAAAGATATGACTACATTGTTTATGTAGTTAAACCCACCTAGAACTATAAAAATTATTTGAATAATTAAAGTAATTGATGAAGAAATTAAAGAAAAGTTGGTATTTGCTTTAAGATATCTTTGAGATTTATCATATTTTTCTTTATCGAAATAATTTGTAAACTCTTTTGGTATATCGTTTGTTATATTTTTGACATTTAACAAATCTGCAACTGTTTGGATAATATAAACGAAAACTATAAAAGATAAAATTAAATAGGTGTAAATATTCATCGTTTTTCTCCAAAAGTTAATTTGTTTGTATTGTAGCATTTTTATATAATTAAATACATGCGGATTGGGAGATTACATGGATTTTAATAAGTTAGAGTTTTTTCATATAGGTATACCTGTAAAAAAAGATCAAATAACTGATAAGTCAAAATATGCTCTCATTGTATAAGATGTACACACAAGATGGTATAATTCTTTAGGACTTCATATACACTATCATGCTTTTGTGAAGGGCCTAGGATTAGAGAAAACATGCACATTGTTTTAAAGTTAAAGATATAGAAAAGGCTCTCTAGAAGGCCACGAAATAGTAATGCCACTTTATGAGCCGTTGAAAGGTTATAGGTGTGCAATGATATTAGTAAATGATGTGTTGATAGAGTTAGGAGAAACGAGTTTGTCTGAAAAACAAATATGGAATGAAACTTTAAATAACGGTATTTTGTATAAAAATGAAAAATAAAAATCCTTTTATAACTATTGAAGGTGGAGAAGGGGCTGGAAAAACTACACAATCACTGCTTTTAAAGAAGTATTTGGAACAAAAAGGGTATAGTGTTGTACTAACTAGAGAGCCAGGTGGAACTGTTCTTGCAGAATCTATTAGAAATATAATTTTAGACCCAAAATCAAATCTTACTTCAGAAGCAGAGTTGTTTTTATATGAAGCTGCAAGAGCTCAACATGTACAAGAGTTTATTATACCTTCTCTAAAAAAAGGGATGGTTGTTATTTGCGATAGATTTACAGATGCTACTGTAGCGTATCAAGGATATGCAAGAAAATTAAATATTTCTCTAATAAATAAGCTTAACAGTGCTGCTTCTTTTGGAATTAAGCCAACAATAACTATATATTTAGATATTAATCCTCTAAAAGGGTTAAATAAGGCTAAATATTTAAATAAAGAATTTTATGGTCTGCAAGGGGATAGGATTGAAAGAGAGTCTTTAAAGTTTCACGAAGATGTAAGAAAAGGATATTTAGAGCAAGCAAAAAAGTATCCTAACAGAATTAAGATAGTTAAAACTCAAAATTCGCCAGAGCAGACGTATAAATTGATAAAAAAAAATATAGATGCGATTTTATAATGTTTGATAATATTTTAGGACAAAAAAAAGTAAAGCAAGTACTTAAAGAGCAAATGAAAAATAATAAAATTGCTCACGCTTATATTTTTATGGGACAAGATGGCGTTGGCAGTCGTTTAATGGCACAAGAGTTTGCAAAAACAATAAACTGTACAGTAAATGATTTTATGACTACAGATGTTGGTGCTTGTGGTAAATGTGTATCTTGTCATAAAATATCAAAAGGTGTTAATCCAGACCTACACTTTATAGATTTTATAAAACAAGCAGAACTTCAAGATGAAGATATAGAAAAACAGAAAGTATTAAAAATAGAAACATTAAGATATATGCAAAAAGAAATTGCAACAAAAATTCACGAATCAAAATGGAAAGTTTTTGTAGTTGACCCAGCTGAAAAAATGAACGTTGCAGCAGCAAATTCTTTGCTTAAAACGCTTGAAGAACCCCCAGAAAATACGGTTATAATTTTAATTGCAAAGCATAAAGAAACTATACCTAAAACGATAGTATCGCGTTCACAAGTGTTGTTTTTCTCTCCGCTAGAGCAAAAAGAAATAAGTTCTTGGCTTATGTTAAACAAGTCTTTAAATTTTGACTGTGCAAGTGAAATTGCTAATCTTAGTGAAGGTTCTTTAAGTAATGCACTAAAACTTTTAGAAGAAAATCAAAAAGAAAGTTCGTCTTTGTGGCAAAAACTAAAAACTGAAAATCTTACCATTGTAAATATTTTAGAAATTTCAAAAGAAGCTGCTAAAGCTGGTGCTTTAGAATGTGTAGATAGTATGATTGCTCAAGCGAAAAAAGATTTTAGAGTTTTGCCACGAGAAACTTTAAAGTCTTTAGATTTGTTAAATAAGTGTAGAGTTTTAATATTAAAGAATGTAAACACGCAAATAGTTTTAGATAATTTGTTTTTGGACTTGCATTATTTAAATAAAAAAAGTAGTAGTTAATGGAGATTATTATGCCAGTGGTTGTAGCAATAATGGTTAGAAGAATAAAAGATAAAATATATGCAGATGCAGGTAAAATTAATTTAAAACTAAATGATAAAATTATAGTTGAAACAGAGCATGGTGTTGAGCATGGAGTTGTGTATGAAATAGTTAAAGATTTTATAAAAGGGAAAGACTCTTTAGGTAAAGTTTTAAGGAAAGTGGCAGATGATGATAAAAGAAAATTAGCTGACAATCAAAGAAGAAATTTGAGAGCTCAAGTTACAGTATCACAAAAAATTAGAGAGCATAAATTAGATATGAAGCTTACTTGTGTTTCTTACACTTTTGACCGTTCAAAACTTTTCGTTTACTATACATCTGAAATAAGAGTTGATTTTAGGGGATTGGTTAAAGATTTAGGACATGTTTTAAAAACAAGAATACAAATGGTTCAAATAGGGGTTAGAGATGAGTCTAAAATGGTAGGTGGTATAGGCACTTGTGGGCAAGTGCTGTGCTGTAAGAACTTTTTAAAAGATTTTAATTCTGTAACAATAGATATGGCTAAAGAACAAAACTTATCTTTAAACACGTCTAAACTCTCTGGACTTTGTGGTAGACTTATGTGTTGTATAGCTTATGAAAATGACACTTATAAAAATATTAAAAAGAAATTGCCAGAATTAGGTTCAATTGTTTTTGCTCCGGAGGGAAAAGGGAAACTAGTTGCAATTGACTGCATAAAAGAACGCGTTAGTGTGGATTTTGGTGACAAGTTTTTTAAAATATTTAAAATTGAGCAAATTAAAGATGCTGATGGTAATGAGAGCAAATGAAATTTTATATTACAACCCCAATTTATTATGTTAACGATGTCCCTCATATAGGGCATTCCTATACTACAATTGCAGCAGATGTTTTAGCAAGATGGAAACGTTTAAATAATTATGATGTGTTTTTTCTTACTGGGACAGATGAACATGGAGCAAAAATTGCTAAAGCAGCAAAAGAAAAAGGTGTTTTGCCTCAAGACCTTTGCAGTGAAATGAGCGCAAAGTTTAAAGAAGCTTGGCAACTTTTAAATATCTCTTATACAGACTTTATTAGAACAACTAAACCTCGACACGTTAAATCTGTAGAAAACATAGTACAGACATTATTTGATAAGCAGCTAATATTTAAGAAAAAATATGAAGGTTTCTATTGTATAGGATGTGAAAGATTTTATACCGCTAAGGACTTAGATGAAAATGGCTGTTGCTTGCTACATAAAACAAAACCTGTTTTACAAGCTGAAGAGAATTATTTTTTTAAACTTTCTACATTTGGGGACGAACTTTTAAAAAGGATAACAGATCCAACTCATAAAGAATATATACAAATTCAACCAGAAGGACGAAAAAATGAGATTATAGGCAAATTAGAACTTGGCTTAGAAGATATAAGTATTTCAAGAACTGCTATAGATTGGGGTATACCTTTACCTTTTGATAAAAGTCAAACTGTGTATGTGTGGGTTGACGCTTTAATAAACTACTTGACAGGGATAGGATTTCCTAATGAGGAGTTTAAAAAGTATTGGCCAGCAGATGTACACTTGATGGCTAAAGATATTTTATGGTTTCATAGTGTAATATGGCCGGCTATTTTAGTAGGAGCAGAGTTAGAACTTCCTAAAAAAATATATTCGCATGGTTTTTTTACTTTAAACGGTGATAAAATGTCTAAATCTTTAGGCAATGTTATTTCTCCAGAAGAACTGGTTAATAAATATGGAGTAGATTCTACCAGATACCTTATAGTTACACTTATTCCTTTTGGTCCAGATGGAGACATTTCCTGGGAAGGACTGACTTTAAAATATAACACAGACTTGGCTAACAATCTTGGAAACTTACTTTCTAGAACACTTAAAATGGCAGAAAAAAATTTTAATAATACTGTTCCACCACAAACAGAACCTAATTTGTGTCTTGTTAAACAATTAAATGACATTTTAAAAGAAAATTTTGTTTATAATATGGAAAATATTCAACTTCATAAAGCTTCTGAAAACATACAAAGTGCAATTACTTTTATAAATAAGCAAATAGAACAAGAGGCCCCTTGGAAACTTGCAAAAATAGATAAAGATAAATTGGCTTCTTGTATTTATTCTTATTTACAGGCTATTGACATTATTGCAATGTACTTGTTGTGTTTTATGCCAGAAATTGCACAAAAAATATGGCTTTCTACAGGCGCAAGTGGTAATATAGAAGAAACAGCAAAAAAATATTTTGCTGACTTTAATATTCCAGATGATGGTTTTTCTGTTGCAAGCTCAAAACTCAAAAACCAGACAATACTATTTCCTAGAATATCTTAAATATTTAAAAGAGAATGAAATGACGATAGATACACATGCACACATTACAGATATAAAATTTGACAACGATAGGAAAGATGTTATAGAAAAGGCCTTTAATTCAGGGTTAAGTAAATTAATAGAAGTTTCGTGTCAAATGTGTTATTGGGATAAATCTCTAGAACTTATAAAACAAAATGATATTTTTGCGTCTTTTGGCATTCATCCTGCCGATGTTTTAAAATATGTTAAAAGTGACTATGAAAAATTAGAAATTTTAATTCAAAATGAAAAATGTGTAGCTGTTGGTGAAACAGGCTTAGACTACCATTATGACAATTCTAAAAAAAATATTGATGCTCAAAAAGAATCTTTAGAAGTTCAGCTTGATCTCGCAAAAAAGTATGGTAAGCCAGTTATAATACATTGTAGAGACGCTTATGATGGCATAATTGAATTTATAAAGAAGCAGTCTTTTATACCTAAAGGTGTGATTCATTGTTTTTCTGGCACTTTGGAGCAAGCAAAAATTTTTGTTGATCTGGGCTTTTATATTGGTATTGATGGACCAGTTACTTACAAAAAATCTGATATTTTAAAAAAAGTTGTTAAGAACATAGAAATAGGTAAACTGTTACTAGAAACAGATTGTCCGTATCTTGCTCCACAAAAATATAGGGGAACTCGCAATGAACCTTCTTATATAATAGAGATTGTAAAAGAAATTGCAAGTATAAAGAATATGGATGTAGACAAGGTAGAAAAAATAACAACTCAAAATGCTTTAAGTTTGTTTAAGGGAATTAAATGAATAAAATATCTTATGTTTTTGAAGATAAATTATACTTGAATATAACAAATAAATGTATGATGTCTTGCCCTTATTGCATAAAGCATAAATGGGAAAATACATTTTATGCTAATGATTTGAAGTTAAATAAAGAGCCTAATGTAAAAGAAATTATAAGTTCAATTGATGATCCTAAAAAATATAACGAAATAATTTTTTGTGGGTATGGAGACTGTTTAGTTAAGCCAGATATTGTAAAAGAAGTTGTAAAATGGTTGAAAGGTCAAGGAGTAAGTGTAAGGATCAATACTGCAGGACTTGCAAACTATTATCACGGTAAAAATATTTTAAAGGATTTAGAAGGTTTAGTTGATGTTATTTCAATAAGTTTAAATGGATCTAACCCTAAAGAACATAATGATATAAATAAACCAATGTTTAAAGAAAAATCTTTTGATGAAATATTAAATTTTATTTTGGAAGCCAAAAAGTATGTGCCAGAAGTTATTATAACTGCTATAAGATTTCCTAATTTTGATATCTCAAAAGTGGAAGAAATAGCAAAAAAACTTGGCGTTAAGTTTAGAGCGCGCTCTTACTTAAACGAAAATGAAAGATAAATCTATTTTAAAAATTTTGAATCTTAGTTTTGTGGCACTACTTTTTTTTGTGCTACAAAAATTTTTGTTTACAGTTTTTTTGTATAGACAAAAAGCTTATATAAAGGTAGACAATAAAATTTACCAAGTTGTTCCTTATAAAAGCATACCATTGAAAGATATTTTAGCTAAAAACAATATTGTACTTAACAAAGATGATATAATTTGTTACAATGTAGAAAGACCAATTAAACCTCTCTTAAAAATAAAAATTGTTCGTGTTACAAAAGAGCAAAAACAAGTAAAAGAAAAAATACCATTTAGACTGATTTGGAAAAGACAGTACAATTCAAACTTAAGAAATGTCGAATTGCAAAAAGGTGTGCAAAAAAACATTAAAAAGACAATAAATCAAGTTTTTTATGATAATATTTTTCATAATGAAGAAATTGTAGATGAGAAAATTTTGTCAAAAGAATATTATCGAGTGGTATTGTTATCTTCATCTAATAATATAGAAAAAATTTATGATTTACCTAAAGTGAAAAGAATTGAAGCTATAGCAACTGCGTACTATCCAGGCGATCCTCTTGCTTGGGGAGATGGTACTGTAACAGTTTTAGGCCAAAAAATGCAAAGAGGAATAGTAGCAGTTGACCCTAAAGTAATACCTTTAAAAACGAGACTTTTTATATCTGGGTATGGGTATGGGTATGCTGGAGATACAGGGAATCTTATAAAAGGTAAACGTATAGATTTAGGCGTAAACAATGAAAAAGAAGAAAAAGCTTGGATGTTTAGGAAAGTCACAGTATATATACTTGAAGAGTCAACGAGTTATTGATATTTTGTCTGTATTTTATGTGCCGAGGATGGGACTTGAACCCACACGTCGCCAAAGCGACTCGAGATTTTGAGTCTCGCGTGTCTGCCATTCCACCACCTCGGCTTTAAAAAAACGTTTGTTTTAGCAAGTCTGCTTATTCTATAAATAAAATAGTTTGTAAGTCAAATTTTTTAAGACGATATAGGTGTGGTAATTAAAATTCAAACATATATATAATAGATTTACAGTCACTTGACATAGAAACAGTTAATTTGGTCTAGTTTAGAATCTTATTGGAGTTACCTCAAAGAGTGGAATATGAGCAATAAACATTTAATATTTCAAAAGGGGTCTGTCTAAAAAATTCTAATGCCTATAATTAATTGCTGTGAATTTTTTGACAATTCAAGACAAACACGCAGGGTTTATCGTGTGATAAACACAAGTTTTTTAACGCAGTAGTGTCGAAAAAGGCATAGTAAGGATATGCGCTAAGGTTTTTATACAGACCCCTTTCATTGTTTGAAGCAAATTCATTTTTGCTAGTTTGCTAATTTGATTAAATGTTTATTTGCGATGCTCGAGTAACGTAGATAAGAGTCTAAACTAGACCGACATCAGGGTAATTGCAAAATGTTTCAGAATTTGATAATAATCAGTATTTTTATTTTAGCAGTTGTGTTTTTAATAAAGCGTATAACAAAAGGTAATTGTAACTGTTGTAAAAAAAATAAAAAAGATTCTAGTTGCCAAAGTAATTGTTTAAAAAATAATTGCAGGAGATATTTTCTATAAAGCGTTTATTTTCGTCTTGCATTTTGTTATCTTTTATCGTCAGTCTGTATCGTCCCACTTTTGTAAATGCTTGCACAACAATGATTGTTACAAAAGGTGCAACTTACAGATGGAAGTACTTTTGTAACCCATAGTGACGACGATGACTTGTCAGATCAAAGTATTATTTATGTCCCGGCTAAAGATTGGCCAAAAAGCGCAAAAAGACCAGTTCATGGCACTGCAGTAGCAAATGGAGACCTACCAAGATTTAAAGATTTTTTCGAGCCTCGTTTAGTGGACCCTTCTCGTTCTCCAGATTATGCTAATCCGAAATATCCAAAATCAATCCTAGAGGTTATATTCCTCAGGTGCCGTGCCGTGCATATTTAGATGGTAATTACGGTATAGTAAATGACTATGGCCTTATGTTTGGAGAATGCACAGATAGTACAAAAGTTACAAATAATCCAGAACCTAGGAAACGCATATTTTATTCTTCAGAACTTTCCATAGTAGCACTTGAACGTTGTCATACAGCTAGAGAAGCCATACAACTTATAGGCGAACTTATAGAAACGTACGGATATTAGGTATGGTACGGGAGAGACTCTCCCTGTAGCAGACTCTCAAGAAGCTTGGGTTATAGAAATGGCTCCTTCCCCAGAAGGAACTGGTGGGCTTTGGGTAGCTCAACGTGTGCCAGATGGAGAATTTTTTGTTGCAGCTAATGAGTTTAGAATAAGAGACATAGTAGCAGGTAATCCAGACCAAATGTATGGCAAAACTCTTTTTGATGTTGTAGAGCGTACAGGTATTCGTAGTCCTAAAAATAAAAAGAAACCAATGGATTGGTTGACAACTGTAAGTAAAGGAGAGTATAGCCATCCATACTATTCTTTACGCAGAGTTTGGAGAGCTTTTTCTTTAGTGGCGCCTTCTTTAAAACTTTCACCTTGGGTACAAGATGGTACAACAAGAGCTTACCCGTTTTCTGTTAGACCGGACACAAAGTTAGATCTTTCTGACATAAAAAAGATTTACAGAGATCATTATGAAGGTACGGAGTTTGATTTAACAAAAGGTGTTGCTGCTGGTCCGTTTGGATGTCCCAACAGATATTTAGGTCCTAAAGATCCTAGCGGAGATGTAGGAAATCCTGATATTAAACTTGAAGGTGCTTGGGGAAGACCAATATCTATGTTTTATACAGGTTACGTTTTCCTTTAAATGTAGTTTCTTTGATAGCTTTAAACACTCCAGCAGGGTCTGTTTTTGTGCCACTTGCAATAGCTAAAACTCCTATATATTAATGCAAATCCTAAAAAGTATGATCCTAACTCTGCGTGGTGGACATATAATTTAATTGGCGAATATTCAAATATTAAGTATAGCTATATGATAAAAGACATACAAAAAAGAGCTGCTAATTATGAAAAAAGTTCTGAAAAGCTGGTAGAAGATTTAACTTACAAATTACAAAGTTTAGCGAAAACAAATAGCAAAAAAGCTATAGATGAATTTTCAAAAGCTTTAAACTGGAATGCTGAAGAAGTTCGTAAAGACTGGTAAAACTTTTTTGTTGAACTACGTATTAAATATAATCAAAGTTTTATAAATTCTCAAAATAAAATGGCACAAAAAGTTGGTTATAGTCAGGACTGGCTAAAGTATACAAATTATAAACAGGGTCCTACTACATATAAAAAAAATAAAAAGAGAAGTGGAGAAAAATGGTTAAATTGAAGGTAATAATTGTAAGTTTGTTATTTTTTTGTTTGTGACACCAAAACAGAGCTTGGCAGCAACTGATAATGTTTGGTCTAGTTTAGGGTTAGATGTTAACGGTTAGCTAGACTTTATTGTACAAGGTAGCCCTAGATGTAATATTGCCAGTGGGACAACAAAAAAATTTCAAGAAATGGCAGAGGGAAGTTTTTTGGGAGATTTGTACATAATTAAGTATGTTAGTGAAGATTCTTTGATACGTACACATTTTAGAGTAACAAAAGGCATAGGTGTAAATGATAAATTTTTACTATACAGTTCTTTAAATTCTTGTGTAGGTACAGTTAGTAATTCGACAAATGGTTTCCCTGAATTAGTTGAAGTTCTTTGGGAACAAAACCTGAACCTGTTTAACAAAAAATTGACGATAGATTTTGGAAAGATTTTCAAAATGAATATGCGCAAGGGTTGGGGTTTAATATAGACCAAGTATTAAGTAAAACTGTTATATTGTTTGGCATATTAGGATACCAAAATAGTAACAGTCCTTATATTGTTAACAATACTTACTGTAACAAATCTTGGAGCGCAGGGCTTCAATTAAATGGAAATGGCTGGAGTAGATTAAAAAATGTGTTGGACAAAATTTTGTAGAAAAGTATTCATATAAAACGCCTGAAACGCAAACAGAGGTTTATTATAAGTATGTGTTGAATAATTCTTTACATATAAGTCCAATTATTCAATATGTAGACTGCCCTTATTCAGATCTTTTTAATAATGAAACGACAACAACAAAAAATATTTTTATGTTTAGTGTTAGGACAAATATAACGTTTTAAAAAGGTATAAACTTTATTAAACAATTTGGTAGTTTCTAACTCTAGATTATGGAGATATTTGTGCTTTGTAGTTAATTAGTATGGAGCTAGCGGGAATTGAACCCGCATCTTATCGTTGCGAACGATACGTTCTCCCGTTTAACTATAGCCCCCCATATTTAAGACAATAATTATACCAATATTTTTGTGATTAACTCAAATAAATTTGTTGTGGGAGAAACTACTAGGAGATTAAGTATGTATAAAGTTAAAAAATTGTTTTCAAAAATTTTTGTAATTTTGTCTTTGTTAATTATTCCATTTACAACTAATCATATTGTTGGTTCTCAGCAGCAAACAAAACAAAACCCTATTACTAGTGAGTTTATCAAAATTTTAAATAAAAATCCTGAAGTTAAAGATTTGATGGTTAAATCTATAGAATTAGCTAGGAAAGTCAATCCAGACATAAAAATTAACCCAGCTCAAACGTTAGAAGATTGGTACATCTACATAGACTTGTCTTTAAAAGCAATGCCTTGGAAAGATTTACGTAAAGAATATTTCCCTGGAGTATTTGAAGGTCTTGATCAGGGGTTAGATTATTTTTATTTTATCTTAGATCAACCTTTACAAGAACTCAAGGGTAAAGGGCTTTATTATAATAGTTTACAATACTATGAACCTATACGTTCTTGGATAATTAAGTATGTAAAACAATATGGTACGCACCTAAGTACTAAAAAGTCATGGAACTTAAATTATTATGATGCAATATACAACGACTCTCATTTTGGTTTAAAAGATCATGATTGGTATGAAGATCCTAACAATTGGCGTACATTTAACGACTTTTTTTCAAGGAAACTAAAATCCCCAGATGCGCGTCCTATTGCAGATAAAGATAAGGTAGTATATATTACTACATACCTAACCTGTTAGGCGAAAAAGAAGATAGCCCTTATAGAGAAACATTTGATGGAGGTTATTTAACGCACACTTTCCTTAATGTGCAAGATTATCATCGTTTTCATTTTCCAGTTAGCGGTGTTGTAAGAGAAGTGCGTATAATAGCTCAAGATGATGCCGCTGGTGGAATTACAACCTGGGACCCAAAGTTAAAAAAGTATGTTCTTGATAGTAGTGTTCCTGGTTGGCAATCGATAGAAACTAGAGGACTTGTTATCTTAGAAACAAAAGATTATGGAACAGTTGCACTACTTCCTGTAGGAATGTCCCAAGTAAGTTCAGTTAATTTTGAAGATAATGTTAAAATCGGACAACATTTTTCTAAAGGAGACCCGTTAGGATATTTCTTATTTGGAGGTTCAGACTTTATTATGCTTTTCCAAAAAGATTCGGGATTTGAAATGACTGCACCAAAAGAACAAAGATGGCAAATATAAACATATTCTCATTGGCAAAAAATACGGTACATTAATCAAAAAGTAAAAAGTCACGAAAATTTTACACACAAAACGTTGTTTTAGAGTTATACTATACATATGAGGAAAATGAAAATATCTTCATGTTTAGTATTAACAGTTTTAAGTTTAACTTTTGTTTCTTCTAAAAATAACTCTTCAGGTGGTAATGTAGCGGATGTAGTAGTTAGAAACGATAAATTTGTAAATCAAGAATCTTCGTCTACAAATGATTTGCAAAGGTTTTATTCAGCTCAAACTTCTTTACAACTGTCTGCTGTTGAGTCTGAACTTTCAAACGGCAAAAAACTAGCCATTGGATTTGGTATATTTTTCCTCAAATTTATGGACTTGTTGTTAACCCTAGCCCAACTAACAAATATTACAGCATAAAGACTAGACAAGAAGCTATAGCTTATCTTAACGATGAGTTTTTGTCTAGCAACTTGAAAAAACATGTAACTTTGGTAAGGCGTCACAGTAAAACAAGAACTCTGGGACAAATTTTTGATGGAGATGTTGTAAAATTTGTATCTTCAATGACTTTGTTTGCTCAGATAGCACAAGAAGAAAGTTGTTTTTCTGGATTTGAAAATGTCTTTTTAGAAACTTTAACAGATTTTAAAGCAGCTCAAGACTCTGCCACTTTAAAGTTGATGAAACAAGATTCTTTTAATAAATAGCTAAACATTTAATAAAATTGTGAAAAACTAAAACAAGTTTTTCTGTTATCTTTATACCTGATCTGTAAAGGTTAGTCTGATCTAGTTTAGAAATTTATCTACGTTACAATAGTGATCCACTAAGGTAGCAATCGCAACAAACATTTAAGCAAATAGCAAACTCGCAAAATGAAAAGACAAGAACGGCTTAAATGAATTTTGCTTCATACAATGAACTGGGTCTGTCTAAAAACCTTAGTGCATATCCTTACTATGCCTTTTTCGACACTACTGCGTTAAAAAACTTGTGTTTATGACACGATAAACCCTACGTTTTTTGCCTTGAATTGTCAAAAAATTCACAGCAATTATAGGCATTAGAATTTTTTAGACAGACCACTTTTGAAATATTAAATGTTTATTGCTCATAAGCTGCTCTTTTAGGTAATTCCGGTAAGGTACTAAAATAGGTCAACCTCAATCAAACTAAACTTAAAATTTTATAGTACATTTAACTCGCCTATCAAAAATCTGATACTCCTTTTTATAAGAAAACATGGAGTTTATTTATAAAAAGGCTGTTTTAGAAAAACCATAAAGATTAAGTTAGGTAGTATTTTATCGTATTGCACAAACCATTTAAAAAAAGCATTATATTTGCTAAACTTACTCTAAATAAAAATATAAAAATAAAGGATTTTTTTATGTCTTACCTTGTTTTAGCTAGGAAATTTAGACCTCAAACTTTTGGCGATGTGATAGGGCAGGAACATATTTTACAGACTCTTAAAAATGCAATTTCTGAAAATCGTATAGCTCACGCTTATTTGTTTAGCGGTCCTAGAGGTTGCGGTAAGACAACTATGGCAAGAATTTTTGCTAAAGCTTTAAATTGTAAGAACAGGACTTTTGCGCGGCCTTGTGGAGAATGCGAAAATTGTATTGAAATTTCAAGGAGTTCAAGTATTGATGTGTTGGAAATAGATGGTGCATCAAATAATGGTATAGATGAAATAAGAACTTTACGTGATAATGTAAAATTTGCTAGCGCAAACTCAAAATATAAAATTTATATTATAGATGAAGCTCACCAAATAACCACGCAAGCTTTTAACGCTTTACTTAAAACGCTTGAAGAGCCTCCAGAGCACGTTGTTTTTATTTTAGCTACTACAGAACAACACAAAATTCCTGTTACAATTCTTTCAAGATGTCAGCAGTATAGGTTTAAGCTTATATCTACAGAGCAAATGGTTAAGTCGATAAAAAATATTGCACAAAAAGAAGATTTTGAAATTGATGATGATGCTTTAAGTATAGTTACCACTGCTTCAGGTGGTTCTATGAGAGATGCTTTAAGTCTTTTAGATCAAGCTATATCGTCATGTTCTGGCAAGATAACTGGAGAATATGTAAGAGGGTTATTAGGACTTCTTCCAAAAGATATTATTTCTTCTGTTACAGGAAATATTGCTAAAGGTCAAGTGCAGTCTATTTTGAAAACTGTAAAAGAAATTACAGAACAAGGCTATAATATTTTACAGTTTGCAAGAGACTTACGTAACCATTTAAGGCAAGTTATGGTTTATTCTATCAATCCTGAAATTGCAGAAATTTCTTCTGAAGATAAAAAAATTTTTGAAGTACAAAAAAGTTTGTTTTCCGTATCTTGCCATGTGCGTATGAGCAATCTTTTGTCAAGAGCGTTAGATGAAATGCGTTGGAATGACGATCCCAGAATGGTTTTAGAATTGTACCTTTTAAAAATGGCAGAGCCTTACTATAATGTTGGCGAACTTCTAACAAAAATAAACGATTTAGAAAAAAGTATAAATGGGGGTTATGTAAGTGCAAATTATTCTATAAAGGAAGATTCTGCAGTAAGCAAAAAAAAATCTATAGATGAAGTCACTTCTTCTGTAGATTTAATAAGTGTTTGGGCAGAAATTGTTGATGAAATAACAAAAAAGCATCCTCTTACAGCGCAACCGTTAAAAAAAGTTTTTATAAAAATATTAGGAGACGCTTCTATACAGCTTTCTGCTTTTGGACAATTTGATTATGAAGGACTTTTAGAGTTTAGAGAGCAAATATCTAAACTGTTTAGCCGTAAAACAGGTTTTGATGTAGCAATTAAAATTATTATTGCAAAAGATGAGCAAGCTTATAATTTAAGAAAAGAAGGAAAAGAAGAAATAGTTGTTGCTCAAGAAGAGTCTTTAAAAACTAGAGATTATGTTGTAAAAGAGGACTTTCAAGAAACATCTAAAACTGCAATACCAAAACACATACAAGACATAGCAAAAAAATTTGGTTCTATAGCTAAAAAAATTTAAGGACATTAAAATAAGATGAACAGACCTGCGTCAGTGGAAAGGCTGATTGAAGTGATAAAAAAAATGCCAAGTGTAGGCCCTAAAATGGCTGAACGTTTAAGTTACTATATACTTAAAATGCCTGAAGATGAAGTTGGCCAACTTTTAACCGTTATACAAAAAGCTAGGCAAATAATAAAAAGTTGTAGCTTTTGTTATAATCTGAGTGAACAAGATCCTTGCCCGATATGTTCTGATATTTCAAGAGAAAAACATATACTGTGTGTTGTAGAAACTCCTCAAGATTTAATGGCAGTTAGTAAAGTTAAAGAATATAAAGGCCTTTACTTTGTTTTGGGTGGAGCTCTGTCTCCGCTAGAAGCTATAGGCCCAAATGATATAAGAATTGACAAGTTAATAAAAAGACTAAAAAATGGCAGTATTAGCGAGGTAATAGTTGCTACAGATACAGATTCTAAAGGTGAAATAACTGCCGTATATATTGCTGAGATTATAAAAAAGTTAAATATAAAAGTTACAAGACTCGGTTATGGACTCCCTGTAGGTGGAGATATTGAATATGCCGACGAAGTAACCATTTCTCGTGCAATCGTAGGTCGTAAAGAGATGTAATAGGCGCTTTACTACCAATATATTTATTATATTTACTGTTATCCTAGGACAATTGTGATATCTTTAAATAAAGGTTAATTGTTTTTTTGAGTGTTCTATAAATTTAAAACAAGGAGTAAAATGATGTCGGCAAAAATGATTGAAGTTCGTTGGCATGGTCGTGGAGGGCAAGGCGCAAAAACAGCTGCGCTTTTATTTGCAGAAACCGTTATGGCAACCGGCAAGTATATTCAAGCTTTTCCTGAATATGGACCAGAAAGAATGGGCGCTCCAGTACAATCTTTTAATAGAATAAGTGAGGACCCCATAACAATTCACTCAGGTATTACAAGTCCTAATTATGTAGTTATTTTAGATCCGTCCCTTATGGAATCTGTTCCAGTCACAGACGGGATTGGCCAAAATGGCAAGATTATAGTAAACACTTCTTTTTCATCAAAAGAGATAGCGTCTCAACTGAATATAAAAGAAGCGCAAGTATATGTTGTTAATGCAAGTCAAATAGCGCAAGAAACTATTGGTAAAAATATACCTAACACGCCAATGCTTGGGGCTTTAGTTAAAGTTATTGGTACCTTAGACATCAACAGAGTTTTAGAAGATACAAAAACAAAACTTACTGCCAAGTTTAGACATAAACCGGAAGTTATTGACGGCAATATTGCTTCTATAAAACGTGCTTATGATGAGGCTAAAAATCAATAATTAAAAATTGTTTAACTAACATAAGTTTTTTAACTCTTGGAGGAACCAAAGTGAAAAAAGAAGAAAATAGAAAATTAACAGTTCAAGAACTTCCTGTTGGCGATATTGTTGAAGCTGGCACAGCTGTGAACTTTCATACTGGAAGTTGGCGTTCACAAAGGCCTGTTTGGGATAAAGATAAGTGTATTCATTGTTTAACTTGCTGGATTTCTTGTCCGGACAATTCTATAAAAATAGCCCCGGATGAAAAGAAAACTACAGTTGTTAGAGGGATAGATTATGACCACTGTAAAGGTTGTGGTATTTGTGCAAGTGAATGTCCAGTAAAAATTAGGGCAATTACAATGGAGCAAGAAAGGAAATAATTTATAAGAGTCTAAACTTTAAAACTCGGTTAAGGGGTCAATAAATGATAAAGACAGTATATTCTAAAGGTAAACTTGTTGCAAAGACTGGCAACGAAGTTATGGCTGAAGCAATGCGTCAAATAGAACCAGACGTTGTAGCTGCATACCCTATAACTCCTGCAACAGAAATTGTACAGATTTTTTCACAGTTTGTTGCAGATGGAGTTGTAAAAAGTAAATATATTGCAGTAGAAAGTGAACATTCGGCAATGTCAGCTACAATAGCTGCTTGTGCTGCAGGCGCTAGAGCAATGACAGGGACATCTTCTCAAGGTCTTTGTCTTATGTGGGAAATGCTTTATATTGCTTCTGGTCTTAGACTTCCTATAGTTATGGCAGAAGTCAACAGAGCTATCTCTGCTCCAATTAACATTCACGCAGACCAGTCTGATACTATGGGAGCAAGAGATTCTGGTTGGATTCAAATTTATTCAGAAAATTCTCAAGAAGCTTATGACAATATGATACAAGCTGTAAAGATAGCAGAAAAAGCAAAACTTCCAACAATGGTAACTACAGATGGGTTTATTATTTCTCACTGTATGGAAGTGGTAGAACTTTATCCGGATCAAGATGTAAAAGTGTTTCTTGGTGAGTATAAGCCAGAAAGATATCTTTTAGACACAAAAAAACCTTACACTTTAGGTTCTCTAGATTTACAAGATTATTATTTTGAACATAGGTACCAAGTTGCTCAAGCTATGCGAGACGCAAAAAACATAATTTTAGACGTTGCAAAAGATTTTGAGCAGGTTTTTGGTCGCAAGTATGACCTCTACGAAAAATATCAGCTTGAGGATGCAGAAATTGCAATGGTTGCGATAGGTTCTGCAGCTGGCACTGCGAAAGTAGTAGTAGATGAGCTTAGAGCTAAAGGAGTAAAAGCTGGTATTTTAAAAATAAGAGTGTTTAGACCTTTCCCTCTAGAGCAAATAACAAAAGACTT
The DNA here is from genome assembly GCA_031257835.1 of Candidatus Endomicrobiellum cryptotermitis. GTDB lineage: Bacteria > Elusimicrobiota > Endomicrobiia > Endomicrobiales > Endomicrobiaceae > Endomicrobiellum > Endomicrobiellum cryptotermitis. Next base: position 61,313 of record JAIRNY010000003.1, read on the forward strand.
AGCGCACGTTAAAGCTATTGCAGTTATGGATAGGGCAGATTCATGTTCAGGAGCGTATGCGCCATTATATTTAGATGTTGTTTCGTCTTTATATTCAGCTGGAATTGTAACTTCTAAAGTGGAAAATTATGTTTACGGTCTTGGAGGTAGAGAAATTAATACAGAACATATAACGCAAATTTATGATCACCTAGGAAAGATTGCTTCTGGGTTGCAAAAACCTTCAAGCCAAGTGGAATATGTAAATGTAAGAAAAAAATAAAATACAAAACAGTGTAAAAAAAGATAAAGATTTTAAATTGGACTTTAACTTTTCTAAAATCTTTAGGAGAATAAAATGGCAAATTTAAAAGAGTTAAGCAAAAATCAAGAACGATTGACAGGTGGTCATCGTCTTTGCGCAGGGTGTGGCGCAGGTATAGTTGCAAGACAAGCTATGATATCTGCTGGAAATACTCCAGTTGTTGTTACAAGTGCTACAGGTTGTTTAGAAGTTTCTACAACGATTTTTCCTTACACTTCTTGGAAAACTTCATTTTTTCATAGTGCTTTTGAAAATTCTGCTGCAACATGTAGCGGAATAGAAAGTGCCTATAGAAGTTTAAAAGAACAAGGGAAAATTACAGAAGATATTAGATTTATAGCTTTTGGCGGTGATGGCGGAACTTATGATATAGGTTTACAATCTTTGTCGGGCGCTATGGAAAGAGGCCATAGGATGCTTTACATATGTTATAACAATGAAGCATATATGAATACAGGAATTCAAAGGTCAGGCGCTACACCTAAAGGTGCTTACACTACTACCGCTCCTGCAGGCAAAATTCATCCTGGTGGTAAAGAGCAAAACAAAAAAGATTTAACAGAAATAATGATAGCTCACAATATACCTTATGTTGCTCAAGCTTACGTTGGGAACTGGAATGATTTTGTAACAAAAGTACAAAAAGCTTTATCTGTTGAGGGTCCGTCTTTTATAAATATTCTTACACCTTGCAGGCTTGGTTGGAACTATAAACCGGAAGACACAATGATATTAGCTAGACTCGCTGTTGAAACTTGTATATGGCCATCTTTTGAAGTTGAAAATGGTGTGTATAAAATAAATGTTATGCCAAAAGAAAAAAAGCCTGTTTCTGAGTTTTTAAACCTTCAAGGTAGATTTAGACATTTATTTAAACCTGAAAATGCTCATATATTAGAATCAATCCAATCAGATGTGGATTTTAGGTGGGAACGCTTACAATGTAGAGCTTCAGAAAGTTGTAATATTTAGTTGTTATGATCCTAAACATAATAAAACTGTTAGAAATTTATTATAGGATCTAGCTTAACTAGTTTTAAGAGAAAAGAAGAATTTTGTTTATAAAATAGTTTGTAGAGCCAATTTGTAGAGCCAAATGGTTAAGTGAGTGCAGATGGTGTGGTTTGATCTAGTTTAAAACCTTATCTACGTTACTAGAGTGTCTGACTCGGAGAGCAATCGCAAATAAACATTTAATCAAATTAGCAAACTCGCAAAATGATAAGACAAGAAAGACTTAAATGTATTTTGCTTCAAACAATGAA
>JAIRNY010000007.1 GCA_031257835.1 Candidatus Endomicrobiellum cryptotermitis
AGAGGTAGATTTAAGAGGAGGGAGATTTATTGGGCAGGTAGGGATAATGAAAGATATAGGGAACTTTAACATTAATTGTAGTGTAATGAAATATTTGGGTACTAAAGAAGGGATAGAAGCAATGTTGAGAATAAATTTTTATTTCAATAGGAAGGGTACAAGATAGAGATCAGAGGTAACCAGGCCCCAATAAGCGCAATTAAGTTTTTTGTTAATAGTTGTGCAAGTGTGGTGATAGATGTAGCATATCTAGAAAAAAGACTAGGCACAATTCAGATAGTTTTTTATTCTTGAGAATTTTAGATTTCCAATGTTTAGAACAAAGTAAAAGTAAACAATAGTTTCAATGTAGTAACCGGTAAAAGAAGAACGACTTAAATGTATTTAGCTTTATACAATGCTAATTTGAAATATTAATTGATCTTTTGGTGTACTCTTAGTTCTTTGATTAGTTTACCGTTTCATTTTAATTTAAAGTTTGAATATTTTTACGGATCAAGCTTACGGGTAATAGGCTGGCTCATAAAGCTACATACCTGCCCAAACTGAAACCGTTATTGCTTTTGTCTGTATTCCACATGTTTGTCAGCTTATTCTTCAACTGCAACAACTACTAACAAGTTTTTGTCTCTTTCTTCTTGATCAATCATGAGCCCTCTTCTTACTTTGTTTAATTTCAAACAAGATTATAATTAATTATCTCAAGAGAGTCATTGAGAATTAAACAAATCTTAGCAATTACTTGCCTATACAAAAAGTAGAAAATATGGTATCTAGAATGTCTTCTTTAACTTCAACACCTAAAATTTCGTTTAATGCATTCTGTGCTAATTGCGCTTGGAAACAAGCAAGTTCGTCTGCATCTTTTTTAGAAAGTTCTAATTTTGTTTTTTGTAGGGCTTCTAAAGCATTGCTTAGCAAAGTGTAGTGCCTGGAATTTATCATTAAGTTAGTATTTTGTATCTCGTCGTTTATCCCAACAACTTTTGTAAGTTTTTCTAAAAGTGTAAAGATTCCTGTTTCTTCTTTTGTAGAAGTTTTTATTTTTGTGGTGACCAAATTAGAAAATAACGGATTGTTGTCAATGTTTAGTTTTTGGGGTAAGTCAGACTTGTTTAGTGTGGCAATTATAGGAATAGTTAATTTTTCTTTGTTTAACATGCTAGCGATTTGCAAGTCATCTTCACCTATTGGTAAAGAATTATCAAAAATCCAAACTAAAACGTCTGCTGAAAAAATAGTTTCTTTAGTTTTTTCTTGCCCTAAAAGTTCTATAGAGTTTTCTGTATGTGTTCTAATGCCAGCTGTATCTATTACTGTAAGAGGGACTCCATAACAATCTATAGTTTCATCTATTGTGTCTGTTGTTGTTCCTGCAATATCTGTAACTATTGCTCTGTTTTTACCTAAAATTGTGTTCAGTAAAGAAGATTTCCCTACGTTAGGTTTGCCAATAAGTGCAACTTTTATACCGTTTTGAAGAACTTTGCTTACTTTATAAGATTTTAAAAGACTCTCTATATCTTTTATGCAAGTTTTAACACGAGCAAGTTTTTCTTGCCTAGACAAAAATATAATATCTTCTTCAGGATGGTCTAAGTTTACTTCCATAAAAGCAAGAAGGTTTATGATAGACTTTTTTATACTTTTTATTTTTATAGAAAAAGTGCCCTTAACATTATTTAAAGCAGCTTTTACAGATGTGGATGTCTTGCTTGTTATTAAGTTGCAAACAGCTTCTGCTTGAGTAAGATCTTTTTTACCGTTTAGAAAAGACCTGTAAGTAAACTCTCCAGGCTCAGCGGGCCGTGCACCAGCTTTGTATAAAAGGGTTAATATTTCGTTTATTATTACTGGGTTGCCATGCACAGATATTTCTACTAAATTTTCGCCGGTATAAGTGTTTGGAGCATAAAAAAAAGAGCAAAGCACCTCATCTTTTCTCTCGTTACCGTCTACAATAAATCCGTACTTAATTTGTTTATCTTTACTAGAAGACGTTTTAAATACTTTGTTTAAAATATCAAAAGAGTTGTTCCCTGACATACGTATTACTGCAATTGCAGATTTACCGACGGCTGTTGACAGAGCTGCTATAGTGTCTTCCTTTAAGTAGTTCATAAGTATTTAACCATCAAACATTGTTCCTCTTTTAGCAATCCATGTATTTGCTTCTTGTATTAGTTGCTTTTTAAATTCCATCTTAAGATTGTTGCCATATTCATCACCAGCAAAATCAATCATTATTTTCTTATACCATTTCTTGAATTCATCACTCTCAATGCTACTTGCCCAAAACTTTAACTCTAGTTGGAATACTTAATTTTCCTATTGCTTCTTTGTTTTTTAAATACCATTCTGTTGGTATCGTCGGATCTACATATTTTGCAAACTCCGGAATCCCATGTCTATACAAAGTAAGACGTATCTGTTATTATAACCTTCTTTTCCTTTCTTTTTATGTCAGGACTATTTGTTGTATTAACTAACTCTTCAAATCCTTCTCCTGTACTACACTTTTATCTTCTGCCTTTTCAAAAAATTCTTCTGATTCTTTAGTCCATCTCACTAACCTGTTTGTTGCCAGAACTTCCTTCCTTTTTCTTCATAATATTCCTATTTCTTATCTTTACTATATTCTTAATATCGCATACCCTACTTTCAGCATCAGCTCTACGCCTTCTTTCTTCCCTTTTTTCTACTTGCTCTATCAAAAATGTCGGCAGCTCTATCGGTAACTTTTTCATATACTACCTCTCAAGTACATATTTACTCATTAAGTATACCATTTTCTCCCTGTATTGACTGGTATTAAACAGAGACTATTCAATATATAGATAGAATATAATACATTTATTTTTTTGGATGTTAAAATGCATTGCAGCAAGTGTTTAAGTGAATTAATAGGCTATGTAAGAGGCAAAGAAAGATATAGATGAAGTCATGCCGATATAATTTTGTTGAGATTGATCTTAGTAACGTAGGTAAGGTTCTAAACTAGACCAAACTAACTGTTTATGTGTCAAGTGACTCTAAATGTCCAATATGTCTTTGAACTTTTACAAAAGCTTAGACCCCTAGACTAGAGATGATAATGATATTACATTTACACCATCTGGACGTTTGTAACTTATCCCTGTACTTACAATTATATTTAAAGATGTGGGGCGCTTTGATATATTCCTAGTTCTATGCAGTCAATTATATGATGTAAAATTAATATAAAAATAGTTGTACAGACATCTGACTTGAGAAAACTTAAAGACGGTTCTTAGACAACTTACGATTTTTATAAATATCAAGACTAAAGTGGAGGCTGGAGTATATTTATCGATGGTGTTAATGTTGATGTAGGTGGCAAATTTAGATAACTCGAGTCAGACTAAAATCTTTACAAACAGCATAAAGACAATAATCGCATAAAAAAGAAACAATTGTTTGTTAGCTTGCTGCACAGATTTATTATTTGTAAACAGTTCGTATCCAATAAATAAAATGATAGTTGTTGTAGATATTAACGAGAGCATCAAAGATATAGCATATAATGCAAGAGAAATAAAAATAAAGTGTTTGCCCTGATTGTGTTTTAGTCCGGTAGCGTCTTTTAAAGTGTAAATAAATAGTGCAACTAACGAACAAAGCAGGCCAAGAAAAGCAAGAAAAGAAAATTTTATACAAACGCCAAGCAATATCCCAAAAATAAAAACTACCAAAATTTTTGCAGTTAAACTTTTCATAAAACCTCTTATTAGCTGGGTCTCTTAATAACCCTAACGTTTGTCCTTGCCACATCTTTTGCGGCGCTCTTGGCTGTATAACTCACGATATGCCTTGCGTTTACACATCATATTGTCGCAAAATATACGGCACTTACGACATTATAGGTTTTTAGAGACCCTCAGTTATTAACGATGCTCTATTTTACACGCTATACTTAAAAGTATTATTTTTTTATCCAAATACAGCTTATAGGGGTGCGTATCTTTTATTTGTTTTATTGCATAATTTAGCATTTTTTCAAAAGATTTTGTCACGCTATATTTTATTTTTACAATAATAGCATACTCTTCTTGCAATAATACCGCATTTATTCTGCCGTCGCTAGTACCGACTTCTCCTTGTATGTTAAACCCTAACATCTTTAACCATATCAAAAATATTGCAATGATAATAAGCTTAGCTTTCTTGTTTTATTTGGTATGGGATGTGCGCTAATAATGACGTCAAACTGTTGTCTTTTGGTTTGAGCATTTAACATCTAGCAACCTGACAATTTCATGAGTAAAATCTTACTTGTCCCCTAAAAGGAATGAAGTTAAGCAGCAAAGCTGTGATTTGTTATTTTATAAAAATAGTATTACAATACAAAAAATATCAATATCATGATACCTAAAATATATGGATAAAGACTTTACAAACATGAAGGCATCGCACCAAGTTGGTGGGGAAAAGTTAAAAAAAGAATTGTAATTTATACTGGAAACGAACTCGTACCGTTTGGGGGAATATGTGGGCAGTGCCAGTAAATTATTTGTGGGAGTAAAACCTAACAACCTAAAGTAAGCACTCTTTCTACTTGTTTTAAGTCCGTGTCAGTAGTAGAACATCCGTCTTTTGTAAGTGGAACAAACTGCACAGCTAAATTTTTTTCTTTTAGCATTTTAACTGCTAGGTCACCTTCAAAAAAGCAAGCAATTCCAACAACAGCTTGCGGTTTTTGTTCTTGTATAATTTTAGCTATTGTTCTTCCACCTTTTACAATGTATAGCGCCATATAGTTTAACTTTTTTGCAAGTTTGCTAATTTGAGCTATTTTACAACTACCACACTCTAAGCATATATAATAACTATCTTTTTCAATAGCAGTGCACACAGCAGAGTCTCTCATACAGTGGGGAGCAAAAACAATACGCATGCTAGGAGTTACGGAAGCAAATTTTTTATCTTGTAGTTTGTTTTGCTTAGCTGTAAAAGCTATATAGGACTGCTCTTTACTTTTTTTGACTAACTTACATAATTTCATGAAAGAATTCTAACAAAAAGTTGATTATAAGGTCAAAAAAAGGTAGAATCAACTAAGAATGCAATGCAATTTGGTATTTAATTTATAGTTTAAAAAATTTTCAAGTAAATTATCTTATAAGAATACAGTATAAAAAAATTAGTAATGAATATATTAAAAGTAAAAAATACTAACCATAAGTCTTCTCTTTATGATGGCAATAATAAAAATAAGTTTTTACAACCTAAAATTTCAGTTATAATACCTGTTTATAATGCTTTAAATCATATAAAAATTTTATTTAATAATCTTTTAAACAATTTTGATTTTGAAACAGGCGAAATTATCATTGTTGATGATTGCTCAGATAGCAGTACTAGTAGTTATTTAGAAAATTTTGTAAAGGAACATTGTAATTATCAGCTTTTAAAAAATTTTAATAATTTGGGTTTTGTTAAAAGTTGTAATAGAGGGTTAAAAGAAGCAAAAAATGATATTTTAGTGCTTTTAAATAGTGACACAGAAATTCCTTCAAGTTTTAACAAAAAGATAATAAATTGTTTTGATTCAGATACTAAAATAGGGATTGCTTCACCCATAGGTTCTAATAGTTTAGAATATTATATACCTATTTTTAAAGGGTATTCTGTCGAACAAATGAACAGGTTATTAAACAAAATGCATAAAGCAACATATCCGACTATTTTAAGTGCGGAAGGTTTTTGTTTTTGTATTCGTAGAGGAGTGATAAAAAAACAAGGTTTTTTAGATGAGATATATGGGTTAGGTTATCATGAAGAACGTGATTTTGCCCTTCGTTCTTTGCAGTTTGGTTGGAAAAATGTGTTAATAGATAGCTTGTATGTTAAACATGAAGGTGAGGGCTCGTTTGGTACAGAACGAAGAAAAGAATTTATCAATCAAAATAATGAAGTTTTTCAAACAAGATGGAAATCTTTTATGGAAAAATATATCGAAGATAATTTTCTTGTAAATCCTATAATTAAAATTAGAAATGAAATGTTACCATTGTACTCATTAAGACGTGCTCTAAATTATATTTTTATTAAAGAAAAAGCTGGAAAGCTTAGAAAAATAAAAGTTTTTGGGCATACTATATTTACTTACAGAAAAAAATAATTATTTAAAAATGTATTAACAAGGACAAACTATGCCTTTTGAGTTCCAAAAACTAGAAATAGAAGATGTAATTTTAGTTAAACCAAAAATTTTTGGCGATGATCGTGGATTTTTTATGGAAACTTATGAAAAGTCAGAGTTTGTTAAACATGGCATAGATGTTGAGTTCGATCAAGATAATCATTCAAAGTCTATGGTTCATGTACTTAGAGGCCTTCATTATCAAAAAAAACCTTATGAACAAGCAAAACTTGTGCGTTGTTTACAAGGACAAATTTATGATGTTGCTGTGGATATAAGAAAAGAGTCAAAAAGTTTTGGAAGATGGGTAATTGTTGAACTGTCAGAAGAAAATAAAAATATGCTTTACATTCCAAAAGGATTTGCACATGGTTTTGTAGTAATGTCAAATGAAACACAGATAGCGTATAAAGTTAGTGGAAAATATTATCCAGAGCATGAAAGCGGTATTATTTGGAATGATAAAACGTTAAATATTGATTGGAAAATTAATTTTGAACCAATTTTAAGTGACAGAGATAAAAATTTGGAAGGGTTATGTATATGAAAGTACTTGTAACAGGCGGAGCAGGTTTTATTGGCAGTTGTTTTATAAGATATATATTAAGTAAATATTCTGAGTATAAAATTTTAAACTTAGATGTACTTACCTATGCTGGAAATCTTTCAAATCTTAACGATGTAAAAGATAACCCTAACTATAAATTTGTTCAAGGGGATATTTGTGATAAAAAATTAGTACAAGAGTTGGTAAAAGATGCAGATGTGATAGTAAATTTTGCTGCAGAAAGCCATGTCGACCGCTCAATTACAGGCCCAGAAATTTTCATTGACACAAACATTAAAGGTACATTAAATCTTTTACAAGCAGCAAAAGAAGTTGGGATTGATCGCTACTTGCAGGTTTCTACAGATGAAGTTTATGGCAGTCTTGGTCCGCAAGGTTATTTTTACGAAACAACTCCAGTTGCTCCTAGTTCCCCATATTCTGCGTCAAAAGCAAGTGCAGATATGCTTGTTCATGCATATTTTGAAACGTACAAACTCCCTACACTAATTACTAGATGTTCAAATAATTATGGACCCTACCAATATCCTGAAAAACTAATACCATTTTTTGTGTTACAGTTGTTAAAAGGTAAAAAAGTGCCAGTTTATGGTGATGGGTTAAATGTTCGAGATTGGCTTTATGTTTATGATCATTGTGCAGCTATAGATGTAGTTTTACATAAAGGCAAAGTTGGTCAGGTGTATAATGTTGGTGGCCATAATGAAAAAAGTAATTTAGAGATTACATATATTATTCTTAAAGCAATGGGCAAAGATGAAAGTTCAATTGAGTATGTCAAAGACAGGCTTGGCCATGACGGACGCTATGCTATTTGTAATGATAAAATTCAATCAGAGCTTGGCTGGAAACCGTCAATTGCTTTTGAAAAAGGTATTAAGTTAACTATAGATTGGTATTTAAATAATAAGAATTGGATTGAAGAGATAGAAGCGTGAAAAAATAGTGGTGTAAAATTATTAAGATATAATTTGTACGTTTAGGTAATTATATTGATAAAGAGACATGAAACAAATGAATAATCGTTTCTTTGATAAATTTAAAAGAGTTATTTATAAACTGCCAAAATTACAAAAAAAATCAGAGCAAAACAATTATTTGCTAGAAGGGAATGGAATAGCTGAGTTTGTTAATTTCTGTGAAAAGAATAAATTTTTACTATGTTCAACATTTATTGTATTAATTTTTACTTATGGGCTTCTAGTATTTCATGCTACTATTGGTGTCGATACAGAATTAGCAATGACGGATGCATGGAAACTTTCTGATGTAGTGATTTCACAAGGAAGATTTGGTGTAGCATTGTTAGACATGCTGTTTTTTATTGGAAGAAGGCCTACTCCTTATTCAAGTCTTGTTTTTACTATGTGTTTTATGTACTTAGCTTCAATAATATGGAGTTATCTATTTTCTGTGTTTTCTAAAAAATATGATAATACCTACTTAGTGTTGTTCGTATTACTTTTTTTAACATCAACAATTTGGACAGAACAGTTTTATTTTTCACTGACAGCGGCAGCAGTATCTTTTGCTATATTATTATGTCCTATAATAATTTTATTACTATATAAAGGGCTTTTAGAGAATAAGATTTTTTTTATAATTTTAAGTATAGCCTTAACAACGTTAGTGTTTTCTATTTACCAAATAAATGTTAGTATATTGTTAAGTGGTATTGGTATTTGTTTTATTTTATTTGAGGATAATTCAAGTTATACTGCAAAGTATTATTATATTTTGGCTTTAAAAATATGTTTGTGTATAGCTCTTTCTGGTATTATTTATTTTTTAATAAATTGGATGTTTATTAATCGATTATTTTCTGAATATCATCGTGCTTGTATGCAGTTAACACAAAGTTTTGCTGATAGAATTATTAGCATAATTAGCATAGCAAAATACATATTTGTTGATGCAGTTAAAGAAACCATATACGGAAAACAGTTGAAGTTAGTGTATGGGAGTGTTGCTTTATTGCCCTTAACTATTATATATATATATCAAATATATAAAAATGCTTTAAAATTTCCTATAAATAAAAGAATTCTGTATCTCTTTGTTGGAGCTGGAGTTCCCCTAAGTAGTTTGTTAATACCAATATGTCTTGGTGTACTACCTCCAGTGAGAACAACATATGTGATTTCGTTGATTGTTGCATTTTTGCCATTATATTTAATAAATAGCCAGGATTCCAAAATCTTAAAGAGGTTTATAGCAGGCATTATGCTAATAGTTGTGGTATATCAGTTTCAAGTATCCGTTCAATTACAGTATTTTGATTTATGGAGATATAACAATGATGTAAAAATTGCACATGATATAAATAAAACAATAAAAGAAAAATTTGGTAATAAGAAAGATTTTCATTTAGCATTTGTTGGGAAGGAGGATACACGAGGTCATTTTAGTGCTTATCCTGTAGGAGAAATGGTAGGACGTTCTTTGTTTGAAATAAACACTGATAGTATGATATCCGGGCAGCGCATTACTTCTTTTATGCAGTGTTTGGGCATAACTAAATATAGTTGTTTGGCTGATGAAGATGAAATAAATGAAGCATATGAAATGTCTGAAAGTATGCCTTGTTATCCACAGACTGGCTATATTCAAAAGCATGATGGAGTAGTTGTTGTAAAATTATCTGATTCCCAGAATGTTACAATAAAGAGAATATCGTCGAATATTAGGAGTGGTGGTGATATTATAGGAAGCTGTTTTTTTTCACGCGATACTTCGGGATGGGTGACACATAATGCATCAATTTCTAATAATGGTAATAGTGGTATAAAATTAAAATCTTTCAATGTTAACCCTTACATAGTACATAATGTAACCCCATTTAAGGGGAAAGATTATAGATATATATTGATAAAATATAAAATATTAAATTTAAAAAAGTCTGGATATAAAAAAAGATCAGAGTATGCTCACATATATTATACAACAAAAAATCATGGATATTCTGAATTATATAGTGCAATACAGTTCTGTAAAGTTTCAGATGAAGAACAAATAGTGCTATTTGACATGTCAGCTCGTGATGACTGGAATGAAAGTGTTATCACTAATATTAGATTAGATTTGGGCGCTACCCCAAATACAGACTATGTTATTGATTATGTCTATATAGGTAAGTAATAAATGTGAGCGATATTCGAAAAACTTAACATCAGCTTCCTAGGAAAAAAGAAGAAGGTGATAAAAAGCGAGTGTAAGAATTAAGTATTTATGAAAGCAGAATAATAATCTTAATTTTATTGATAGTCGTGTATTATTATGAGTACTCAAAAATCTCAAAAAAGAATTTTAGTAACAGGTGCGCAAGGCATGCTTGGGCAAGACGTGTGCACTATTTTAGAAAAAGAAGGATTTTTTGTTATAAAAACAAATCGAAACAATTTAGATATTACCGATTTAAAAGTTGTTGAAAAGTTTTTAAACGATAAAAAACCTGATTTATTAGTACATTGTGCAGCTTATACTAACGTTGATGGAGCAGAAATTAACTTAGAATTAACTCATACAATTAATACTATTGGGACAGAAAATGTTGCTAAAGTTTGTTCTAATATTAATGCATCAATGGTTTATATTTCAACAGACTATGTTTTTGATGGAACTAAAACTAGTCCTTACACACCAAAAGATAAAACAAATCCATTAAATAACTATGGTTTAACTAAATTGCAAGGTGAAGAGGTTATCAAACAATACTGTAAAAGATACTATATTGTGCGCACAAGTTGGCTTTATGGATATTATGGTAAGAATTTTGTAGAAACAATGCTTGGCCTTGCTAAAAATTCTGAAATAAAAGTTGTGGATGATCAAATTGGTTGTCCTACTTGGACTGTGGATCTTGCAAACAGGATTTTGGAAATTTTTGATAAGCCTTATGGTGTTTATCATATTTGTGGAAGTGGGCATGCAAGTTGGTATGAGTTTGCTTGTGAAATTTTTATACAAGCTGGGTTAAAAGTTAATGTTAAACCATGCTTGTCTGATGAATTTCTGCGTCTAGCTAAACGTCCAAAATATTCTGTTATGAATAATGGTGGATCTTGTAGAAATTGGAAAGAAGCATTAAAAGATTATTTAACATTAACTGGGAGACTTTAACATGAAGGGAATTGTTTTAGCAGGGGGGTCAGGCACCAGATTATATCCAATTACAATGTCAACTTCAAAACAATTGTTGCCTATTTATGACAAGCCCATGATATATTATCCTCTTTCTGTTTTGATGTTAGCTGGTATTAGAGAAATTCTTATCATTTCTACCCCACAAGACTTACCAAATTTTAAACATTTGTTAGGAAATGGGCAACAATTTGGATTAAAATTATCTTATAAAGAACAACCGTCTCCAGATGGTCTTGCTCAAGCATTTATTTTAGGAGAGGAATTTATTGGCAAGGACAATGTAGCGCTTATTTTAGGAGATAATATTTTTTATGGGGCAGGTTTTTTAGGGATTTTAAAACGATCCACAGACAACACACAAAAAGGTAATGCAACAGCTTTTGCTTATAATGTAAAAGATCCAAAAAGATTTGGCATAGTAGAATTTGATAAAAATGGTAAAGTAAAATCTCTTGAAGAAAAACCTGAAAACCCAAAATCACATTATGCTGTAACAGGATTATATTTTTATGATAATAAAGTTGTTGAATATGCTAAAAGTTTAAAGCCTTCAAAACGAGGAGAGCTAGAGATTACAGATTTAAATAATATTTATTTACACAATAATGCTTTAAGTGTAGAATGTTTAGGGCGCGGTTTTGTGTGGCTTGATACTGGAACACCAGACTCTCTTTTACAAGCAGCTTCATACGTGCGAACAATCGAAATAAGCCAGGGTACTAAAATAGCGTGTCTTGAAGAAATTGCTTATAAAGTGCAGTTTATGACAAAAGATGGAATATTAAATAATGTTGAGAAATATAAGAATAGTGAATATTATCAATATGTAAAGTCTATCTTAAAAGATCTGTAAAGTTATAAGAGCGATTATAATATACAAATTGTGTTGTTGTTTTTATTTTTTTATATAGTGTGCCATAATATAAAAAATAGATGAAAAGTAGATGTATGAAAATTACTCAAACCTTCGCTCTTCCCCTACAGTAGGGTCGTGGGGAAATTATACATTTTGAAAAAATTGCAGAAATATTTAAGTTGTTTTAAGTCAGGCACTAAAATATAATTTTAAGAGTGAGGTATTTATATGAAAGTAGTTATATTAGCAGGAGGACTTGGTACTAGGTTATCTGAAGAAACTGAATTAAAGCCAAAACCAATGGTAGAAATTGGTGGACACCCAATACTTTGGCATATAATGAAAATATATTCACATTATGGTTTTAATGATTTTGTAATTTTAACGGGTTATAGGTCTCATATTATTAAGGACTATTTTATCAATTATTATACAAGGTATTGTGACGTAACTGTTGACATGGTAGTTAATTCTGTAGAAATACATAAGACACGCCAAGAACCTTGGAAAGTTACAATGCTTTATACAGGGCAAGATACTATGACAGGAAGTAGAATCAAAAAAGCGCAGGAATATATAGGAAACGAGTCATTTATGTTGACTTATGGTGATGGAATTGCAGATGTTGATATTAATGCGCTTGTAAAATCTCATAAGAATTCTGAAAAAATTGCCACTATGACGACTGTGCAAATGTCAGGACGTTTTGGTGCTGTTATTATAAAAAACAATACAGTTACATCTTTTAACGAAAAACCTCTTGGAGGAGAAAGTTGGATAAACGGAGGCTTTTTTGTATGCGAAAACAAAGTTTTTGATTATATATCTGCAAATGTAGATAATGTAATTTTTGAGAGAGGTCCTTTAGAAAATTTAGCAAAAGAAGGACAATTAAACGTATACAAACATAATGGTTTTTGGCAGGCGATGGACAGTTTGCGTGAAAAGAACCTATTAACTTCAATGTGGCACTCAAACAAAGCTCCTTGGAAGGTTTGGTGAAATGATAAAATTGTTAGAGATATATAAAGGTAAAAAAGTTTTTGTAACAGGTCATACAGGCTTTAAAGGTTCTTGGCTTTGTTTATGGCTTAAGTTTTTAGGTGCAGATATTTGTGGATACGCTTTAAAAACCGACACAGAACCTTCTATTTTTAATATTTTGAAGCTAAAAGATAAAATAAAACATATAGAAGGCAATATTTGTGATTTTGATAAATTAAACAAGGAACTTAGTTTTTTTTGTCCAGATATTGTATTTCACCTTGCAGCACAACCTCTAGTACCCCAATCGTACAAAGCCCCATTAGAAACTTACCGAACAAATGTTTTAGGTGTAGTAAATATTTTAGAGGCAGTAAGGTGTAATCATAAGGTAAAGGCTGTTGTGAATGTAACAACAGACAAATGTTATAAAAACAAAGAAAAAGACTATGCCTATAAAGAAGATGATGAGCTTGGTGGGTATGACCCTTACAGCAACTCTAAAGCGTGTTCAGAACTTGTAACATCTTCATACAGAGATTCTTTTTTCAATGTACAAGATTTTAGAATAAAGCATAACACTCTTATAGCAACTGCAAGAGCTGGAAATGTTATAGGTGGTGGGGATTATTCTTTAGATAGACTTGTGCCAGACTTCGTAAAAGCTGTAAAGGATAACCAATGTATTATTTTAAGAAATCTAAATGCAGTGCGACCATGGCAGTTTGTTCTTGAGCCGCTTTTAGGGTATTTATTGTTGGGCAAAGAGCTTTTAGAAGAGAAAGTAGAACATGCTACTGCGTATAACTTTGGGCCTAGAGAAGAATCGATTATTACAGTAAATGAGATAGTACAAGAGTTAGTATCAATATATGGTGGCAGCTACAAAATAGACACAAATAAACATCCTCATGAGGCGAAACTGTTGAAGTTAGATATAAATAAAGCAGAGAAAGAATTGGATTGGCACCCTGTTTACGGTGTAAAAGAAGCTATAAAACAAACAATGTCTTGGTATAAAGCATATTACGAGGGTATTAATATGCTTGAATTTTCATTAGATCAAATATTATTGTTTCAGAAGAAAATAAGCAAAGTTCTGTAGTTGTGCCAAGATTTTTCGCCTTCACGAATAAAATGACTTTTAGCAGTATTAATAGAGGAATTGAAATTGAAAAAAAAGGTAATAAAAGCTCTAAGAAAGAGTGTTAAAGTCTTATCTTCTTTTTATTATAGCTTAGCAAAGCCAGATGTTAGAAGAGATAATTATATTGCAGTTTCTGGAAAAGTGTTAGGAAAAGAAGAACTTAAAAATATGATTGATGCATCGCTGGATATGTGGCTTACTACTGGCAGATTTAATGACAAGTTTGAAAGTAAATTTGCAAAGTTTTTAGGGACTAATCATGCTTTAACTGTAAATTCTGGATCCAGTGCAAATTTACTTGCGATCAGTGCTTTAACTTCTTATAAGTTAAGCGATAGAAGATTGAAACAAGGAGATGAGGTTATAACAGTTGCATCAGGATTTCCTACTACTGTAGCACCGATACTTCAAAACGGATTAGTTCCTGTTTTTGTTGATGTAGAGATTGGTACTTACAATATACAAGTTGACCAGATTGAAGAAGCAATTACTTCTAAAACAAAATCTATTTTTATAGCACATACTTTGGGCAATGTTTTTGATTTAGAACAAGTAAAAAAAATATGTGACAAGTATAACTTGTGGTTAATAGAAGATTCTTGTGATGCTCTTGGTTCAAAATTCGATGGTAAATATACAGGTACAGTAGGACACATTGGGACGTTTAGTTTTTATCCAGCTCATCACATAACAATGGGAGAAGGTGGGGCAGTTTGTACAAATGACTCTCAACTTTATAAAATATTAATATCTTTTAGAGATTGGGGCAGAGATTGTTGGTGTAACCCTGGAAGAGATAATAGTTGTAATAACAGATTTTCTATGAAGTTTGGCAATATGCCACAGGGATATGACCACAAATATATTTATAGTCATTTGGGATACAACTTAAAAATCACAGATTGGCAAGCGGCTATTGGACTTGCGCAATTAAAGAAAGTTGATAGTTTTATTAAGAACCGTCGTGAAAATTTTGGTTATTTGTACAAGAAGTTAGAAGATTTGCAAGAATATATAATATTGCCAAAAATATTAGATAAAGCTGACCCTTCTTGGTTTGGTTTTTTGATTTCTGTAAAACCAAATAATAAATTTAATAAACAAGAGCTAGTTGAGTATCTTGAAAAGAATATGATTGGAACAAGACAGCTTTTTGCAGGTAATATTTTAAGGCAACCTTGTTTTACTGAAAATGATATAAACTTAAGGATAAGAACTTCAGAAATTAAAAAATCTAATGCATTGACACAAGAAGACTATAAATTATTGCCAAACACAGATTTTATAATGAATAATTCTTTTTGGGTTGGTCTTTATCCTGCTATTAGCGAAAAACAGTTGGATAAAATTTCACAAATTATTTATAGGAAAGTATTAAAATGATGAAAATCAAGTTGGTAAAAGTTAGAATTTTATCTTTGCTGTGTACGTTTATCTTGTTGGGTAGTGGGGAGTGTCAACAACAAGAGTGTTTGATATGTGGAAGTAATAATGTTGAACTAAAAAATGCTAGTGTTTTAGATTTTGTAGCAGAAAGAATATGGGTGGGGTGGGGGGAAACAAAGATTATTCATTGTAAAGAGTGTGGTTTTGCTTTTTATGAATTACGTCTTTCTGATGAGGAAGTAAACAATTCTGTAGCAACTATAGATCTGAAGAATTTCAAATTCAAAAACAAAAATTTGAACCATGGTATACAAAAAAATAAATAATGCAGTTGGTTTTGATGATTTAGAGCTTTTAGAAAGACAAGAACATCTTAAAAATTTGCTTAAAAATGTTGGAGTAAATACTTTGGCAATAAAAAGTATACTTGATTACGGAGGAGATGTAGAACAGCACATTCCGGATAGTTTTATTAATGCAAGGAAATATGTTTATGAGGTTTCAAAAGTGACACCAAAAGAAGGTGTACTAAGTCTGTCCAAAATAGATGGAATGAATTTTGATTTTGTAATGTGCTGTCATGTGTTAGAGCATGTATCTTATCCTCAAGATGTGGTTAATATATTAAATTCACTTCTTGTTGAGGATGTATGGTTATATGTGGAGGTTCCTCTTGATTCACCTTTTTATAGAGGAATGACGTATTATATTGAATTAATGTTTAATAGAAACTTCAGTATAAAAGACAATTTTACTAGATGGATAAAAATGTTTAAATCGCCACATAGTATGGACGAACATATTAATTACTTTATACCTAAAAGTATAAAGATTCTTTTGGAAAAGGCTGGTTTTGATATTTATAGACATTGATGACTATAGCTTTAATAATAGTGGATTTGTTAGATGGAAAGCAATAGGTGTAATTGCTAAAAAGCGTGCTAGAGAAGCTTACCGGTAAACTGAAAAGAGGCGTGTGTAATAAAAAAAGAATATGATAAGAACAGATTACGAGGTATTTTTTACAAAATATTAGAACTTTAAGACCTCAAAAGAAAAAAATACAATGAAAAAAATAAATGTTGGAATAATTGGAAGTGGAAATATAGGTTGTGATTTGCTTGTAAAGATTCAAAAAAGTAAATTTTTACAGTCTTCATTGTTTATGGGAAGAAACTTTGAGTCTAGAGGTATGATTTTTGCTAATAATATGGGTATTAATATAAGTGACCAATCTATTGATGCCATAATTAAAAATCCTGGTATTTGCGATATTGTTTTTGATGCAACAACAGCAAAAGCTCATAAAAAACATGCAGATATTTTAAAAGACTTAAATAAGTTTACAATAGATTTGACTCCATCATTAATTGGCAAAGCTTGTATTCCAGTTTTAAACTCAAAAGAATGTTTAGATGTTCAAAACATTAATATGATTACGTGCGGAGGACAAGCAGTAATTCCAATAGTTCACGCGATAAGTTGTATAGAAAAAATAAAATATGTTGAGACAGTTTCTAGCATATCTGCAAAATCTGCAGGACCCGGGACAAGAGCAAATATTGATGAGTTCACACAAACAACGAAGGATTCTATTTTAAAATTTTCTAATAATGTTAAAAAAGCAAAGTCAATAATAATAATAAATCCGGCAGAACCTCCAATTATGATGCAAAATACAGTGTATGTTATTATAGACGATCCAATTAATATTAATACAATAGAAAAGGGACTATTAAAAATTGAAAATAAGATTCAAGAATATGTTCCTAAATATAAAATCAAATACGGACCTATTTTTGAAAAAAATCGTCTTACAATTATAATACAAGTAATAGGAAATGGTGATTATTTGCCGCCTTATGCGGGGAACTTAGATATAATAACAAGTTCTGCAGTGTATATGGCTGAAAA
>JAIRNY010000023.1 GCA_031257835.1 Candidatus Endomicrobiellum cryptotermitis
AATTTTACTAATCCTTGATAATACTTTTTTAAATACATGATATTTAATTCTATATTTTACTCGTTTTTCCCCTATCATTAATTTATAAAGTATTTTATACTTCAACCATTTATAAATTATCGTAAAAATTTTTTCATTCTGGCAATCTAATACACTACCTCTCATCCAACAACAACAATCATCTCCAAAAGGATTATCAAAATAATTATATACATCTTTTCGTTCCCTAAAAACAATCCTATGAACTTGCAAAATTTTCTCCCCATTATCATAAAAAGCATACTTGTAAGTATTGTCGCCTAACTTTGACTGTCCATTTAAGTCAAGCATCTGTTCATACCAAACACTTAACTTCCATACATCCTCCCCTTTTTTGGCATGATAACTAAGCACTTCCCGATGTGCCCCGGAATCAAAACCTGTAAAATGAAAAAATTTTAAAACTTTACCATTCACAAACAAGCCGTTTTGTATAGAACCTGTTAACTTTCGAGTTTCCAAGTTCCATGTGGCTACATTATACTCCACATCTTTTATTATCTTGATAAAATCAAAAAATAGCACCGCTAAATCAATCCATTTTTGATCTGTAAATAATCCCTTAGGAATATCATCATAACACCATTTCATCAATCTATCATTCCACCAATTCAAAAACTTTAAACCATTCGTATCATTCTTAACAGCAAAAAAACCTAAATTATATATTCCATGGCTTAAGCAACACGTTTCATCAGCATTTATAAACACTTCAGACTTTGCAGGTTCAGTCATATGAGGTGTTAGCAAAACACTATTATCATCTAACATAACAAATAATTCTTCAAGATTTGAAAATACAGCAATATCAGGATCTAAATAAATGAGTTTATTAATACTCATTTTTTCGAAAATGTGCAGTGCTGCTGCTGCTTTTACCGCAGTACATAACTCTACAACATTATGAATAAAAAACCATTTATTATTATTTTCAGTTTTAATAAAATCTTCACTAAACCAAACAAAATCAAATGGTTCTGTTGAAATATCAAAATTTCTCGGCAAGTCATCAGAAACAACTATGTGCATAATACAATCACTATTGTACTTCTTTAATGTCTTTGCTAGAACTCTTGCCTTTGGAATATAATTTGTAGTAATACTTGTAAAAAAATGCATCTTAGCTATCCTCTTCAATCTTTTCATTATTTGTCTAAATTATCTCTTCTAGTATCAATAAAGTTTATAATTTCTCTCAATGCAATATCTGCAGAAATTTCGTTTATAATAAGACCTTTATCATAAATAGAAACTCTTTCAGCTTGAGAGCCTAAATTAAAACAAGCCACCGGCAATCCCATCATCATCGCCTCCGATGTTACATAAGAAAATGTTTCAGGCCATATTGAAGGTATAAATACAATATCTATTTCTTCATTTTGTATTATGTCAGGCAATTTTTCTTTTTCATAACGACCTGTTACAATTACATTTTGATATTTGTTTTTAGAAAAAGTCCCAATAATAATAATTTTAACATTTTTACTAGGTATCAAAGAAATCATTCCCTCTATAATAAACTTTCCTTTTTGTATCAAATTTATTTCTCCAAGAACTCCTATATTAATCGCCCTATGCTTTTTTATTTCAACTTTACATAATTTATATACAAAGTGAGGTATTATAACAAACTTATTTTTTAAAGTAGGATATACTTGACAAAAAATGTCTTTAGTAGAGTTACTAAAAAATATAACCTCATCTACATTATTAGAAAAAAAATCATTCCATTTTTTACGCCATAAAACAATATCACTCGATCCTGATAACAAAACTTTGTTAGCATATAAATTATTTGATACTTTAATTTTTGGAAAACATTTTAAACATTCAGATATGGGAGGGCATCTACAGTAATTAAACTTATCATTTAACAAATTAAAACTTGGACATACAGCTTGAAAATCATGACCTCTTACAGAAAGTCTTACATTTTTCCATACACTTTTTTTTAGTTCGCTAACAATTTCAAGAATACCTAAAGTACTTTTATATCCAACAAGATTATTTATTACTACTTCTTTTAAATTAATTTTTTTTATTATGGACAATAATTTAGAAATTTCGGAATTTTGACAATATTTATACTCGTCATTATAATATATTGTAAGCCGATAAACTTTTAACACATAAAAATATTGAAATCTTAAAACAAGATATTCTTTTTTTAGATTAATTAACTGATCAAAAAAATATTTTTCTGTACCCCCACCCAATGAATGATCAAAAAAAAGAATAGTTTTATAAGATTTTGATAATGTTTTTAAAAATGTAAGAAAATGTTCTTCGTCAATAAAATCACTTACACACCTTTTTTTATAGACCTGTACTCCAAAAATATAATATCTTTTATATTTTATACTCATCTTAGATATATACTTTATTTTAAAAAGTTCTATAAATGCTAACCAGTATACTTTTTTATCTTCGTTATTGGTTTTTCTTAATAACTTCATAAAATTTCCTGAATTGACTTTCTAGGTCCCCATACTAACAATTTTGTGACTAAAATTCTTCATTTTTCTAAAAAACCGTCTAGTCAGAAACTAAATTTTCTAATAAATCTATAAATTTACTCTTATTTTGAACTAACTCTTGTCAACGCCTTTTTCTTCTAACAATTTCATATTGAAAATGATAAATTCATAATCGTTAAGAAGATTAACTCTAACTGCCAAAAGCTGTTCATTCTTTGGGAAATACACAGCAGGCAATAGAATTTTACTTTCGTTTTCTTTTATTTCAATACTGTTACTTCTTACTTCCTTTATCACAAAACCACCATCATAAAAAAATTTCAAAAATATCGAAATGTTGTTTTAATTGCAATAAATAAATGAAGCCATAAAAATTGCTGAAATAAAATTTACTACTCCGCTCATATAAAATAACGGAGCCAAAATGATAGAACTATATAGTTAAAAGAATACCATTAACACAATAATAAAAGACTCTCTTTGGAACTCTCCAGTAAACACATAACCCAACAGCCGATAAAGAAAATAATAGAAATGCCAATAAATTTGTAAATATTGGCAAAATATTATTATTTGTTAACAATGAAGAAAACAAATAGCCAAAAGGTCTGCCTTCAAAAAGAGAACTAAAAAACCTACGAGGAACAATCATATTTGCAAAGTCATGATGCTCAAACATAAAATTTATTGTATAAAAAACAAAAGTAATATTTAAAACAACAAAAATTACTAAGAAAGATTTAAAGATTTTAGGTAAATTTGATCAATCTTTTTTATACTTCTTTTTTATACTTTTATATATCATTTCCACCCAGTCTTCATTAAGTGTTTTAGAAATTTTTTTTAGCATTTTTTTATCAGAGATGCATTCGTTGACGATGAGCGTACATAATTAAATTTAACTCTCAAATCCTTATCCGGATACAAACTACACAACATTTTTGCTAATTCTAAAATTTCTATCTCAGAATCAGCAGCCACATTATATGCTTGTTTATTTTCGCCATAAAATAAAACGTAGAAAAGAGCTATAATCCAGTAATATAAACAAAACTTCTTTTGCTTTTACCATCAGATGTCAAAACAATATCTTCATTTTGAACTATATTCTTAACAAAGTCAGCAAACACTCTTCCATCATTTAATTCTATACACAGGACCATAAGTGTGCGATAATCGCAACATATTAACATGCAAATTATATTGATGAGACCAACATATACACATAGTCTCCCCTATTCGTTTGCTTTCTGCATAACAAGAACGCACATTAGTTATATCAACATTCCCGGTATAATCTTCTCTAACTTTTGACAAACTATTATCAAGCGTACCATAAACTGCTCCTGAACTTATAAATAAAAATTTATCTGCCCTATTGTTTTTTGCTAAATCTAACATTTGGATCTTCTAAACAAACTGTTTCATTGTATCTAATCAGCGTGTATACTAATACTATATAACTTGGAATAAAACCATTTGCTCCTGTTATTAAAATTGTTTTACATTTTAAATATGACCAATTAATATTTTCTGAAAGTATAAATTTTATGTCCTCATTTATATATAGTATTAGGGAAGCTAACCCTATCCATTATGCAGCCTACCTAATACATTCACAGCACATAATAATTTTATCGGGGGGAGGGTAACATTTTCCGTATCCCATTTTCAAATGAAATACTTGGTTTCCAACCTGTATCTGCTGTTAGTTCCGATATTTCTGCACACAAATACATCGGTTGATGAGGGTAATATTGCTTTTGGCCAAAGTGTATCATCTTGCCAGGAGCAACAATATTCCTTATTGACTCAATGTATTCAAACAACTTTCTACACTTACCAGATCCTAAAGGATATACTTTACCATGTATCCCCTTAGCGGCTAATGCTATCAATGCAGCCGCAGCATCTTCAGAGTATAAAAAATCCCACTCCTGTTCACACTTAGTAAGTTTTGGAGAACGATTCATAAGCAATTCTTTAAGAACATACATAATAACGGTGTGTTCTTCCATTTGAGGACCAAAGACAGAAAGTATTCTAACCCAAACATGACGTATAGACATCTGAGAGCAAAGGATTCTACTTAACTTACCTGCAGCATATTTTGCTATACCATACCCGCTTTGAGGATTTACTGGAGTATCGGAACTTAGTAAACAAGACGCAACTCCATATTCAGCTTGTGAACCAGCACCAATAAATACTGAACAATTTAATTTTTTTGCTAAATGAACTGCATCAAGAGTATATTTTATATTTCTCTC
>JAIRNY010000022.1 GCA_031257835.1 Candidatus Endomicrobiellum cryptotermitis
ATTTGAAGGGCTGTATATATGGGATAAGTGGGACTGGACAAAGAAGAATCCAGTGATACATTTAGACTTATCAAAGATAACATAACATACTCTACGGCAGAGATGCTAAAAGCTTCGCTAAAATTATATTAAAAAATGAGTTTATGAAAAATAATTTTTTAAAACTGTTTAATAAAGTGTATTTGAATGATATTGTTATAAAAGTTAATTAGTTTGTATATAATGTGTAAACATTTAATATAAATTTTAGTAATTTTTGTTTTCAAAGAGTTCTTGTCAATTTTATCTTTATTTGATTGTCGTTAAATATATCCAAAAATAAAAGGGAAGTTTTAATGTCTAATATAAGAAATTTTTGTATTATAGCGCATATAGATCATGGCAAAAGTACTCTTGCAGATAGATTGCTTGAATATACAGGTACAATATCTGGCAGGGAGATGAAAGATCAAATTCTTGATGGTATGGAACTTGAAAGAGAAAGAGGTATAACCATAAAAGCTAAGGCTGTAAGAATGAGTTATATAGATAAACATGGCAACTCATATATTCTTAATTTAATTGACACTCCTGGCCATGTTGATTTTACATATGAAGTTTCAAGAGCTTTAGCCGCATGCGAAGGTGCAATTTTGGTTATAGATGCTACTCAAGGTGTCCAAGCGCAAACTCTTGCAAATACAATGTTAGCAAAAAATGCTAACCTTAAAATTATTCCTGTAATAAACAAAATAGATTTGCCTACTGCAGATGTAGGTAGTGCTTATGAACAAATGAAAGAAGGTTTAGATGTTAATACAGAGCCAATTCTTGCGAGCGCTAAGGAAGGTTTAGGAATATCTGAAATTGTTGATTCTATCATTTCAAATGTTCCAGCGGCCAAAGTTGTAAGTGAAGAACCTTTGGCAGCATTAATCTTTGACTCTTTTTACGACTCTTACAGAGGTGTTATAGTTATAATAAGAGTTTTTGATGGGAAGATTAAAAAAGGCATGAAAATAAAATTTATGGCTCAGAATGTGGACTATGAGGTGCTTGAAGTTGGATATATGAAGATAAAAATGATAGAAGCTGATGAGCTTACTTCTGGTGAAGTGGGTTATGTTGTGGCTGGTATAAAAGATATAAATGACATAAAAATCGGCGATACTATTACAGAAAATTTGTGCCCTACAAGTCATCCTCATGAAGGCTATAAAGAAATCAATCCTTTTGTTTTTGCTGGCCTTTACCCTAATAGCACAGCTGAGTATGACGATTTAAAAATGGCTTTAGAAAAATTAAAACTTTCAGATTCATCTTTAATTTATTTTCCAGAAACGTCAGTTGCGTTAGGTTTTGGTTTTAGGTGTGGTTTTTTAGGTTCTCTACATTTAGAAATAGTTAAGGAAAGGTTAGAAAGAGAATTTGATTTGAGTCTTTTAATTACAGCTTCAAATGTTGTATATAAGATAAAAACAAAAGGTAAATTTGTTACAGTGGACAACCCTTCAAAGTTTCCAAATAGTGCAGATATAGAGGAAATTTGGGAACCTTATGTAGAAGCTACAATAATTTGTCCGGTAGATTATTTAGGGTCCATGATGGACCTTTGTCAAAAAAGGAGAGGCAGACAAGTTTCAATGAGGTATATGAATGCGAAAACGGTATTACTTAAATATCACATGCCTTTAGCAGAAATTATTGTTGGATTTTATGATGCTTTAAAATCAGCTTCTAAAGGATACGCTTCTTTTGATTATAAGCATATAGATTCTAATAAGGGTGATTTAGTTAAATTGGAAATAATGATTAACTCGGAAGTTGTTGATGCTTTTACAATTATAACTCCTAAAGATAAAGCGCAAAGTTGTGCACATTATTTAACTGAAAAATTAAAAGGTATTATCCCTAGGCATATGTTTGAAGTACCTATACAAGCAAAAGTAAATAATAAAATAATTGCTAGAGAAACTATTTCTGCAATGCGTAAAGATGTGCTTGCAAAATGTTATGGTGGTGATATAACTAGAAAACGTAAACTTCTTGAAAAACAAAAAGAGGGAAAACGTAAAATGAGACAGTTTGGCAGAGTTGAAATTCCAGCAGAAGCTTTTGTTGCTGTGCTACAAATTGATAAGTAAGAGGTTTTATATTATGGAACTTAAGTTGTTTGTTGCAGGATGTATGCTTTTTGTGGTAGCAATAATAATGCAGGTGTTAAAAAAACATTTTAAAACTGCTAAATCGCAAAATATATTTAAACAAGTTTACTCTTGGGTAGCTACAGCTTGGACCGCTTTAATAATGGCGTCTTTTATAATGTTTTTTTTTATCCAAGCTTTTCAGATTCCCTCTGGTAGTATGAGAAACACTCTTTTAGAGGGGGACCATTTATTTGTCAACAAGTTTATTTATGGGGTTAAAGTTCCTTTTACTAGCAATGGCAAACGTTACTTTGCTATAAAAAGCGTAAAACCTGGCCACATAGTTGTTTTTCAGTGTCCTCCAGAAGCTTTAAATACATTAGAAAGAGAGCAAGGTATAAAAAAAGATTATATAAAAAGATGTGTTGCTGTTGGTGGAGATAAAGTTGAAATAAAAAATAAACAACTTTTTATAAATGATGTTGCAGTTGATGAGCCTTATGTAACTTTAGGTGATCCTAACATTTTAAAAGCTTTTAATTTGTTCTCTAGGAGTGAAGATTATCAAAAGTCTTGGGAAAATGGTAAACTTGCTTCAGTTCCAGCAGTTTTTATAAGAGATAATTTTGGGCCTGTAATTGTGCCACAAGGACACTATATGATGCTAGGCGATAATAGAGACTTTTCTTTTGATTCTCGCTTTTGGGGTCCACTACCTGACAAGAACATAAAAGGTAAAGCTTTGCTTTTATATTGGCCTATTAAAAGGTGGAGGTTTATATGACTTTAATTTCATGGTTAATATTTGCTTTGGTCCTTATTATTTGTGAAGTTTTAACATCGTCTGTTTTCTTTTTTGTTTGTATTTGTATTGCTATAGGTTCTATTTTTGCAGGTTTTACTGCTTATTATTTTGCTAGCATGTTGTGGCTTCAGATATCTGTCTTTATACTAGTATCTATTTTATCATTATACACAGTAAGGCCAATATTTAAAAGAATGATAAGTAAAACAAAAACTACTAAATCTAATGTTGACGCTTTAATTGAAGCAGAGGCTGTTGTTACAGAAGAAATAACATCTACAAAAGCTGGATTTGTTAAAGTTTTTGGTGAAGTTTGGAGAGCAAAATCTGACATTGATATTAAGATTGGAGAAATTGTAAAAGTAAAAAGTATAGAAGGTACTTCTTTAATAGTAAAAAAAATATAGGAAAGGGGGAATTTAAATGATTATATATGGTGGATTTACATTTTTTGTTTTAATTATAATTGCGTTCGTTTTTATTTTTATAGCAAGCTCAATCAAGATAATAAGACAATATGAAAAAGGTTTAGTGGAAACTTTAGGAAAGTACACTGGCACAAAAGGTTCTGGACTTAATATTATTATTCCTATATTCCAAAGAATGCTTAGGGTGGATATGAGAGAACGTGTAATAGATGTGCCGCCTCAAAGTGTTATTACAAAAGATAATGTTTCTGTTGTTGTAGACGCTATCATTTACTTTCAAGTTACAGACCCAGTAAAAGTGGTTTATAATATTGAAAACTTTGCACTTGCTGCATTAAAACTTGCCCAGACAAATTTAAGAAATGTTATTGGTGATATGGAGCTAGATAGTACTCTTACATCAAGAGAAAAAATAAACACTCAGTTAAGAGAAGTTATGGACGAAGCTACAGATAAATGGGGAGTAAAAGTTACAAGAGTTGAAATACAAAAAATAGATCCGCCTAGAGATATCACAGACGCTATGTCAAAACAGATGAAAGCTGAAAGAGAAAAAAGAGCAAATATTTTAGAAGCAGAAGGGTTAAGACAAGCAGCAATTTTAAAAGCTGAAGGCGCAAAGCAAGCAGTTATACTTGATGCAGAAGCTGTGAAAGAAAAACAAGTTTTAGAAGCTACAGGTCAAGCTGAAGCTATAAGAAAAGTTGCAGAAGCGGAAAAATACAAAATAGAAGTAGTTTATAATGCTATACACGAAGGTAACCCTACAAACGATCTTATTGCCATAAAGTATCTTGAGGCTCTTAGTAATATAGCAGATGGACAAGCAACAAAAGTATTTTTGCCTTTAGAGACATCAGGTGTTACAGCTTCAATTGGTGGCATAGCAGAACTTTTCAAAGAGTCTAATACTAAAGAAAAAAGTAGTGTCAGATAGTTTGTTATAAATTAATTGTTTATAAGAGAGTAAAAGAAAAGGAAGGTAGTCTTTTACTTTCTTGTTTTTGTGTTTTGAAACAAATAAATACATAAAATGATACTATAAGGAATAAACAATGAAAAGATTACCGATAGGGACACAAGCATTGAGAAATTAAGAAGGAATAATGCAGTATACGTAGACAAGACAGAACATGTATATAATCTAATAAACAATGGAAGTGTATACT
>JAIRNY010000018.1 GCA_031257835.1 Candidatus Endomicrobiellum cryptotermitis
TTTTAATTTTTGATTCAACATTAAGAGATGGCTCTCATGCCTTAAAACAACAATTGGAATTGTCGACAATACGAGATTATTGCGATATTGTTGATAATTCAGGAGTGGATTCTGTTATAATAGGGCATGGCAATGGATTAGGTGCAAGTTCTTTACAAATAGGGCTTTCAAAATATTCAGATAAAGAGATGTTAATAGAAGCTAAAAATCATTTGAAAAAAACAAAGTTAGGTGTATATATGATTCCAGGATTTGGTACTATAAAAGATAATTTGCTTGAGGCTATTGATATAGGAGTTGATATTTTTAAAATAGGATGTCATTGTACCGAAGCTGATACAACAAAAGAACATATAGAATTTTTGCATAACCACAATAAGCAAGTTTACGGTATTCTTATGATGTCTCATATGGCTTCTCCAAAAAGGTTACTAGAAGAAGTCTTAAAGATGGAATCTTATGGAGCACTTGGCGTTATATTGATGGATTCTGCCGGTTTTATGTTGCCAACAGAAGTGAAGGAAAGAGTTTCATTTTTAACATCAAAATCAAATATTAAAATAGGTTTTCATGCTCATAATAATTTAGGGTGTGCTGTTGCAAATACATTAATGGCATTAGACTCTGGGGCATCAATTGTTGATGCTACAGTGAGAGGATTCGGGGCAGGGGCAGGAAATTGTCAATTAGAGACACTTGTAGCTATTATGAAAAGGGTTGAAAAGGATTTTGATATAAACCTTTATAAATTACTTGATGCCAGTGAAATGATAAAAAAGATATCTCCGTTAGAAACAGGGGTAGATACAATAAGTATTATGATGGGTGTTGCTGGTATTTTTAGCGCTTTCAAGAATAAAATTAGAGCAGTAGCTAAAGAGTTTGGTGTCGATGAGAGGGATATTATTTTGGAATTGGAAAAAAAGAAAGCTATAGGTGGACAAGAAGATATGATAATAGAGTCTGCAATGGCAATAATAGAAAGAAATAATAATAAAAAAGATAATTCTACATCTTTTTTAGAAACTTTATCTTGAGGGAAAATTATAATGAATGTATCAGAATATATTTTTGACTTTTTAATTAAGAAAGGAGTAGACACTGCTTTTGTAGTAACCGGTGGACAGGCAATGTATTTGGATGATGCATTATGTAAGAGAAAAGAAATAAAGACAATATTTGCTCATCATGAACAAACGTGTGGGATGTCCGCTGATGCTTATTCCAGAATAACTAGAAAGTTAGGCCTCGCAGTAGTGACAGCTGGACCGGGAAGTATAAATGTAGTTAATGGACTTGTTGGAGGATATTGTGATTCTGCTCCTATGATGGTAGTTTCTGGTCAATGTGCATTGTCATTTGTGAAATATCAAGAAGAAAGAGGAATAAGACAATATGGAATACAAGGAATTTTTATTAAACCTTTTGTTGAGAAGGCAACAAAATATTTTATAACAATAGACGATGAAAAGAAGCTTAGTTTTTATTTGGAAAAGGCTTACTATATGGCAACTAATGGTCGCCCAGGTCCTGTTTGGATTGATGTTCCTTTAGATATGCAGAGAAAAGAAGTTTCTGAACAGAAAATTTTCTTTCAACCTCAAAATGATATAAATATGTCTTCTCTAGTTCAAAGAAAAGAAAATTTGGACAAAGTCTTTTCCTTATTACAAAATTCTAAAAAGCCATTGGTTATAGCTGGACAAGGTATTCGTTTATCAAATTCGCAAAATAAGTTAAAAACATTTATAGAAAGATACAATATTCCTATAGTTACAACGAGATTAGGTATAGATATAATAGAATCCTCTCATCGTTTATATGTTGGCAGACCTGGGAACTATGGAGAAAGAAGTGCAAATTTTGCTGTACAAAATGCAGATCTGATTTTAATTTTAGGTTCTAGATTATCAACTTCTTCAATAGGTCATGAAGGTAAGAAATTTGCAAGTAATGCAAAAAAAATAATGGTTGATATAGATGAAAAAGAGCTTAATAAACCATTACCTGATATTAGTATAAAGATTAAAGATAATGTAAGTCTTTTTTTAGATTTTTTACTAAAATATGAAAAAGCAAATTTCAGCAAATTTGAGCTTTGGCAAAATAAGTGTTTTGAGTGGAAACAAAAATACCCTGTTGTTTTAGATGAGTATAAAAGAGAAACACCAATAAATTCCTATCATTTTACAGATAGACTTTCAAAACTAGCCAATAAAAATTGTATGGTTCTTGTTGATACTGGTTCGTGTTTCCATGTGGCAAGTCAAGTTTGGAAAATAAAGCAAGGACAAAGGTTTTTAACTACAGGTGGCTTGTCATCCATGGGATATTGGGTTGCTGCTATAGGGGCTTGTGCAGCTCATAATTACAAAAAAACTGTAGTTATTACTGGGGATGGTAGCTTGCAAATGAATATTCAGGAGTTTGCTACAATTAAACATAATAATTTGCCTATAAAAGTGTTTGTTTATAATAACAACGGATATTTATTGATTAGACAAACACAAAAAAATTTTATGGATAATCGTCTTTTTGGAGAAAGTCCTAAATCTGGGCTTTGGTGTCCTGATTCTATGAAAATTGCAGATGCATATGAAATAAAGGGAGTCAGAATAGAAAAGTTAGATGATATAGATAAAAAAATAAAAGAAGTTTTGGATTACCAAGGACCTGTTATATGTGATATAGTTATGCGAGAATTACAAGAACTAATGCCTAGAACAGCTTCTAAGAAACTTCCTGATGGAACACTTGAGGCAATGCCTTTTGACGATATGTATCCTTTTCTCAGCAGAAAGGAGTATGAACAGAATAAAGATTCTTAAAAAATTTATAAAATCAAATTTTTAGATTTTTTATATATGCTGTCATTTTTAAATTATTATTCCAACGGATATTAATATGAAAAAAGTAAGTTTAGTAATACCTTGTTATAACGAAGAAAAAAATATTTTACTTATGTATGAAGCTATAAGAAAAGTAATGAATGATATTGGGGAATATAATTACGAATTCATTTTTGTTGATAATGCTTCAACAGACAGGACACCCCAAGTTCTTAAAAATTTAGCATTAAAAGATAAAAGAATAAAAGTCATAATTAATTATCGTAATTTTGGAGTAGAAAGAAGTGTTATGAATGCTTTTTTGTCTTCTAAAAGTGATGCCATAATAGAGATGGCTTGCGATATGCAGGACCCGCCAGATCTTATACCTGTTTTTTTGGAACATTGGGAAAATGGTGCAAAAGTTGTTTGGGGACAAAGAACTAATAGTGATGAAAAATTCCTAATGAAAAAATTGCGAATCTTATATTATAAAATCATAAAAAAGTTTAGTTATATCAAACAATATGAAAAAGTTACAGGCTGGGGATTATATGACAGAAGTGTTATAAACAATTTTCGTAATCTTAACGATCCTATACCTATTTTACGAAATATCATTCCTGATTTTGGATATGATGTTGTTTTGGTTCCATACCATCAACCAATAAGGTCAAGAGGCAAAACATCTTACAGTTTATTTTCTTATTTTGATTTAGCTTTATCATCTCTTGTTCATACGAGTAAAGTGCCATTAAAATGTTGTATTTATTTAGGCATTATTTGTTTGGCTATAGATATAATAGTTGCTATGATTTATTTAATACGCAGACTGTTATATTGGAATACCTTTGAATTGGGCATTGCCCCTTTAATTATAGGATGTTTCTTTTTCTTTTCAGTACAAATTTTGTTTTTTGGTATATTGTCAGAATACGTTTTGAGTATATTAGATTTTGTAAATTTTAGGCAATATGTTGTAGAAAAAGAAAGAATCAATTTTGAGGAATAGCCCATGAAAAAACTTGTTATTAGTGGAGCAACAAGTATGATTGGGGTTGCTCTTGCAAAATGTGCAGTAAGTCTGGGTATGGAAGTTTTATGTATTGTTAGAAAAAACTCAAAAAAAGTAGATACTTTGTTAAAATTAAATAATTTAAAAGTCGAATTTTGTGATTTAAGTGATTATTCAAATCTTAATATTTCAGGGAAATTTGATGCTTTTTTTCATCTTGCTTGGGACAAAACACACTTTTCATTACGTGATGATGTGTATGGGCAAGAGAGAAATATAAAATATACTCTTGATGCAGTTCATTTAGCAAAAAAATTAAATTGTTCAGTATTTATTGGTGCTGGTTCACAAGCTGAATATGGAGTTGCGTCTTGTTTACTAAGTTC
>JAIRNY010000004.1 GCA_031257835.1 Candidatus Endomicrobiellum cryptotermitis
AATATTATTTGTGAAAATTTAGATAAATTAAAGACATTAAAAGATAGAAGTTATAAAGAACTCATAAGTTTTGTTAAAGACCGTCCCGGACACGATAAACGGTATGCCATAGATGCAACGAAAATAGAAAAAGAGATTGGCTGGAAAGCACAAGAAACATTTGATATTAGTATAGAAAAAACGGTTAACTGGTATTTAAAAAGAGATTGAAGTTATGGAGTGGAGATGTTATATAAAGATCAAAACTAAAAGAATATCAAAGGATCCGGAGGTTGTATGAAAGTTTTAGTTACAGGCGCAAATGGATATCTAGGTTCGCATACGGTAAAAGGTTTTTTAGAAAAAGGAATAGATGTAATAGCTGTTGCCTTTAATAAAGACAATATTGACCCAAGAGCAAAATTTGTTTTTTACGATATTTTTAATTCTAGTAAAAGTATTTATTCTGATCTAGATTATCCTGATATTGTAATCCATATGGCATGGAAAGATGGATTTAAACATAACTCTCATGCACATATGGAAATGCTTTCATCGCACTATAAGTTTATTGAAGAATTAATAGAAGGTGGATTAAAACGATTGATTATAATGGGGTCAATGCATGAAATTGGGTATTATGAAGGAGCTATTAATGAGAATACTCCTTGTAATCCTAGTTCTATGTATGGTATAGCAAAGGATTCTTTACGTCGTTCAGTGTTATTGTTAGCAAAGCAAAAAGGAATAAAAGTACAGTGGCTAAGAGCTTACTATATTTATGGCGATGACATAAAAAGTAACTCCATTTTCAGCAAGATTCTTGCAGCATGTCAAGAAGGCAAAACTAGTTTTCCTTTTAGTACAGGAAAAAACAAATATGATTTTATCAAAATAAACGACTTAACTTCACAAATAGTAGCTGTTGCTATGCAAGACAAAGTTACAGGTATTATAGAATGTTGTAGTGGTATTCCAGTAAGTTTAAGTACACAAGTAGAAAAATTTATTGTAGAAAATAATTTAGGTATTAAATTAGAATATGGTGCATTCTCAGATAGACCATATGATTCTCCGGCAATATGGGGAGATAACAAAAAAATATTAAAAATTATGAGAGGATATAAGAAATGAAGAGACTTGCCATATACTTTTTTTTTGACAAAGACGGAATTGTAGGAGACTATGCTATATATTATTTGAAAGAGTTAAAGAAATGTGTTTCTGAAATTGCAGTTGTTGTAAATGGCAAATTAAATGATGAAGGTAGAAAAAAATTTGAAAGTGTTTCAGATAAATTTATTATCAGAGAAAATATAGGATTTGATTCAGCTGCTTATAAAGAAGCCATTATAAGTTATGGTTTTGAAAAAATTAAAGAATACGATGAATTACTTCTTTGTAATTTTACATGTTATGGTCCAGTTTATCCTTTTAAAGAAATGTTTGATGAAATGGACAATCGTAAATGTGATTTTTGGGGAATTAATAGACACCCTGAACAGCATGCTTATATTATACCATATAGAAAAGATAGCTACATACGAGAACACATACAGATGTACTTCATTGTTATCAGAAATACCATTTTGAGATCCAAGCATTTTAAAGAATATTGGGATACATTAGAAGTAAGTAGAGACTATAATAGTGCAAGAGTCGTGCATGAGTTGAAATTTACAAATTATTTTGAAACATTAGGCTTTACCTCTGATAGTTATGTAAATTTTAAATTAAACAAGACAAGTGCGAATGATAGTGTACTTAACGCGGATGAACAGCTAATAAATAACAAAAATCCTCTTATAAAAAGGAAAGTATTTTTTATTGATAATAGACAATGGATTGACCGATTCATAGGACATTCCGCTAGAGATGTGATGGAATACGTGGACAAGAATACTTCTTATGATGTAAATTTAATATGGGATGATCTTTTAAGAACACAAAACATGTCAACTCTAAGAAACAATCTTCATCTAAATTATATATTATCTTCCCAATCTACAAAAGCATTAGCTAGAGACTTTAAATCAAAAGTGGCGTTAATCATATACATTTATTATGAAGATTGTGTGGAAAAGTGTGCCAATTATGCAAAATCTATGCCAACGAATGCGGATATTTTTATAATTGTTACAAAAAAAGAGGTACACGATAAAGTAAAAAAAATATTTAAGGATTTTCCCAATAAAATAGAAATTAGACTTAAACAAAATAGAGGAAGAGATGTTTCGGCTTTATTAGTTTCGTGTAAGGATGTGATGAGCAAATATGATTATATTTGTTTTATACATTGTAAAAAATCAGTCTATCTACAAACTAAAAAAGAAGGGGAAACCTTTGCTTATCATTGCTTAGAATCGGTTTTGCATAGTAAAAAATACGTGCATAATATTATAGAAACATTTGAAGCCAATCCTAGACAGGGTCTTCTCGTTCCTCCTATTGTGCAGTTTGGTCCGTATTGGTCTCGTCCTAGTCAGGAATGGTCGCTAAATTTCAGGAATGCTGAAAATTTGTTAAAAGATAAATTAAAATTAAATATCAATCTTGATACAGAAGTTATAGCACCTTTTGGTACTATGTTTTGGTTTAGAAGTAAGTCCTTTAGAACAATTAACAGTTACGATTGGACAAATGAAGATTTCCCTGAAGAGTTGCATAATAATAAGACTGATGGGACAGAAATGCACGTTATTGAAAGACTATATGGTATTTTGGCACAACATGACGGATATTATACGGCATGGGTGAGTCCAGATAAATATGCAAGCATTTATATGGATGACATGTATTACAAATTGCGAGAAATATATAAAATAACCCGACCTCAAGTCTCTCCTACGCACTTTTCAGGTTTTTTGGATAACTTAAAAAACTTAAATATGAATATACACTTTGAAGATGTTTGTAAAATAATAAGCAAATACATTAAAAAAAAGAAGAACAAAATATTAAAGAAGATAAAGAAATGTTAAAAATTTTAAAGTCTAAATATTTACCACTCATTGTTATTTCATTCAGTATGCTATATTATTTTTTTTCTAATGATTAGAACTTTTTTTTATGATGATTTTGAGAGTCACTATAAAGTTTGTAATCCTCAAAGCACATTTAATTATTTTTATTGGACAATAACAGAGTGGACAACAAGAGTATTTATAGTTGTATTACAACTTCTGTTCGTTAAGTCTGCTCTGTCTTTCATAGTATGGAAAATAGTAACGGCAATTTGTTTTGTAATATTCATATGGACAATACGTTTCCTTTTTTTTCTCAAAGGAAAAGGCTATAACCTTATGGATGTTAGTTTTTTTCTTAATACTATGTAATTTTGATAAAATTTTTGCAGCAGCAGGGTGGGCAACTACTACGGTAAATTATTTATATCCTATGACTGCTATGTTTATATCATTTATTCCACTAAAAATCAATGCTGATCGTCAAAAAGTTCATCCAATTATTTATTTTTTAATGCCTATAGTGTTGCTTGCTGTTAATGCAGAAATATTTTGCTTAGTTACGCTCTTAGTATCTTTTGGAGACTGCTTGAGATCCTTATGGAGAAAAGAACATAATAATTATTATTGTTGGATATTGCTTTCTATGTCAATTGCATCAGTAACATTTATAATTACTAGTCCAGCTTTTTCAAGCCAATACAACAAATGTGAACTAGCTTATTTTCCATTGTATAGCCAGATATCTTTGGTACAAAAATTAGCTATGGCGGTTGTAAATATGTTTAATTATATAGCGATTGTTAATTATAAGGTATTTCTTATGGGAACTTTGCTCAATTTCTTTATAGTGTATAAGACCGATAGAAATTTTTGGTACAAGATAATAGCGTTTATTCCATTTTTTGTAGTGTTTTTGTGCAGTTGTAAAGAAATTTTATTGAAATTGTTGCATTATTTTGACTTCAATATTTTATATGTATATGTACAAGATTCTTTTGCAGCATTTGGTGGAGTATCGGTGAAAGATCCTCATTATACGTTGATGAATTTTATTATTTTGTCAGTAGTTTGCCTCGTTTTATTTTGTTATTTATTATCGTTCCATATAATTAAAAAATATTTTAGAAAAACAAATTGGGTATATATTATTCTTTCACTAGGCTTTATTAGTTACCTAATAATGGTAAAAAGTCCAACAATATATGCGAGTTGGATACGACCAGCGATCTTAGTCTATGTTGCGATTGCAATAAGTGAGACATTGACATTTTCTCATTACTATGGGCAGATGTTGTATAAAAAGAGTAAGGATTATAGTTTGATAATATTAATTGCTTTGTTTGTAATCTTGAGTATCCACAGTCTTTGTTCTCAATTTGTGACTGAGTTTCGTCGTGCACAACAGATGTTTGATTCAGGGGAGAGTCGTGTTATGGTTCTTAATGGACTGCACTTAAATAAGCTTGTCATTGGAGATAAAATTTGAAAAGCGGATTAGAGTTAAGAGAAATGCAGCAAACTTTCGCTTATTGAGTAGGAAGACTGTGGATACTTTAAATTCATTGCCAGAATCTAATAAGGTTTTCCGTGTTCTTACGCCATATATTGGTATGAAAACAGTATATATTGAGTATCTTCGTGATTGAATTATGATAATTTAAAATTATTTTTTATTAAAACACATCAACAATTTGCTGAAGTAAAAAATAATGGAAATAAAAAATTCTTTTGGTTGTTTGGGGTATTGTCGTTGTGGTGGAAAAAATTTAGACATAAATGTTAATTAGCGTATGTTTGTTGCATTCTGCCTTTATGGTTTGCAAGAAAAACAAAGGTAACAAAATCTGGTTGGGATTGTTTGGATTTATCTCAAGTATAAAATAAAGGAGTAGGAAATGGTGAAACAAGTGCATAATCGTATTGCATCGCTTGATTTTTGGCGAGCAATTAGTGTGATTTTTGTTATAATGCATCATGCATATCGCCAGCTTAGTTTGTATCGAGGGGGACGCATATTTGTATGGATGGATAAATTTGATATTTCCAGTTTAGGTGTTACTTGTTTTTTAATTATGTCTGGATTAGGATTGACTTTAAATCATAAGCCGAATGAATCAGCGGTATCTTTTTTTAAAAATCGTATAAGGACTTTGATGCCTTATTTTTGGGTCTC
>JAIRNY010000017.1 GCA_031257835.1 Candidatus Endomicrobiellum cryptotermitis
CTCCTTGGTCGCGACAAAAAGTATACACTTCCATTGTTTATTAGATTATATACATGTTCTGTCTTGTCTACGTATACTGCATTATTCCTTCTTAATTTCTCAAATGCTTGTGTCCCTATTGGTAATCTTTTCATTCCTTTTTCCCTTCTTATATATAATAATCTGCTCTTAATTTATCTTCCTCTTCTCTATCACTATCATTATACATCATAAATTATACATCTTTTTTGGGGACAATAAAATAAACCGGTATATATTCCTTTCAATTTATACCGGTTTTTTACTTCTAAACTTTATCTTTTTTCTTACTATTTATCAATATCAACTTATACACCATATACACCATACCCCACTTTCATCATCAACTCTATTCCTTCTACCTTTGCTTTACTTTTTCCTAATAACTCGTACTCATATCCTAGTCCTATATACGCACTCCATTTCCCTTACTTTTATACCCTGCTTTTGCTATACTTTTTATCTTCCGATTATCTTCCGATATGGATGAGTTGATTTTTTCTATCACACCTTTTTTTATTTCCACAAATATTCCCTTTACGTCTTGAATGTTTTTTCCATCCCCTTTCAACTTCTTTTATATTTCTTTATCCATTTTCTTGCTCTTTTTTGTATTCATTATACTACAGGAACTTCTGTCTCTCTTTTTTAACAGAACCCTTTTTTGGGGAATTTTTCTATTGTCTGACTAGTCCCACCGGAGTTTATCGGTTAGGTAAAAAAATTGATTTAACGGCATAATAATGGCATAAGAGAGGTGCCATTATTGTGTCATTAAGATACGAGCCAAAGTATAAAATTACAGATGTTATACTAAAAAAATTACTGGAAATAGAAACAATTAAAGAAAAGGTAAAAGCTTTACCATTAACATCAAAAGTTCTTGCAAGTTTGAGGGAATCTTCAAAGTTATTTTCAACTCATTATTCTACAATGATAGAAGGAAATAGATTAACACAAAAAGAAGTTTCAGAAGTTATCATCCAAAAAAAACAAATAATAGGCAAGGA
Organism: Candidatus Endomicrobiellum cryptotermitis; assembly: GCA_031257835.1. Lineage (GTDB taxonomy): Bacteria > Elusimicrobiota > Endomicrobiia > Endomicrobiales > Endomicrobiaceae > Endomicrobiellum > Endomicrobiellum cryptotermitis. The sequence goes on from JAIRNY010000017.1 coordinate 1,029, forward strand.
GCGAGATGAAAAAGAAATAAAAGGCTATTATAGGGCTTTAGATGAGGTCGATAAACTTGTTAAAGATAAAAAGATTAGCATAAAACAAGAAAATATAAAGATTCTTCATGGATATATCATGGGGAGTAACAAACCAACCCTTATAGAATATAGAACGGCACAAAATGTAATCAAAGAACTTGGAAGTGGTGCAATTGTGTATTTACCTCCAGAAGCAAACGATGTACCGGAATTGATGCAAGCTTTTGTAAATTGGATAAATGAGAGCAGAGAAACAATCTCTATACCTATAATAGCCGCTATAGCTCATTATCAATTTGTAACTATACACCCGTATTATGATGGGAATGGTAGAACTGCCAGAGTTTTGACTACGCTTATTTTGAATAAGTATGGATATGAACTTAAAGGTATATATAATTTGGAAGAATACTATGCAAAAGATCTTCAGGGATATTATGACGCTATGGATATAGGAAATTCTCATAATTACTATTTCGGCAGAGCAACTGCAGAGATAACCTCCTGGAAGGATTATTACACTGTTTAATAAAAGCAATTTTATAACTAGCAAAGATATAGAAAAACTTTTCAAATTTTCTGATAGAACGGCAAGACAGCTTATTCAAAAATATACACAAATAGGGTTTTTAGAAATTGTTGATAAATCTAAGAAAAAAAGAAAATATAAGTTAGGGTTTTAGGGTTAAAGATATAAGTTTTTTTGAATATTATATAAATTAGCATATTTTCCATTAATTTTTATTAAGTCATTATGAGTCCCATCTTCTATAATTCTTCCTTTTTCAATTACTATAATTCTATTTCGAAAAGATATAAATCATGAATCTCATTTGCTTTTTCCATAAGTTTAATATTTATAATAAGCTGTAAATCTTTCATTTAAATCTTCGATTAAAAATGATACTACAGGAGTTATTATAGAAGGTTCAACTAACAATATTAAACCCCATAAAATTACTAAATTTGTTACTGACACTAAAATAAGCTTATTTGTAATACCGAGTGTGATTTGATTATTGATTTAATAATCCAAATGGTACCAAGTGGAACAGTTCCTTGAATTAATAAAATAACAACTAATAAAGTGGAAGAAAAAGGAGCGCAGTTCCATAATACATAATAATGGAATAGATTTAAATGTAATTTTAAAAGTACCAATAAATCTATTAATTTGATTATATTTTTTTTAATATCAAGCATAGCATGTCCGTATTCTTTTATTTTTGAAAAAATGCTTATTTTATAATGTCAACTGCTATGGACTTACGTCCATAGCTTGAAATCAGAATGCAAGCTCCGCTTGTCCCAATTAAAAAGACGACTTGGGAATTTGTTTCCTCTGCAGACTTACGTCCGCAGCCTCCAAGCAGTTTTCTAGTGAATTGTAACCACTCCCTTTAGGTCGTGGTTACAATTCACTAGAGATTTTTAAATATTATTTGCCATCGAGAATTGCTGGAAACCTAATCTCTGATAATTACAACTAATTCCCCGTCACTATGAATATTTTCAGAACTTAACATCCATGGATACCTAGGAAAAACATGAAAATGCAAGTGATGAGTTTCCTCATTAAAACTACAAATATAAATTTTTTGAATGTCATGAATTTTTGTTTTTAAAAATCTAGTTAGTGTGTGTATATGTAAACCTAGCTTTTCTGCTTCTTTGCTTGAAAGCTCATCATAACTCTGTATGTGCCTAACTGGAGAAACAATCATATACCACAAAATATTTACATCTAAAGTATGGCAAATAACAAAATCCTGATCTCGATAAAAAATACCACCAGGTGGGATTATATCTCCTTGTAGTATTTGACATGTTAAACATGCCATTATTTAGCTCCTTTATAAATTAACTCGGTAGTAGAAACTATATTAGCTGGAGTTATTCCATATTCTTCTTTGGCTTGATTATAGCGTAAATTTTTATAAAAACAGTCTGTATCAACACCTATCGTTTTAAATGGCACATATTTATCAACGTTTAAGCATAATATCTCTGAAACAATTGATCCTAATCCTCCTGTAGTTTTATGTTCTTCTATAGTTATAATATCTTTTGTCTCTATTGCAGATTCAATTATAAGTTGCCTATCGATAGGTTTTAAAGTACACATATTAATTACTCTACATGATATGTTTTTCTGTTTGAGAATTTTTGCTGCCTCCATTGCGTCATATACTGTTTTACCTGTAGCAATCAACGTTAAATCATTTCCATTATTAATAATCTCACCAAACCCCTCTCTTAAAAACAAAAGACTCGTAATGGTAATTTTTTGAAAACAAAGGGTGATCTACTCGAAATATATGAGAACCCATGTGTTTCAATTGCGCTATAAACAACAGCAGCTGTCTCCTTATAATCAGAAGGAGAATAGATAGTTGTATTAGGCAATGTTCTCATCAAGGCAATATCCTCTATCAAAGTGTGCGTATGTCCTTGATCTGTGTAATATAGGCCAGACCACAATCCGATAAGTTTCACGTTGTAATTATTATATGCAACCATCGTTCTAATTTGCTCAAAACAGCGCATAATAACAAAAGCACCTATACCAATAACAACAGGGCACATTCCACAACTCGCCATACCAGTAGCAACATTTATAACGTGTTGTTCAGCAATTCCTAAATCAAAAAAATCGTTTGGAAATTGTTTTTAAAATTCCTGAACCTTTGATGAGATTTTTGAATCAACTGTAAGCAATGAAATATTTATATGAGAACTTTGGTTTAACCTCATTAAGGCATTTGTAATAGCATCTCTCAAGTCATTAAAATTATTCATGTTTATCTTAAATTAATTTATGAAACTCTTATTTTAATTCATCCATAGCCATAGCATATTCATTTTCAGTTGGGATTTTAAAGTGCCAATTTGTAGAATTTTCCATAAAAGAAATTCCTTTTCCTTTTTATGAACAATCGATGCCGGAATCACAATATATTCTGCAAAAGTTCCATCTACATTCATACCCAAATGTTTCCATTTTAAGCACAGGTTGTTGTGGCCTTTTTTACAAAACACACATTCTAAACAGGGAATAATTGTTTCACAGGATTGTTCATCTATAGCACCTTGTAAAAGAATTTCCCGCAATTCTCGCTGACAAATAATATTTAAGAAATTCTATATGTTTTTACCTTTTAGGAGAAACCAGCAACACAAGCTTGTTTAGCAAATGATGATTTATATTCTGATCAATTTTCATAAAAAACAATTGAACCACAATTTTGCTTCTATAAACGTTCTGCTATTTCATATATCAATTTTTCTGTTTTATCCCATCCAAGACATGGATCTGTTAGGGATTTTCCATATACAGATCCAATCAATGGCTGATTCCCATCTTCTAAATAACTTTCTAGCATGATTCCCTTAACCATACTTTTTATTTCATATGAATATTTGAAAAATTCCACAACTTCTTTGCATATACGTATCTGTTCTAATGGCCTTTTTCTGGAATTTGAATGATTCACATCAATAATTACTGACATATTTTTTAGGTTTCTTTCTGAATAATTTTTGAACAAAGACTCCAAGTTTTCATAATGATAATTTGCAGCACTAATTGCATCTAACATGACTTTCAAATCTCCACTTGTGGGGTTTTTCATTCCAACCGGAATATCAATACCAGTTGCAGTTAAACGGTGTTGTTAATTTTCTACAGACCTAACAGCCACAGCAACATAAGAAACAAAATCTGAAATATATCTAAAATCTTCTGGATAAAGTAGTTCATCTGCAGATGTTAATCCTGATTCTTCAATAGCTTTTATATGAAGTTTTCTTATATTTATAATACCTTCTAATATGTCTTCTTTTTTTTGTGGGTCTGGGTGATATATCATACACATGTACCCATTTGTATAAACTCTAGGTATTATAAATATTTTATCGCTAACTTTTCCTTGCAAATCAGCTAATTTGTAAACATAATCTATTACGGGGTCTATTCTGTCCGCAGAGCAAGGTCCTACAACCAATAATAGCTTGTTTGATTCCCCCATAAAAATTTGCTTGATTGCTTCATTTCTTTGTTCTTTTTTCTTCCTTTATTTTCTTGTATAATAACTTTTCCGATTTCGATTGGTAGAATAAAACGAATCTTTTTGTTAACTACCCTTTTGTCGTGTAATAAAAATGATACACTTTTTCTTCATTACAATCGTTAAGAGCTTGCAATATTCCCATTCGTTTTAATAAATTTTTAATTTGTTCTGTTAAAGAAGGTTTACATAAACCCATTTTTTCAGAAATATAACATGCCTCTAAAATCCCTAAAGCAACACACCCACCATGTTTATACTTATAGTTCATGGCACTTTCAATCGCATGGCTAAATGTACGTCCCAAGTTTAAAATTACACGTTCTCCCTGTTATTTTTCATAACGTTCAATTATGCTTTTTAATATCACAGTTCCAAGCTATCAATACCTCTATAATATCAGTTCTAAGATTTAAAATTTCATTCAAATTTTGAAATAACTTTACGTCCTTTATAATTGCATGAACTAAATATACAAATCCATTTTTTACTTCTGCCTTTGGCGCGATCAGGTCAGGAAAACAGTATTAGAAGAAGTTCCAATAAGGTCTTTTAGTGGGATCTCTAGCAAGTTGAGCCCATCGTAGACTTTATTAGGCGTAGTAAAATGAAGTACGATGATGATGATATTGTTGTTAGAGCCATCAATACCGCCACCACCATAAGTAGAAGGGACGCAGTGATTTTGGAAATCATCAGGGGTTACTATATTGCCATAACGAAAGAGTCTTCCGTAGTTTGGGTCTAATATCGAATAAATTGTTGGATTTACTTTGACTTTACCGTGATTAAGAAGATGATGATAAAAAGCCTTTAAAGCAGGGTTATGTTTAATAGCAACAAGAGCGCACATAAATAGAGAACGTTTAACAAGAGGTCTACCCAGAGAAGTTCTAGGACCTTTAGAAGAAGAGCCAGAGTTGTTGGCAAAAGGGGCAAGGCCAGCCAAAGCAGCAATTTGCCTACGATTAATAAGGCCAAGTTCAGGTAAGGCAGCTAATAAAGTCATAGTAGTCTTTTTATCAACAGATTTAGCAATACTTCGTATACAATCTCCCCTACTCCTGTGGTGTATAGGTGGTCTATATATCTTCCCTTGCAAATACTCAAGTCAATTTTCTCCGTTAACAACGCTGAATTTTGAGATTTTCTATGCTTCCTTGAAGTCTTTAGGCAATTTTGCATTTTTGCGAGGGTTGTATTTAAATTCATAGGCCTGTAGTTCGCCGTTTCTCTCTTCAATAAAATCTATTTCTTTGCCTTCATAGTTCCTCCAAAAATATGTACAGCATCGCCTTCCTTCTAGTTGGTTTTTTTTCATGCGCTCCACAATGCAAAAATTTTCCCATATGCCGCTAACATCATCTCGAAGACGTATGACTTGGTATTTGGATGTCTCTAAAAACCCAAGAATAAATTTATAAATAGTGTATTGGTTAGATACATTAATTTGACTATAATTTGTCAAATTATGTATAATCGTAAAATATGGGTATTATTGGGAGGGATGTAGAAAATGTCTTATAAATGTTCAGTATGTGGGAAAGGTTCGTCATCTGGCAATACTATAAGCCACTCAAATAAAGCTTCAAAGAGACTTTTTAGGCCTAATCTTCAAAGCTTAAACATTATCGTAGATGGTAAAAAAACTCGTGAATATGTTTGCACTTCTTGTATTAAGTCAAACAAAGTAAAAAAAGCAATATAATTTTAATCTTGTGACTAACAACACAGCTATTTTTTAATTTGCAATAGCTGTGCTTTATTCTGCCTTTAGCATGTTCTCTTAAATATTTTCCATATTTAAAATAAATCTCTAAAAGTAACCATATACTTTAAAAATTTTTCGCTATGAACATTTTCTTGTTTGCAAGACAAAGAAACTTGATAATTTTTTATGTTTATGCCAGCCCCATAAGTAAAAGATAAATTTCTCTTATCAAAATTAGTAAGTGTTATAGTTCCTAATCTAAGAAAAATATTTTTAAACATACATTGTTCTAAACCAAAATGAAATTTATCTTTATCCAAATTTCCAAAACGATAACAATATTTGTGCCAGTCAAAACATAAAAATAGATCTCTATAAGTATATCCTAAGCCTGACATAATCGTAAATGGCACATATTCTGTTTTGTCGTTTTGCCAAAACATCAGCCCAATTAAATTTTTAAAATTTAATCCAAAATTTAAGTTGTTTTGTAAAGGAAAAAGAAAAGATAAGTCGCAACTAAAACCATTACCGTTATAAATGGACGCATTAGAATTATTTAATGCGTCAAATGTAGTTTTTCCAACGGTTCCATATAGATAAGACAAAGAAAAACCAGTAGAGTACCCAAAATAAGATTTTTTGCCAAAAGAAAGAGATAAAGAATTAATTGAATTTTGAATTTTCGCATAATCATTATCTGAAATATTTACTAAAACATTATTATTAACCAACCTATTCCACGAAATAGATACATCATTTCTAACAAGACAAAAAGTAGTTAAACCAAAACCCGAAGGATTGTAAAGATTATTTATATGAGAATCATCTTTCCCAAGGCAAGAAAAAGACGATTGAATTGCTAAACCTGTATGATATGCAAGAATAGCACTATTGTAATAAAAAATGCTTTGAGCATCAAAAACTGTTACGCCAGTATCGCCCATAGCCATAGAATTTGCAGAAGGTATAGAACCATCATAAGCATTGGGTATACCTTGTAAATTTAATGCAGAGAGATTTTCAAAAAAAACACACAAAATAATAATTAAACAAAATATTCTCATTATTAAAGCTATTTAAAATTACTTCTGCCATCCTTTTTTACTTATATAAAGCTAAGCTAATATTTTTTAGTTATATTATTTAAAAACTTCTCAAGTGAAGTTCACAAATCTTCAACTCGTTCATACTGAATCTACACTTACATTCACACCTTTATTATATAGTATTATACATCTTCTTGTTCTTGATTTGAATAAAAAATTTTGCTATTAATTAAGTTGTTATTTAATTTTTCATTAGCAGTAATGTTATGATCATGTTGGTAACACTCTAACAAGTAGGTATTATGGAAATTTTACATGTTACAAATTTGATAGCGAAGACTCTAAGTTAAGTAATGCAGCATGTGCTTGTGCAGGTTACGAAGGACAGTGTGCTACATTAGTTGTTCCTCCACCTAGACCTTTTTAAATTAAAAATATCCCTTGACATACTGTTCATGGGACATTTTTTAGGAGATAAAGATAATTTATTACTTTACAATAGTAAAAACAATAATTTAATAAAACTAGAAAAGAATATTTACTTTGACTATTTAATAAAAATAAACAACAATGATATCATTGATTTAGATTTAAAACTTAATAAAGATTTCAAAAAACTTTGTGATTTAGGGTTTTTTGTAGATTATACCCGCGATGAGAAAAATGAAGTTGTAATTAATTTCGAAAAAATAAATATTATTTTGAGAGTTTGTATTTGACAATAGCAATCACAAATGAATGTAATTTAAATTGTATATATTGCTATGTAAATAAAGAAAAAACTCATAAATTATCTACTAGTACACATAAAAATATTCTCAATTTATAAAACGATATTATGCAAACTATAAAATTAAAAAGTTATTTGTAACGTGGTCTGGAGGAGAGCCGTTAATTGATCTTAATAACATAACAAAATTATCAGAAACAATTATTAATTTTTGTCATGCTAATAACATTAATTTTAAAGAATTAAAGCAAATAAACATTAATAGTGCCCAAATTTCTATAGAGCCTACTGAGCTTCTTGATTGTATGAGTAGGCCTATCAAAAATACGAATAAATCAAATTTTACTAATACTTATAAAAATATAAAAAGTGTGGCTGGATTAATACCTATTGTTTTAAGAATGGCATTATCAAAGAAAAATTTCAATCAAATTGTCAGTTTTGTTGAAAAACTAAAAAATGATAATCTGCTTTCCAAGCAAATAAATTTTGCTTTGGGACCTTTGTATATTCCTTATTTAAATTCAAGTTTAGACTATAGTATTTTAAATGACATTTTCGATTCCAGAGAATACTCTAGAGTATATTTTAACATTTATGAAGAATTGCTTGATAAAAATATCATTAAATTTACTCCCTATCCAGGATTATATAGCGAATGTGGTGCTTATAAAAATAATGTTTTTAGTATTGATGCAAAAGGGGATATTTTTAAATGTTTTGAAAATGTATTTGATACATCTGAGTCTATAGGCAATGTAAGTAATAAAAGTATAAGTTTAAATTATAAGCATACAAAATGGATAAAAAAGGATTTTGATTTTGAGAAATTAGAATGTTACCATTGCAAACTACTGCCCGTATGTAAAGGTGGATGCAATATGGTAAGACGATTTAAAGAAGAAAGTAATATAGGGAATTTTTTAGACTTAGGATGTAATGAATGGAAATATGAACATGAGAAAGGGTTGAAATTATATTATAAGAGTCTCAAGAAAAATGAAAAAAATTAAGACTGTCTTTAATCTTTTTAAAAATTACAAGACAGAAGTTTTTCAATATTTGTGCATTGATCTTTTATTAAAATTTATCAATATAGTCACAGCTTTTTTTTCTGATGATTTTTGTAGACACAATTAATATTAGTAATAATTTTATTTTAATTTTTGTACTAATTTTTAGCTCAATTTCGTTTTATTTGAAACTCTTACTTTGTACTTAATTAGAAAATAAAGTTTTATTTGATTTTAGAAAAATCATTTTAACAAAATTTTTGAATGCAAAGATTCAATTATAAATTATAGTGAGAGATAAATGATTCAAAAACAAATATGTTTTTTTAATAATTTAATTATATTAGTATCTATAATTTTTATAGTTATTTTTTTTATACCTATTTTTACAGTCAATATCCCTTTGGATTATAAAATTAATGATACTAAATTGGTAATAGATGCAAAAGATTTAAACACGGAAAAAGACTTGTTTATAGAAATTAAAAATAATAACATAGCTACGATAAATCATAACAAAGTTAATTTTAAAGATTGATAAATCTAATATTTACAACGAGCAAATCACTTTAAATATGCAGCAACTAAATATAGAGAAGGACTTGAAAATATTTTACGTCTTTAAGAAAAGTATTATAAGTTATATTTTGAAAAAAAATGTATTTAATTAAACTACTAATAAATCTTTAATCATTTAAAATTATCTCTGCTACTCTTTTACTTACTCCAGGCTGACCTAGCATTTTTCTAAAAGAAACAAGTTCCTGCACTTTTGTAGTATAATTATCAAATTTTAATTGGTTAAGCACATATTCTGATATTTTTTTTGGAGTGGCATTAAATTGAATAAACTCTGGTACAACATTTCTAGAAGACAAAATATTTACCATAGTTATATATTTTACTTTTATAATTGCCCTGAAAAAGAAATAATTAAGATATGGCAGCTTATATATTATAGCCATTGGAATACCCATTAATGCATTTTCAAGACTTACAGTACCAGATGGGCAAACAGCAAAATCTATAAGTTTTCTTTGTTCAAAAGAGCCTGAAGTATCCAATTTAATATATTCTGGCAAATCATAATTAATGTCGGAATTTACACAAAACATTACAAACTTTGCATTTATTTGTTCTTTAAGTATCTTTGCAGTTTCAAGTAGTATTGGAATATGGCGTTTGATTGCCCATTTACGGCTACCAGGGAATAGTCCTATTAAAGGAGATTCAAGAAAACTAAACGGTTTTTTATTAAAACTATCTTTTTGTATTATTTTATCTATTAACGGATGACCCACAAAAACAGCGTCAACTCCATTTTGTTTATACAGTGCCTCTTCAAAAGGCAAAATAACAAGCATCTTTTTTACAGTTTCTGCAAGTTTTTTTATTCTTGAACTTCTTGATGCCCAAACTTGCGGACTTATATAATAAAATACTGGAATATTTAACTTTTTTGCAAGCCGTGCGATATGTATATGAAACCCATAATAATCTAGAAGTATTATTTTACTTGGACGCTCTATAGAAAGTATAGAACTTACTTTTTTTAATAATTTTTTAAAATATAAAATTTGTTTTAAAGATAAAAGACCAAAAGCGTTTATATTAACTATGTCTTCAATAAAATAATCAGAAACACATTTTAAATTATTGCTACCTAAAGCAATTACATGACAATTTTGATTTATATTTTTAATTTCTTTTATGACATTTGCAGCATGAATATCGCCAGACAAATCTCCAGCTGATATGAAAATCTTATCATTTACCATTAAATCACCATTTGCCTTTTTCATATTTTGAAATTGGAAATATTATCTTGGTCATTTCCACATATTGCCTCTGCTTTTAATAAGTTTGGTAAGTTGGTAAGTTTGTTCATATTTTCTTATAACCTTCATAGTAATATGATTGTTCTATGCCTTTAAAAATAATTTCGTAATTATCAACATCATCAGTTAAATTCTCTCCGAGTAAAGTTTTAATTTCTAAATCATTAATAGGGCTGCGTTCCATTGCCTGCAAATATAGTTTTTTATCAATATTTTGCCAATTAACAACTTTGTGTAGATTTTTCTTTAAGACTAGATCAAGCCAAATCCTTGTAGCTCTGCCATTTCCTTCCATAAAAGGATGCGCAATGTTCATTTCAATATATTTTGCAATAATTTCCTTAAATGAGCTTTCCGGCATTTGCTCAATTTTTAGCAAGGCTTCTTTAAGATATAGACTATTAGCAAACTTAAAATTACCTTTTGAAATATTTTTCTCACGAATTTTGCCAGCAAAATCGTACAGTCCATCAAATAAATATTTATGGATTTGTTGTAGACTTTTTGTGGTCCCGATTTCAAAATGATTAATTTCACCAGTTTCAAATAGTATATAAGCATTTTCTAAACTTTTTTTGTCAATTTCTTGCATTTTTCCCACCATTAAAACACCATGTTTTGCAAAATGTTAAGAGCAAGTTCTACAGCATCTCTACCCTGCTCTCCTGAAACTGAAGGTTTTTTACCTTCAATTACATTCTTTAAAAAATTATCAAGCTCATAAAAAAGAGGTTCATTAGTAGGAAGTTTAGGCTTTTTTATATCTATGTCAAACAAAGAAGTTATTTTTTCTTTCCCCTCTTTTTTAGTGTAAACTTTAAGACTTTTACCAGCATAATCTATAGAAATATAACTGTCATCTTGAAAAATCCTTATCTTCCTATATTTATCCATTGACACTCTACTTGCAGATACGTCTGCAACACATCCATTTGCATATTTCAATCTTACTTTTGCAATATCTTCAGTGTCAGAAAGAATTTTTGCACTGTGCACTTCAACAGAAACAACTTTATCTTTTATAAGAGAAAATAAAATGTCTAAATCATGAATCATTAAATCTAGTACCACTCCTACACGGTTTGTTCTAGGGTCATAAGGGCCAAGCCTGTTGACTTCAATAAACTTAGGTTTACTTATAAACGGAATTGCTGCAATAATTGCAGGGTTAAATCTTTCTACATGCCCTACTTGTAAAACCAAATCTTTAGATTTGGCAATTTCTATAAGGTCTTGAGCTTCTTGAACATTTAAAGTGAAAGGTTTTTCTACAAGACAATGCAGGCCAGCTTCTAGAAGAGGCTTGGCAACTTGATAATGATACTGAGTAGGGACAGCAATCACCACAGCATTTACTTTACCTATCAAATCATTGAAATCTGTTAAATAACTTGTTTGGTTTACTTTTGCAATTTTTTCTGCTCTTTTTAAGTCTGAGTCAACAACAAACTGTAGTTGAGAGTTACGATGTTGCCCTAAAATTCTTGCATGATGTTGCCCTAAAGAACCAACTCCTATAACAGCCGTTTTTACTATCATTTTTTATAACCTTGTACAACTTTTATTATTTTAACTATTTCATTCTTTTTAATACCTGGATGGACCGGAATAGATACCACTTCTTGAGCTGCTTTTTCAGCTTCTTTACAAAGACCCTGTTTATATCCCAATTGTTTATAAAACGGTTGATTGTACATAACAGTGTTATAATAAATGCCACTACCTACACCATTTCTTGAAAGATATTCAATAAACTTTTCTCTTTCTTTACCACTAACTCTGATACTGTATTGATGAAACACATGCCTGGAATGTTTAGGAACAAAAGGTATTTGTAAAAAATCTAGCTCTTTAAAAGCTTGGCTATACATATTTGCATTTTTTATTCTCTTGTCAATCCAACTTTCAAGCTGTTGTAGTTGTGCTATACCAATTGCTGCAGCAAGGTTTGTAAGTCTATAATTGTACCCTAAAACAACATGTGTAGAATGCCCATCTCTTCCATGATTTATAATTTGTCTTCCATATTTATCATAGTCTTTATTATTTGTTAAAACAATTCCACCTTCGCCAGTCATCATATTTTTTGTAGCATAAAAAGAAAATGCAGATACGTCTCCAAAAGATCCAGCTTTTTTATTTTTAAATTCTGCCCCATGTGCTTGGCAAGCATCTTCAATAAGTTTAAATCCGTACTTTTTTTTAAGTTTTAGTATTGCGTCTATATCACAAGTAAGGCCATATAAATGTACCACTAAAACTGCTTTTACATTTTTTCCTTTTTGTAAAGCCCTCTCAAGTTCTACTGGACTTATATTAAAAGTTTTTGGATCAATATCTACAAATATAGGTTCAGCACCACACATTAAAATCGAATTTGCAGTAGCTATAAAAGAAAAAGGAGTAGTTATGACTTTATCTTTGGGTTTAACCCCACACATTAAAAGAGCAGTGTGCAAAGACGTCGTTCCATTTGCATTTGCAATAGCATGTTTTGCACCACAATAATTAGCAAAAGATTGTTCAAACTGAGTAACATACTTGCCACTTGCTAAAATTTTTGAATCTAAAACTTCCTTTATTAATTGCCTTTCTTTTTTGCCAATAATTGGTCTTGCCACGTTAATCATTTTATTTCCTTATGATAATCATAGCTTTATATACCAAAAATAGTAACTTTTTCTTCTTTTGCTTTTTCTATAACTTCATTTTTGTCTAAAATCAAAGTAACACCTGCTTCAATTGCTATTGCTCTTACTTTATTTTGTTTTAAAGTATCGACTGTTTGTAATCCAATAACGGGAACATCAAACCTAAAATCTTGATTTGGTTTTGCCACTTTAATAACTATAGAATTTTCTCCACCAAGTTTATATGCTCTTTTTATACACTCGTCTGTACCTTCAACAGACTCAACAGCCAATACAGATTTGTCTTTAACAACAACAGTTTGCCCAATATCAAAACTAGCTATACCTTTTGCTATTTTATATCCAAAGTCAATATTTTTATTTTCATCTGAAGAAAGCTTTTTGCCAGATATCAACCCACTAGGAGCCAACAAACGTTTTAAATAAGTATAAGAAGGCATTAAATACATGCCATCTTTTTCAAATTCGTTAGCAATAGTTTTTAAAATAGTATCAGTTTTTTTATTTACTAAACTACCCATAACTTTTAAAGCACGAAAATCCATACTTATAGCAGAATAAATTTTAACATGTTTTACCTGCCCTGCCATTACAATGCTTTTTACATTTTCACTTTTCAACGCTTCTATAATTTTTTGAAACTTCCCTACAGAAAGCCAAAAAACTTTATCGCAAACATTTTCTAACTCGACATCAGCTTCTTCTTTTAAAGCAATACAAATAACTCTATTGCCACTTTTTTTAATTTCTTTTGCCACTAAAAATGGAAACCTGTTGTTCCCGGCAATAAGACCTATATTTTCCATTTTGTACTCTTACTAATCTTTCAAGGCCTTGCAATGCCTCTTTTAGATTTTTTTATAAATTGAACAATATCTTGGACACACGCTGACTGCATTTGCTCAAGCTTTGATAAAGCATTGTCAAGTAAAAGTTTTGATTTAAACATTATACGGTAAGCTTCTTTAACAGCATTTATTTCCTCTGAAGAAATTTTTCTTCTTTTCATACCAACAAAATTTAATCCATCAAGTTTTACTCTATCACCTGCACATAAAGCGTAAGGAATTATGTCCATAGTAACAGCTGCACCAACCCTTGTCATTGTATCTTTGCCAATTTTTGTAAACTGGTGTATTCCAACAAGACCACTTATAAAAGCATTGTCGCCAATTTCAACATGGCCACCAGCCGCTGAACAGTTTGCCATTATAACGTTGTCCCCTATACGACAATCGTGAGCTATGTGAGACGAAATCATAAAATAACAATTTTTACCTATAACAGTTCTGCCTGTTTTTTTTGTACCTCTATTTAAAGTTACAAATTCTCTAATTGTAGTACCAGATCCAATATAAACTTTTGAAGGTTCATCATTATAACTTAAATCTTGAGGAGCAGTACCTATAGAAGCTGAATTATAAATTTTACAGTTATTGTCTATTTGTGCATGCTCTATAAAAACATTAGAACCTATTATCACATCTGAACCTATGACAACATTCTTACCTATTACAGTATATGCTCCTATAGAAATATTATCGCCAATAATCGCAGAGTCGTCTATGACAGCCGTTTTATGAATCATTTTTTAATAACTCCAAAATTCAGAAATAGGTCTTGAAACAGAATAAACAATTTCTAAACCCCATTTTAATTTACTTGCAGTTGTATATTAAGTATTCTAATGCTAAATCAACACCTACATTAACTTTATCATTTGTACTTTTTGGAAAAGATCCAAGATTCTAGCCATTGACAAAAACTTTATTATCAGAAGTGACTAATCTTCCTAAAACATCAGCACCAGCTTTTATACTAAGTTCTTAATCACCTTCTATTGCACTAAAAGCAGTACAAGCAAAACACACAAAGATTAAAACTGACAGGACTAGTTTCTCCATAAATCCTCTCAAGCAAAATTATAAGTTTATTATAAAATAAAACATTTATTATTTTGGTCTTATAATGCCCCGCTGAGAATTTTTTATAAAATCTGCTATATCTTTAACATATGGGGAAGCTGATTCCTCTAGTTTTGCTATAGCATCATCTAAGCTTAGCTTAGACATAAAAAGAATTCTATATGCAGACTTTATATCCTCTATTTCTGAAAACTTAACTTTTTTTCTTTTTAAACCTATAAGGTTAAGGCCAGCTAAAACTGCTCTGTCTCCTTGAGCAGTTACGTAAGGTATAACATCCATGTTAATCATAGCACCGGCACCAATCATTACAGATTTTCCTATTTTACAAAACTGATGCACACCAATCCCTGAACTAAGAATTGCTCCATCGTCAATTTCTACATGTCCAGCAATACCTGTTGAATAGCCAACAATTACATTGTCCTTAATAATGCAGTCATGAGCTATATGAGCACAAGCCATAAGCAAACAATTTTTACCTACAACAGTTTGGCCTGCTGCTGCAGTTCCCCTATTTAACGTAACACTCTCTCTTACAGTTGTACCATCACCAAGTATAACATTGGTGTGTTCTCCTTGATATTTTAAATCTTGAGGACGTTTCCCTATAGAAGAAAAGTTAAAAATTTCACAATTTTTGCCTATTTTTGCATATTCTATAACGCACTGCCCGTGAATTTTAGTTCCAGCTTTTATAACTGTTTCCGGACCTATTACTGTATAAGGCCCTATTTCTACATTATCTTCTATAACAGCACCCTTACTTACTACAGCTGTCTGATGTATCATACATAATCACCTCGTAAACTACTGCCTTTGCCTATCCACAATAATAAACATAAATTCCGCTTCCGTTACAAGTTTACCGTCTACATAAGCTTCACTTTTCATTTTTCCACGCTTACCACCATCTTTTATTATTTCAACACGAAGCTCAAGAAAATCTCCCGGCTTTACAGGCACACGAAACTTAGCCTTATCTATACTCATAAAGTAAGCTAACTTACCCTGCATCTGGTGCCTAGAAAGAAACATAACACAAGATGTTTGCGCCATAGCTTCTATAATTAAAACCCCTGGCATTATAGGAGAACCTGGGAAATGCCCTTGAAAAAAATTTTCGTTCCCACTTACACATTTATAGCCTACAGCTTTTGTATTATCAGCAGTATCTATTTTAACTTTATCTATCATCAAAAACGGATACCTATGAGGAATATATTTTAAAACTTCCTCATGACTTAAAATTTTTTCAGTTGGAGATAACTCTACACATGTACTCACTTTTCCCTCCGAAATTTTATTTTTTTCAATGATTGCTTTACTTACAAATTCTTTAACAAAATTTATATTGTTTTGATGACCAGGTTTTTGCGCAACTATTTTTGCTTTAATAGGTTTACCTGCTAAATAAAGATCTCCTATCAAATCTAAAATTTTATGTCGCACAAATTCGTCACTATAACGGAGAGGCTCTTTGTTATGTATTCCATCTAAACCTATAACTATGGCATTTTCCATTGATCCACCAAGCGCAAGACCATTTTTTTGCAACGCTTCTATTTCATAATCAAAGCAAAAAGTTTTAGCGCTTGCAAAATCACTTAGGTAGTTATCTTTATTTAAGTCTGTTAAAGTTAAACTCTGATGTTGTAAAAAAGGATGATCAAACCCTATAGTGCACTCTATTTCTAAATGATCGCTGGGATATGCAAAAATTTTAGTCTTTTCAGATTCAAAATAAACTGGATCTTTAATTGTATAAAATTCCTTTTGTGCATCCAACTCTTGTATACCTGCATTTAAAAGTGTTTCTGTAAAGATCTTCGAACTTCCATCTAAAATTGGAGGTTCGTTATTGTTTATTTCTATAATTAAATTGTCAATATTTAAAGCCGCGCATGCAGACATTATATGCTCTATTGTGTGTACCCTTGCACCATATTTTTCTATTACAGTTCCCCTTACAGCAGACCCTGTGGATGTATTTTTATAATTTGCTTCTATTTCAGGGCTATTAGGCAAGTCAACTCTTATAAATCTTATACCATAATTAGCATGTACAGCTGGCTTAAACACTAAAACACTTTTGTTCCCTGTATGAAGACCTACCCCTTCAATCAAAATCTCTTTTAAAACAGTCGTTTGTCTTATCATAATAAAGCTCTACTTATCCCCTAATTTTTTTTTATTTTTCTTAAATCATTATAAATTTCAGGCAATTTTCTAATTAAAGCTCTTATTTTTATACTTTGGTTTAAAGGTGCCATGGGATTTCCACCTACTTGTTGACCATCTTCGATATTTCCAGAAATGCCAGCTTGGCCTGCTATAGTTACATTATTACCTATTTTTAAATGTCCAACAAGGCCAGTTTGGCCTGCTATAGTTACATTATTACCTATATGTGTTGAGCCAGCTATCCCTACCTGGGCAACAATAATACAATTTTCACCTATTTCAACATTATGCGCTATCTGTACAAGGTTATCTATTTTTGTACCATTACCTATTTTAGTTGAGTCAAAAGTAGCCCTATCTATAGTAGTATTTGCCCCTATTTCAACATCATCTCCTATTTTCACATAACCTATTTGAGGAATTTTATGGATTTTTCCAGAAATATTTGCAAAACCAAAACCATCTCCCCCAATAACAGCTCCGGACTGTATTATAACTCTATTGCCAATAATTGTACCTTCTCTTATAACTACATTTGGATACACAAGACAATCGTCCCCAATTACAACATTTTTACCTATATAAACATTCGGAAAAATTTTCGCATTATTTCCAATTTTTACGCCACTTTCAACAACAACATTTTGACCAATATAAGCTGATGAACCTAAAACAGCATCACTAGATATAAAAGCACTACTATGTACTTTCTTTTCTATTTCTTCCAATCTTTCCTTTTCTATTAAGCTAAGCACTATACTATAAGAATACTGAGGGTTTTCTACTTTTATAATATTTTTATCTTTAAATTTTAAAACATCTGTATCAAATGTTACAAAAATGACACCAGCCTTACTTGTTAAAGCATCTTGCAGATATTTTAAGTTTCCTAAAAAAGAAACTTCATTTTCTTTTGCATTAGAGAGACTATTAACGCCTGTTAAAATGATATCGTTACTGCCAATAAGTTCTCCAGAAACAATCTTTGCAAGTTCATAAGCAGTTAACCGCATTTATTTTTCCTTTATCATTTTTATAACTTCATCTGTAACATTTTTGTATTTGCCAAACAAAACACTTCTTTTATCTAAAACTGTATCAACATAATATTTTTTTGCAAACTCTTTTAACAAAACATCTATATCTTTTAAAACTTCTACAGTATAACGTTGCTCAAGTAAAGATATATCTTTTTTTGAACCGTCAGACAAATCTGAAATTTTTACACTTTGTTCTTTTAAAGTTATTAAAAGATTATCTAACTCTTTTGAAAGTTGCGTGGTAAGCACTTCATTATTGCCTAATTTTGCTTTTGATATTTCCGACTTTAAAGTTTCAGCTCTAAATTTTAATTTATCAAACTCTTTTATTAAATCTTCTATAACTATTTTTCTTTTATAGGCAAAATCTTTAATTTCATTTTTATATTTTATAGTTTTTGGATGGGCATTAAATATCTCATCTATATCAACACAAAAAACGTTATTAAAAAGTTCAAGATTTAAAGGATCATCTAGACAAAATGCCCTTAAAGATATAAAAACCAAACAGAAAATTAATAAAAAAAATTTTTTAAAAAACATTTCCCATAGTAAAATAGAACTGTTGTAAAGGTTCACCTTCTTTATGATTTAAGCCGTAGCCCCAATCAAGTCTTATAGGAAAAACTGGCGTTGCTATTCTTATACCAAACCCAACTCCAGAACGTAAATTCTTTTCAGCTGTACCAAAATCTAAATTTATAGTATTAAAATCTGCCCAAGAACCACCTATATCGTAAAAGAAAGCCCCTACAAGTATTGATCTGCCCTTTTCTGCAACTATAGGGAATTTATACTCTAAATTTAAAACACCTTTTACTTTTCCACCATTAGCAGGCCCTATTTCTACTCTAGGTTTATAACCTCTAACATCACTTGATCCACCTATATAAAACTTTTCATAAATAGGCAGCAAACTCTGCCCTCCATAAGCTGTAATTGCACCAAGTTCAACATTAGTACTCAACACAAATTTCCAAAAAGTTGGAAAATACCAAGTAGACCTTGCAATACCTCTTACAAAATTTAGATCTCCTCCAAGCTTATTACTTGCTATTTGAAATTTAAGAAGTTGTCTATTGCCTTTGGTAGGGTCAAAAACATAATCCCTAGAATCATAAACAATCTCTGTAAATACACTAGATGTTTTCCCCTTTGAAAGACCAGCATCTTGCTCTATGTGTCTTTTTACATCATCTTGTATATCTTTAAGTTTTATATCTTCAAGAGTATACCCAAACATCAATACTACATAATCACTTAACCGTGGACCAAGCTTTGTAGAAAAACCTACTCTTGCCTCTTCATAAGGATGTGTAGTACTTGTATACTCTTTTTTTCTGTTTATATCAAAAAGGCTTAAAGTTAAACTCACATTTTGATTTAGAATCCTTGGGTCAGTCCAGTCTAGCTCATAATTGCGCCTATGAGCACCAAACTCGCACAACAAATTTAATCTTTGAGCTAATCCAAACAAATTCAAATGTTGAAATTGCAAAGAGCCTATTAATTGCTCAACTGAAGAATACCCAATACCTGCAATAATACTACCAAGACTACCTTCTCTAATGGCAAGAGACAAGTCTAAGACGTCCTGAACACCCGTTGGCATAGGTTCTGTTTCAACACTTTCAATAAAACCTAAATTATAAATTTTTTCTACGCTTCTACGCACTTTCTGTAAAGAAAATACATCACCTGGAGATAAAAGAAGCTCTCTCCTTATTACTTTATCCTTTATAGATATAAGCCCATCAATATAAATATTCCCTACATATACAATTGTATTTTCTTGAATTGAAAAGTTTATGTCCACCACACCAGAAACTTCACTTGACTTGTTAAATTCTGGCTCAATTTTTGCATTTAAATAACCTTTATCAGAATATAAAGAATATATAGCTCTACCTATTTTGATAATTTTATCTTGATTATAAATTTGTTTCTTTTTCAATTTAATCACTTTTTGAATGCCTTTATCATCAATAGCAAAAGTTCCACTATAACTTACACTCCCAATTTCGTACTTATTACCTTCACTTATACTGACTTTTAAAAACATTTCTGTTCTGCTTTCATTATAAGTAATAGAAGAAGACACCAGTTGATAGTCCATAAAACCATTATCTTTATAAAAAGTTTGTACTGTCATCAAATCTGCTTGAAAAACACCTTCTTTAAATATTTTTTTCGGTCTTGTCTTCATAAGTTTAAGAATTTTTTTAGTACTAAATGAACACACACCATCAACATCAACTCCACCTATAACAACCTTATTATTTTCTGTTATAATAAAAGCTATAGTGATCTTATTTGTATCTGCATCTAAAGTTGGGTAAGCCTCTATTTTGCAGTCTGTGTAGCCTTTATCACTATACAACTCCAATATTTTATTTTTAGTTTCTTCCAATTTTGAAAGATCATAATATTCTTTTTCTTTTAATACACTTGTACTTTTTAGTTTGCCTGTTGAAAAGGCGGAATTTCCCTTAAACATAACGCGATTTATATAAGGTTTTTCTGTAACTCTAAAAGTTAAAATTCCTCTTTGATCATCAAAACTTACTTCAACATTTTCAAAATAGTCAAGAGCAGATATAGAGCGAACTTTCTCTCTAGCAACATCTGCAGAGTAGACTTCACCTTTTTTAACACTAATAGACGATAAAACTGTTCTCAATTTAACACTGTGAAGTCCTTCAACTAAAACACGAGATATTGTATCTGTAGCATAAACAAAAGAAGCAAAAGATAACATAAAAAACACAAAAATCACACGAATCTTCATCAAAAACTCCTAAAACTATACTAATTTATTATTTTATAAAAAATACCTGTCTTTCTCAAGGTGTAAAAAATCAAAAACCTACAAACATACCTAAATTATAAGTAGGTCTATCTTCATAAATAAAAGCATCTACAACAAAACTAAAAATGCCTAAACTAACACTTAACCCTGCCCCATAACCAAAACCATATACATCTGAAAACGTACCACAATATTTAGACGAATATGCCTTAATGTGAGTAATATCATAATTTAAACCTATGTAAGGTTTGATAAAGGGAACTTTAGAAAACTGAAAAAGAATAGAATTTTTTAAGTTCCAAGCTTTAAATTCGTTGCCATGTGCGTTAGTAGACGCAGTATTATAAACAGACTGTAAAGAAATAGTAGGAACTATAATAGTTTTGGGGTTAAACAGATCATAAAGTAAACCTAGTCCAATAACAGTTGTATCATCAAACCTTGAGAATCTTAAAATAGCATTAAAATCATAAGGCAACCCTACACAAAAGTGAAGCATAGGGAAAAACAGCCCTTTTGAGGCTGTATCTTTAACAATTATATTGTCTTTAGAAATAGTCCTATAAGAAGCTTTTAAACTACCATATACGCCAAGAAGTCCAAGCGTAGCTCCTATACCACAAGCCCCTCCAGAAATTGCTTGTCCAAAATCTTCTGTAAAAACATCAAGACTTTTTTGAGCGTCTTCTTTAAGCAAAGTATCTAAAACAGAATTAAAAGATGTATATGGGTTTGCTATACATTGAGAAACTAACAAAAAAATTACGAAAAATGTAAAAATTTTGTTCATTTTTCTAATCTCCTATTTCTTTTTCCCATATAATTCTTATGCCTTCTAATGTCAAGTTTGGAAGTATAACTTCTATTTCATCTATTTCATTTAACATCAAACTAGCAAGTCCACCTGTTGCAATTATATGATTGACTTTCATTTCTTTTTTTGTTCGTTTTATAATCTCTTTAACAAGGCCTACATATCCAAAATAAAGTCCTGCTTGTATACATTCAACCGTTGTTGTACCTATAGTTTTTAAAGGTTTTTTAAGTTCAACTTGCGGTAATTGAGCTGTTTTTAAACTTAGAGACTGCGCAGAAATTAACGGGCCTGGAGCAATTGAACCACCTAAATATCTTCCCTTAGAGTCTATGCAATCAAAAGTTGTTGCTGTACCAAAATCAATAATAACACAACCACCACCATACATAACATAAGCAGCAACAACATCTGCAATTCTATCTGCACCAACGTCTTTCTTATCTAAAGATGCAAATTTTAAACCGCCAGCATTTTTATAATTTACGAAAAATATCTTTTTATTAAAATACTTTTTTGCCATTTCTTCAAAAACAACATTTAAAGAAGGTACTACACTTGCAACAGCAATATGCTTTACATCTTTAGAATCAAAACCATTATAAAAAAACATATCCATAAGCATAGTTGCATATTCATCTGAAGTTTGTACTTTTACTGTAGACATTCTCCAAACTTTTAAAGGATTGTTTAAAATGTTTCGGCCATCCATTTTAAACAATCCTACTGTTATATTCGTATTGCCAATATCTAAAGCTAAAAACATTATTATCCTCTAAAAAAAATATTGTTGCCATAACTATCAATAGCAACAACAAGTGGCATATTTTTTACCTCAAACCTGTAAACACCTTCCGGACCTAAATCCTCAAAAGCAATCAAGGCCGCTTTTACTACAGATTTAGAAATAAGCGCAGCAACTCCGCCGGTAGCTATAAAATATATTGCCTTATTTTCCCCTATTGATTTTTCAACATTTTTAGACCTATTTCCTTTTCCTATTAAAACTTTTACACCTTCTTTAAGCAGTCTTGGAGTAAAAATATCCATTCTAGAAGATGTTGTAGGGCCACAAGCTCCAACAATATTACCTGGTTTTAACGGTGTAGGACCGCAGTAATAAATTGCAGAATCATTCAAATTAAAAGGAATTTTGTCTCTATTCCCAGAATCTAGTAAATCTATAATTCTTTTATGAGCAGCATCTCTTGCAGTATAAATTGTTCCACTAAGCAAAACTCTTTGCCCCACTTTTAAGTTATTTAAATTAAAAATTAAATCATTTAAGCATACATTCATATTATGATAGTCTGCCTTCTACAAGAATGACATTGAATACTTACCGCTACTGGAAGTGAAGCTATATGAGTAGGTTTTGTTTCAATAAAAACTGCTAACGCAGTAGTTTTGCCACGCAATCCCATGGGACCTATATTTAATTTATTTATATCTTCTAACAGCTCTCTTTCCTTATCATTATAAAAAGGACTACTGTTTATACTACCGATCTCTCTAAGTAAAGTCTTTTTTGCTAAAAGCCCAACTGAAGAAAAATCTCCTCCTATACCTACACCAACAATCAAAGGAGGACAGGCATTTCTAGCATAATTGTCTACAACATTTAAAACAAACTCTTTTACTCCATCCCAACCACAAGATGGCACAAGCATCTTTAAAGCACTTGCATTTTCGCTGCCACCACCTTTAGGCAAAAAAGATATTTCTATTTTATCCCCAATAACAATATCAATATAAATATTTGCAGGTGTATTATTTTGCGTATTTTTTCTGTTTAAAGGATCACAAACAATGGACTTACGTAAATAATTATTTTTATATCCTAAACAAACACCATTATTTATCGCATCATAAATAGTTCCATCTTCTATACATACATCTGCCCCTAACTTTACAAAAAAGTTAGCTGCACCAGTGTCTTGGCATAATGGCAAACTTTCAGTTTTTGCAATATTTGCGTTTTCAATAATTTCTTCTAAAACATTTTTGGCTATGCCATGTTCGTGCAAAATATTTTGTTTTAAAGAATATAAAACGTCATCGGGTAATTGAAAGTTAGTTTTAGCACATAAATCTTCTATTGTCTTTGTTATAACTTCAGATTTTATATTTCGCACTTTTTATGTAACCTTTTTTCATCATTGTCTCTGTTACTTGCCTACTCCTTTTTATAATTTTTTTCGCATTTTCATAAATCTCATCGTAACTTAATTTTCTGTATGCAACTTTTTCTTTTATAGCTTTTACACCAATTGCAGCTGCAACTTTAGGAAAAATTTCCCAATCGTCCATCGTTGGAATAATTTTGTCCGGTTTTATTTTATTGTCAGGTACACAAGAAGCAAGTTCACAAGCAGCAGTTATACACATTGTATCTGTAATTGTTGTAGCTTTTACATCTAAAATTCCTCTAAAAACGCCAGGGAACCCTAAAGAATTGTTTACTTGATTAGGAAAATCACTCCTACCTGTTGCAACCACAGCCGCACCTCCTTCTTTTGCTTGCCAAGGCCAAATTTCCGGAACTGGATTTGCGCAAGTAAACACTATTGGATTTTTTGCCATTAAGGATATATATTCTTTTTTTATTACTTCAGGTCCTGGTCTAGACAAAGCAATAACAACGTCGGCATTTACTATTGCTTCCTTAATACCACCTCTAATATTGTTGCCATTTGTGTCTATGGCAAGCGACCATTGCTCATAGAACAACTTTAAATCAAATCGTTCTCTATGTAATGTGCCATTAACATCAACCATAACCACATTTTTAGGATTTACACCATATAAAATTAAAAGTCTAGCTATGCACACATTAGCTGCTCCTGCGCCTATCATTGCTATTTTAACCTTGTGCGCTTTTTTACTTACAACTTTTAAAGCATTTATAAAACCTGCTAAAGTAACAAGAGCAGTACCTTGTTGATCGTCATGCCAAACTGGTATAGAACATTCTTTTCTTAAAGTATTCAAAATAGAAAAACATTTAGGTTGTGATATATCTTCCAAATTTACACCACCAAAAGAAGGTTGCAAAATTTTAACTGTTTTTATTATTTCTTTTTCATCCTTTGTGCCAAGACATATTGGATATGCATCTATTCCGCCAAGATATTTATAAAGAAGAGCTTTACCTTCCATAACAGGCATACTAGCTTGTGCGCCAATATCGCCAAGGCCTAAAACTCTGGACCCATCACTTATAATTGCAAGACTATTACCTTTATTTGTATATTCATAAACAAGGTCTTGATTTTTATAAATATCAGTACAAACAGCGGCAACACCTGGACTATACCATATAGAAAAATCGTTCAAACTTTTAACTTGACATTTCGGTACTACTTCTATTTTACCTTTATAAAAAGAGTGCAACTTCTTTGCAACTTTAGATGGTTTTTTAGCTACTCTTAAAAGTTTTTTTTCATTAATCTCTTTCATATTAAGTCCATAAATTATTATAAATTTTCTATAAAAATCATGTCACCAATATATTAATTGTATATCTTTAAATAATATTCGTCAAACATAGATAATTTTGGTATAATTTAACAAATTGTAGAGGATTTTATGCCAAATACCCCAAAAGTTTCAGTTATTATTCCAATTTATAATGTTGAAAAATATATAGAACAATGTTTGGAAAGCGTCATATCACAAATCTTAAAAGATATAGAAATACTTTGTATTGACGATTGTAGTACAGATAGTTCTATAAAGATTGTCGAAAGTCTTGCCAAAAAAGATAATAGAATAAAAATAATAAGATTGGACGCCAACAAACTTCCCGGAGCCGCAAGAAATATTGGCATAAAAAACGCAGTTGGAAAGTATATTTCTTTTATTGATGCTGACGACTACATAGAACCTAATTTTTTAGAGATTGCTTATATTAAATTAGAGACATTAAACCTAAACAGCGTATGGTTTAATATTAAAATTTTTGATGACATTAAAAAAACATTTACAAAGGACAATTACTTTTTGACAACTAATAAAGGGTCATTAGGCATAACTTTTGAAAATATAAATAATTTCCCTATAAATTGTTGGAATAAAGTATATCGTTCAAGTACAATAAAGAAAAACAATATCAAATTTTCAGAAAATATTTTTTTTGAAGATTTGGAATTTTATTATACATTTTTTACACAATTTAAAGAAACTTATTTTATTAACGAACGTCTTTACATTTACAGATTAAGCCCGAACTCTATACTTTCTAGCAAGAAAAATAGAAACGATATTTTTAAAGCTGTTAAAAATATATACGATTACTTAAATAAAAAAAACATATTTAAAAATTATAAAGTATCTTTTATTCAATTAATCATTCAAAGCATAGAACGTTCACATAATATTAAAGATATGCTTCCATATATAGTAGATTTATTAAAACAAGTTAACTTCCCTAAAGACTACAATAGAACTGACAAGAATAATTTTTATGATTTTTTAAACTATATAATTTATTTCAACAAATTATCAAAAACAAGACAAATTTTAAATAAATATTATTTTGGGGTAGTTTTTATAATTTCAAAGTTCTTACCTATAAAAAGTTATAGAAAAAAGTGTAGAGAAAAATTTAAGAAGTATATTTTTTAAGGGTTTTTCATGTTTTTACCTACAACATAAAGAAGAATTGAAGTTCCTGGGGAACAGTCAGGATATAATTTTAGTATCACAAGATACATACATTGACAGTCCTTTTATAGATATTGCTGTAATAGGAAACTATCTACCTCAAAAGCCTTTAAAGTTGCAGTTATAGCCCCTCCTGACATTAGAACTAATGAAATTACAAGATTAGAAGAACCAACACTATTTTGGAGAGTAAGCACCGGAGCAATGGACTTTTTTGTCTCAAACTATACGGCGTTAAACAAATTTAGAAACAACGACGATTTAACTCCTGGATGAATAAATAATAGATGCCCAGACAGAGTAGGAAATGAAATTTTTGTATAAAAAGATAGAAATGCTAAACAAAAACAGAAAAGAGTCAATTGTAAATAGATTACCAAATAAACTTCATAGGATCTAAAGCTTTGTCACCTTTCTTTATTGTAAAGTGTAAATGAGGGCCTGTAACTCTACCAGTCGCTCCACTTTTAGCTATAAGTTGACCTTTGCTGACTTTTTGTCCAACTCTTACATATAACTTAGAAAGGTGTCCATAGTGGGTTATATAACCATTCTTGTGATCTACAAAAACAGCAGTACCATAATGAGTTACATTAGTACTTGCAACTATTACAACACCATCAGCTGCAGCCCCCAGCCAAGTACCAGACGGCACTGCAATATCTATACCACCATGAAAACTTACTTTTCCTGTTACAGGATGTACGCGCTTACCAAAAACAGAAGAGTATCTACCGCTTAATGGAGATTGAAACAAAGATCGTTGTTCGTATTTGTCCTGCATACTTTTATTCATCAAATCTATTGATGGATATTTACCTGGTATAAATATATATTCTCCTTGAACCAACTTAGAAACACCAAAGTTTTTCAACTGCAACTGGGCAACATCTATATCATAGCGTTGAGCTATCTTTTGCCAAGTATCATTATCCTGGACAGGATGCAAACACCCACCAGAAGAAGGTATTAAAATTTTTTGATTTACATTTATTTCATACGTTTTAAGTTGAGGATTTACACCTATTAAGGTATGTACTGAATACCCTTGTTTTTTTGCAAGTTTCCAAAGATTATCTTTAGGTTTTACTGTATAAACAAAAAAATTTGTATCCCTAACTCTAGAAGCAAGATATTTAACTCTTAAATTTACATCATTTAACAAATCTTGAGGAGAATAGGTAGGCAAACTTACAATTGGAACAGATGATAGTATAGCTGCTGCCTTTTTTACTACAATTATTTGAGTAATAACAACAGCAGAAAGAGTAAAAATTACAAATAAAACCCATCTAAAAATAATATCTTTAATTTTAACCATGTTTGTATTATAATAAAATTAAAATTTACTTGTAAAATTATAATAATATTAATATCATATTCTCATGATTTTTTTAAGCTAGTTTCAAACTTAATAATTGGAAACTTCGCGATAAAAAATTTTTGTTTCTTGTTGCTATATTTTCTATTCTTTTAAACTGGTCTGGATATTCTTTCGTTTATGAAAACAGCTACAACTTTTTATATGTTTGATATGGTTGGGACATTTGTAGCAACAATAGTACTAGGAAGCTTACTATTATCCCCATGGGGATAATAGTAAGTTTTGCTTCCACAATTCTACTCTCGGTGTCAACATCTCCTCACTTTATTTATCTTGCAGCCGTAAACATTGTTGGAGCATTATATTGGGGCTTTTGAGTGAGTCTGTAATTCTCGCTATATTTAAAAATAATAACTTAGAACAAAAGTCTTCACTAAAATCTAATTTTAACAACGCGATATCTTTTTTATTATTTTATGGTATTGGTGCTGGCCTTTTGACAGCATTTTTTTCTTCTATAATTAAGAAGCATCATTTTCCAAAACATGTTATGTGATAAACCTTACTCTTTATTTTTTGCTCACCTATTTGGCAACTTTTTTAATTTTTCAAATTCTTGCATTAGCACAATATTTATAAATTATATAGCAGACACGTTTATAGAAATTCCTGATAAAATTATAGATGTATTCTTTGGACTAACAATATGCTTAACAATATTATTTAAATTTAATATTTATATATTAACAAACACTTATCAAAAACAAATATATAAAAGCTACCTCTCGTGGCACAAAATAACTTTAACTCATTTTTCTTTAACAGAAATTTGTATTTTTTTACATTAATTATTATCTATATTTTAAAAATAAAAACAACTTCTCTTAAACTACTTATAGGTTTTATAAATAACTTACCATTATATTGCCTGCAAGATTACATATTTTTAGAAATTCTTACTTTACCTATATTCATATTTATTGCTTTTACAACAGGAAATTTTTTTTCAACAAATCCTTATAAATATTTACAAATTACACCAAAATATAATTTTGATACTAAAAGTATAGATAGAGACAGCAAATATCTTCTTATTGACATTTTTTTATATCAAGCATATTACTATACAATTACTAACATAAAAGCTAAACCAGAGCTGTTATTGTGGCTACTACTAACTGTATGTACTTTTATATTAATTGATAGAAGAAATAATAGAATCACAGCATATATTACATTAAATAACGAACTTATAAAAAAACAAACTTCTGAACAATTATCTGCAGCATTTGATGAGCAAAAACAAAAACTACAAGTTTTGGAATTAAACTGGTCTGCTAACACATTAGAATTCTTAAAAAGTGCTAGGCATGACTTAATAAATGATTTAGAAAAATCAAAAACAAAACTTAACGAACTTTTATCTGAAGTTTACGATAATGTAGTAAAACCATACAGCGATTTAATTTTAAAAAATCAAAAAGAAATACGCCAATATATTGAAATTGAAGATATAACTAGCGGCACAATAAAAACTTATTATTTACAAGACATAACAACAGAAATAGAAAGCACTATATCAACATTACAAACCAAAGCTTCATACATTGAAATCAAGTTTATTAAACTTAAAAAAACTGACATTTACTGCAAAATAAATAAATCTTTTTTTATAGCTTTTAATAATATTTTAGATAATTCAGTGTACGCCTTACAAAAGCATATGCTTTATAATAACTTTAATGCAATTATAAAGATAGAGTTAAAAATCAAAAAAGCTTTAAGTGTGAAGGACGACAAAACAAAAACGATTGAAAACTTACAAAAAGAAAATCATTTACTTATACTTACAGAATTGTTAAATCTTGACGATAAAGGTGCTGGACAACTTTTTGAAGACGAAGTTCAAAGCAAATTAAAAAGCATGACAAAAGTATTTATGCAACACCCTTATGAACCAAAAGAAAATATTATAATTAACGGACAAGAAATAGATATAATAGCTTTTACAGCATCTCCACTACCATTTTCAATAATGTTATTTGAAGCAAAATATTTCCCTAATGCAACAATTACAGGAAGCATTAATGATCCTACAAAAGTTGTTACAAATAATATAGAAAAAGTTTCTACTAAAAGAAGAAATTTTTTTGAACAGTCTGAAAATCAGTTTAAGCAGGTAAGTAACCGTATACAAAAAATTTTACATGACTTTAAATACACTAAAAAAGAAGAAAAGTTTAGACCTTTTATACAAAATTTTATAGTTTTTCCCGATACAACAGACATATCTCAAATACAAACTAAAAATGCAAACAAATATACAAAAATATGTAAACTTAAAGATTTAACTCAAGATTTTTTAATAAAAACTGCTTTTTCTATGCCAAAACGAATTGTAGATGAAAACGTTAAAACAATAATATTACAAAACTTGTTCTAGGCACAAGGAAACCGGTTGGAAGCTGCTGACGAAAGTCCGCAGAGGGAACAAATTCCCAAGTCGTCTTTTTAGGGCAAGTATGCTAAAATAGGTGAATGCAAATAAGGAAACAAGCCCACTG
>JAIRNY010000026.1 GCA_031257835.1 Candidatus Endomicrobiellum cryptotermitis
AAAAAACCCTAATGCCTATAATTGCAAGGATATGCGCTAAGGTTTTTAGACAGACCTTATTCATTGTTTGAAGCTAAATACAGTTAACTCTTGCTTGTCTTATCATTTTGCTAGTTTGCTATTTTGTTTAAATGTTTACTTGCGATTGCTATCTTAGTGAATCACTTGTAACGTAGTTAAGATACTATACTAATTATCTCATTATGTGCTAACTATACACTAACTGTATTTATTTTTAGCAATATTAATTAAAAATTGATGTATATAAATCATAGCAGCAGTATCTTTTGCACAATATTTCAATAAATTCATTTTTGTTTGCTCTATCTGTTTTTCATCATACATTCCCATAGCCATAAAAGCAAAAGAAGCTGCAGCATCACCACCATAACCTATTTCTAAATCTAAGTAAGTTTCTTTTGGTACCAAGACAGGTAAAACTTTTTTTATTGAACTTCGTCCATGAAAATTTACATCATAATAATTTTTCTTTAAAATCAGTTCTAAATCAACAATTCGATCAACTATTTTGTTTAAGCTGTCACTTAAATCTTCAAACAACCTAGCAAGCTTTAATATAGATATACGTTCTGAGTTTGAATAAGTTATAATAGTACCATCTTGTTTTAAACACTTAATAAGCTGCATTGCAAATTCTCTACGACAATCTTTTGTATAGTCTGCAATATATTCGTAATGATTTAATATATTTCCTACATTGTCAGTTTTATCCAAAGAAAACTGTGTTAATACTTGAGTGTGCGGAGCAATGTCAGGATATAAAGGCATTATCATAGTAACAGACTCAAAATCAAGATAATAATACGGTTGTTTTATATTGCTAAGCTCACTAAGCAAAGTATTAGAAATGTAAGTTGTGTTTGTTAAAACGCTGTCCTTAACTATTTTTTGCATCTGAGTAAGTTTAAAATCATCTGGAACCTTATCAATGGTGTCTACTTTAAGTGCTATTAACTCTTCCATAACAGGAACAGATAGTCTTGGCAAGTCAAAAATATGATTGTTAACATTTTTACCCATACATATATCAAACACAGGACAATTCTTACAACTTCTTTTTAAGTATGGTTCAGGCATATTTTCAGAACTTATTTCTTTTATTGCTTGGTCTGAAACGGAAAGAAAATCTAAAAGTGTAAGTTCTACTTTTTCAGTAGAATCTATTTCTTTAAAAAGACTATCTATTTGCATGCCTAAACGATAACTATTCGATAAATATAACACACTGTACTTAGACACATTTATATTTGCTTTTGATAAAACCATCGCAGCAAAAGCCACATCGTTTATATATTTTACCTTATACTTGCTACCAGACTTTACTTCAAACAAGTGCCATGAATTTTTGTCAATCCTTTTTAATATATCTACTTTTACATAATATCCGCCTTGAACAAAACAAGCATTACAAACTGTATCTATATTATAGTCTGCAACCAACTTTTTTGTCTGTAAAAACACATCTTCATCTCCAACTTTTTTTTGTACAACAACATTATTAAAAATTTGCCATGCTTTTTGACGAATAATTTTGCCTTCATATACAAGAAAATCGTTATTTAAACCTGTAAGTTTTGGGATTTTATTTCTTTTAGTAAGCCATGCAAGAGTAGGACAATTTAAATAATTTATAAAAACCGTTTTATTTATATATTCCATTATATCATTAACTTGTTTAATTGTTTTTTGTTTGCCATTTTTAAATTATCTAAAATATAATAAGGTACCTTTATTCTACCCATAAGAGAAGCATCTTTTTCAAATGGACCATGACAGTCAGACCCCCCTCCCCCTGTTATAAGAAGATTAAATTCTTTTGCTAATTCTAAAAACTTTTTCACTAAACTATCAGTATGTTTTACACGCCAAACTTCTATTCCACCAAGACCACTATCAACAAGGTTTCTCAACAAAGATTTATCGTTATAATGCGCATAATAAGGATGCGCCATAATAGACAAACCACCAACACCTACTCCAAAAATATTTTTACCTATCTTAATTCCATCACTCTTAAACACTTCTTGAGTCCCTTTAAATGTACAATCTATTCTTTGTTTATATTCTAAATTTGTAACTAAACTGTACCTGTGTGTATATTTTTTATTTTAATTTACCATTTTACATATCCAAAATCAAACCATACTGTATCGTTTTACTTCAAACACACAAACACACAAATTTGTAATCATTAAAGTCTATAGCAATTTCTTGCCAAATGTAAGGTTTTAACAACCCTACCAAAAAAGCTAAACTAGTCAAAATTATATGCTGCCAAAAAAATTTGTTTCATCTTTTCTTTTTTCTTTTCGTAGCTTTTGTAGATAAATCTATAAAATAGTGTAAAACACTTTAAATTTATGCTCTTGAACAATTTGTTTTGTATGTATACATAATTTTTTGTTAAAATATGTTTTCAAATTTATTGCATGGTAATTAGAGGACTACATGAATTTTCAAGAAATCATTTTTAAACTACAACAATTTTGGGCAAAACAAGGTTGTTTGATATGGCAACCTTACGATTTAGAAAAAGGTGCTGGAACATTTAATCCTGTCACTTTCTTGCGCGCTCTAGGACCAAAACCTTGGAATGTAGCTTATGTAGAACCTTCAAGAAGGCCAACTGACGGCAGATATGGAGAAAACCCAAACAGGTTACAACATTTTTATCAATTCCAAGTACTTATGAAACCTGTTCCTAAAGATATACAAACTATTTATTTAAAAAGTTTAAAAACTATAGGGCTAGACCCTAAAAAACACGATATAAGATTCGTCGAAGATGACTGGGAGTCTCCTACGCTTGGGGCTTGGGGACTTGGGTGGGAAGTATGGGTTGATGGAATGGAAACTACACAATTTACATATTTTCAACAAGTTGGTGGCATATCACTAAACCCAATATCAGCTGAAATTACGTACGGTATTGAACGTTTAGCACTGTATGTACAAAAAAAAAATAGTGTTTACGACTTACAATGGAATGATGAGTTAACATATGGAGACATACATAAGGAAGATGAAATAGAATGGTCTCATTACAATTTTGAACATGCTGACACTAGTATATTAAAACAACATTTTGCAGATTGGGAAAAAGAAGCACAAAAACTTAGCAAAAAAAATTTGCCACTGCCTGCTTATGATGCTGTAATGAAATGTTCTCACTTGTTCAATTTGTTAGACGCTAGGGGAGCAATTTCTGTATCTGAAAGAGTTGGATACATTTTAAGCGTACGCACAATCGCAAAAACGGTTGCAGAAAAATATATACAAACAATATCTAAATAACATATAAATCGGAGCACATAATGAGCACAGCAAATATTCAAACCGCATTACTTGAAATAGGTGTAGAAGAAATTCCTACGTCTTACATTGACCCTGCTTTAGACCAAATTAAACAGTTTGCAACTAAAACTCTTACAAATTATGGTTTAAATTTTAACAACATAAAAGCTTACGCTACACCTAGGAGACTTGTGCTAATTATTGAGGATCTTCATGAAAAAAGTAACGACATAACTGAAGAACTTTTAGGACCTTCTATAAAAGCTGCAAAAGATATTAATGGCAATTTTACAAAAGCAGCCTTAGGATTTGCCACAAAAAATGGTACTACAGTAGAAAAACTACAAACAAAAGTCACTGAAAAAGGTGAATATCTCTGTTTTACAAAAAAAATTAAAGGTGAAAAAACACAAAAACTTTTAAGAACAATTTTTTCTGAAATTATAAAAAGTATAAGTTTCCCTAAAAGTATGACTTGGGAAGAAAGTGGCTTTAAATTTGCTAGACCTATAAGGAACATAGTTGCTTTATTTGGCAAAAATATAATTAAGTTTAAAATTGCAGACGTTACATCCTCTAATTGGACAATAGGGCTTCATTCTTACGATAACAGAAAAATAAAAATAGATTTACCTGAAAACTATCTATCTATATTAAAAAATAAATCTGTAATAGTAAATCAAGATGAGAGAAGAAAAGAAATAGAAAGTTCTATTAAATCTTCCATTAACAATATAGGCACCATATTGCCTGACCAAACACTTATTAACGAAGTAAATTATCTTGTAGAGTATCCTACTTCAATTTGTTGTTCTTTTGATAACAAGTACCTTAACCTTCCTAAAGAAGTTTTAACAGTATGTATGAGAAAAAGTCAAAAGTGTTTTGCTGTAAATGACAAAAACGAAAATTTTTCAAACCATTTTGTAGGAATAAAAAACGGTATTTCAACATATCAAGATATAGTTAAAGAAGGTTATCAAAAAGTTGTCTCAGCAAGACTTGCTGATGCAGAATTCTTTTATAACAATGACTTAAAAAATGGTTTAGAAAATAATATTGAAAAGTTAAAAGGTGTTGTGTTTCACAAAGAAATAGGAACTGTTTACGAAAAGGTTTTACGTATAAAACAGATTGCTTTGTTCTTGAATAAAGAATTCAATTTAAATGTAGATAGTGTTTTAATAGAAAAAGCTGTAATGTTGTCCAAAGCAGATTTAGTAAGTGAAATGGTTTTTGAATATCCCCAACTGCAAGGGATAATGGGTAAAATTTATGCTTTAAAACTTAAAGAAAGTTCAGAAGTTGCACAAGCATTACAAGAGCACTACTTTCCATTAACTTCGTCTGGAAGTTTACCAACATCCA
The DNA here is from genome assembly GCA_031257835.1 of Candidatus Endomicrobiellum cryptotermitis. GTDB lineage: Bacteria > Elusimicrobiota > Endomicrobiia > Endomicrobiales > Endomicrobiaceae > Endomicrobiellum > Endomicrobiellum cryptotermitis. Next base: position 4,684 of record JAIRNY010000026.1, read on the forward strand.
AACTAGCTTCTATAATATCTATGGCAGACAAAATAGACACTTTAGCAACAAATTTTTCTATAGGTTTAGAACCGTCAGGTTCAGCAGACCCTTACGGTCTTAGAAGAACAGCCATGGGTTTTATAAGAATAGCTATAGAAATAGTGCCATGGGAAGATTTATCGCAAGTAATAAAGTATGTTTTTGAGTTTCTTCCAGATCATATAAAAAATAACATAACAGCAACAAACCTTCAAGAGAAATTAACAAACTTTCTATGGCAAAGAATAGAAAGTCTTATTGAAACTGAAGGATTTGATTCTTCTGAAATTAAAGCTGTTATAAATGAATCAAAAATATATGGAATTAAAAAACTTGCTTCATTAAAATTAAAACTTTTATCTTTACAAAAAGCAAAACAAAAAGGGGATTTTACTTCTGTTGCTGGCGTGTTTAAAAGAATAAACAACATTTTAAATCAAGCAAAAAAACAAAATATAAAAATTAAAAATACAGTAGACACATCTTTACTTAGCGAAGAGTCAGAAAAAAATCTCTTTGAAAAAGCTACAATTTCAAAAGACCTAATTGAAAAATATACAACAAACAATGATTACGATAAAATATTTGACACAGCCTTAGAGCTAAAAATGAGTATTGATTCTTTTTTTGATAAAGTTATGATTATGGTAAATGAAGAAAATATTAAACTTAATAGAATTTCTCTTTTAATGTACATAAAAAATATATTTTCTGGTTTTATAGATTTTTCTATATTGCAGAAATAATTTTTCTACAAACATCGTCACTGTAAGTTGGTTTAGTATAGATGCCATGCTAGACGGTGCAGAAATGTTAGTACCTATTGACAATGAAGGGAATGCAATATTGTCAATAGAAATTATTCACAGTCATGACAACCACATAATTTTTAACGTACCAGTTTCTCCAGATCTGGTACGTAACACTATTACTACACGTCGTTTAACTAATAAATTAACAATCAACACAACAATGAAAGACAACAAATAAGTAATAAAACATCATGCTAGCTAGATTTGCTACTTTTAAAATATTTTCGTAATTAGTTTTTACAAAAATTGTTATTCTTCAGAAAGTGTTTCTCCTAAAGTAACTGCACTATTTTGATTTGAATACTGTTTTATTAAATCTTTTTGTCTCTCTAACTCTAATCTTTTTATAGAAATCTCTATCTTACGATTTTTTAAATCAACCTTTATTACTTTAGCTTCTATATCTTGCCCTTCTTTAAATAAACTTTGAGATCTTTCATTATTTAACATAGAAGAAAATTCATTATTTCTTATAAATGCTTCTACTTCTGATTCTAATTCAACAGAAGCCCCATAATCTACAACTCTAACAACTTTACCTTTAACTACATTCCCTATTTTATATTTTTTATAAGGGTTCTCTTTAACATGCTTTAAAGAAAGAGAGATTCTTTCACTTTTTGGATTAAGTTCTAAAATAATTACTTCAACTTCGTCACCTCTTTTCAACATACTTTCAGGATTTTTTATTGTTTTGGTCCAAGAAAAATCACTTATATGTATAAGACCTTCCACCCCTTCTTTAAGTTTAACAAAAGCTCCAAAAGGCATAATATTTGCAACAACACCTTTAACCTTTGTTCCTGGAGTATAGTGTTTAAAAGCTACATCCCAAGGACTTTCTTGTATTTGTTTTACAGATAAAGCAATCTTTTTGGTTGCTTTATCTACACTTATTATTTTAACTTCTATTTCTTGTCCTTTTTTAATTTCTTTCTTCAGCAATGCTGCACTATTATTCCACGCATATTCAGACGAATGCAATAAGCCAGCTATTCCTGGCTCTATTTCAACAAAAACTCCATAATCTACAATTGAAACTACAATTCCTCTTGTTATAAGTCCTATAGGAAACCTTTCATCAAAATTATCCCAAGGATGTGGAGCAAGATTTTTCATACTTAATGAAATTTTACCTAAAGTTTTGTCTACCTTTAAAACTTGCACTCTTATTTGTTGTCCTATATGAAGTAAGTCTTCAACTTTTTTAACTTTGTACCAAGCAAGTTCTCCGATATGTAACAAACCCTTTACGCCATTAAGGTCTACAAAAGCTCCAAACTTTTTAATATTTGAAATTGTGCCATCAATTATTTGCCCTTCTTCAATTTTTTTCAAAGCCTCACTAAGAGCAACATCTTTAGCTTCTTGTAAAAGTTTCCTTCTTGATAAAACTACGTTTTTCTTATTCCTATAAAATTCTATAATTATAAAATCATAAGTTTGTCCAACATAACTATTTATATCCTTGGCAAAACGAATATCCACTTGAGAAATAGGCAAAAATGCTCTTACACCAGAAATATCTACAAAAAAACCACCCTTTTTTGTTTTAAGTATTGTACCTCGTATATGTTTAGATTGTTTAAATGTTTCCTCTAACTCATTCCATTTTGCTTTTTCAATGGTTGCCTTGTACGATAAAACAGGACGCCCTCGATTCTTTATAAACTTAGCTTTTACAACAGCACCCACTTTAAGTTCATCAGGGATCTTACCATCTTCAAATTCTGACTTAGGAATTATTCCCTCACATTTCATTCCTAAATTTACCATAAACCCAGTAGAATTCTCTTCAGTAATAGTTACATCTAACTCTTTACCTAAATTAATATTCTCTAAAGAAAGATCATAGTCTTTTAATAAGTCTGCCATACTTACATTTTCAGTATCGTCAAAATTTGTAATCACTTTGTCTGAACTATTATTTTCTAGCATAGGAACTCCTTGGTTTATTTAAATTCTTCTAATATTCCCTTTTATATTATCGCCAATTTCTTTTACTTTAATTTCAACATTTTTTATTATCCAGTCAGGAGTGGACGCCCCTGCAGTCAACCCAACAGTAGAAATATTTTTAAACCAACTCTTCTTTAAATCCTTAAAAGTTTCTATATGGTAAGTTCTAGCTTTACAAGAACATATCTGCGCAAGTCTAGTAGTATTACCAGAATTTTTACCACCTATAACTATCATTAAATCTACATTACAAGCAAGCTCCTCTGCAGATTGCTGTCTATCCAAAGTTGCTCTGCATATAGTGTTATATACTGCTGTCTTATGATTTTTACTTAAAATATTTACTATATTATTAAAATTTTCAGAAGTCTGCGTTGTTTGGCTTACAATACTTAAATTTTTACTGCCTTTAAATATTTTTGCTTCTTGGGGAGTTTCTATAACAACACACTTTTTATTACTATAAGAAACCAACGCAACTACTTCAGGATGAATTTTTTCTCCTACAATAATATTATTTGAATTTTCAACTGTCTCGTTATTACTCAACTCTTTTACCACAGCTTGAGCTCTTTTTACAAAAGGACACGTAGAATCAATAACGTTAATATTTTTATTTTCATTAAGTTTCTTATGAATGTCAAAAGGAATACCGTGCGTACGTAAAATTACATACCCATCTCGTATTCTACTTACAGATTTCAAAGTTTTTACACCTTGCTTTTCAAGACGCTTCACTTCTTGAGGATTATGAATAATTGGACCTAAAGTATAAACTTTAGATTTATTTTTTAAAGTCTTCTCAGCAATTTCTATTGCTCTTCTAACACCAAAACAAAAACCAGCATTTTTAGCCACTTTAATTTTTAACATACCCTATATTCACCTTGCCCTTATATAAAAAAATTACATTTTAGAAATCTCTTCTAAAACTCTTTGCGACAAAACAACATAATCATTTTTAGTAAACTCTTTTGGTGGGTATATAGGCCTTCCAAATTTAATTTTTATTTGCTCAAGTTGTAACATCTTATTGGTATTTTCTATTTTCACAGGAATTAAAGGTACTTGTGCATTACAAGCCACCATTGCAGGGCCAGCCTTTGCTACACCTAACTTACCATCTTTTGAACGTGTACCTTCAGGAAACATCAACAACAAATGCCCACTTTCTAATAATGAAAAGGCATGTTTCATTGCATTCACGTCTTGTCTACCTCTTTTTACAGGAAAAGCATTTGTACGCTTTATCGTCCAACCAAAAACTGGTATATCAAATAACTCTTTTTTAGCCATAAAATATAGAGGTCTTCTCATCGCAGAACCTGCCAAAGGAGGATCAAAAAAACTCATATGATTTGGTGCTATAATAGCGCCCCCTGTTTTAGGGATATTTTCCACACCTTTAATGTCCCACCTATAAAACAATTTAAACATTATCCTAAACATTTGCCTGCCAAGTAAAAATAAGAATGTAGATTTTTCTCTTATTTGCATATATTTTTTAAAACCTCATAAAACCCCGGGAAGGAAGTATTTACACAATTTGAATCTTTAACTATAGTTTCACCTCTAGCTATTAAAGAAGCAATTGCTAAAGTCATCGCCACTCTATGGTCCTCAAAACTATCCAAAAGAGTACCTGTTAAATGCAAACTGCTAGAACCGTTTATAATGAAACCGTCTTCTAAAGATTCTACTTGAACACCAAGTTTTTTAAATTGACTAGCAATCGCAAAAATTCTATCACTTTCTTTTAGTCTAAGTTCTTTAGCGCCTGAAATTCTAGTAATGCCCTCTGCCTGCGTTGCAACAAGTACGAACACTGGTATTTCGTCTACCATTCTTGGCACAATATCGGAACTAACATTTATAGCTTTAAGTTTTGAATATTTCACGTTAATGTCACAAACTGGTTCATTAGAAACTTCCCTTAAGTTTGTTAAAGTAATATTTGCGCCCATTTGTAACAAAGGGTGCATAACCCTCTACCCATTGGTCTTTTTGAAAGGCTCTGGTCACCTGTAATAAAAGATTCAAAATTTTGTCCAGCAAGAATTCCAGAAAGTAACCTGGCTGTTGTTCCGGAGTTTCCTGCATAAAATTCATACTTATCATCTTTAGGCGGTGGAAAATCTAAACCTCCACCTTTTATGTGCAAAGTTCCCTTTTCTATTTTAATTTGTGTACCCATCTGACGAAAAACTTCTATAGTTCTATTACAATCACCTGAAGGTAAGTAGTTCCTAACTATAGATTCTCCACTAGCAAGAGAAGAAAGCATAATAGCTCTATGAGTTATAGACTTATCTGCTGGTACTTCTATTACACCTGACAAATTATTAACTTTTTCTAATTTAACATCCACTTTTATACCCATCTATGAACATTTAGCACTTCTTTTTTTATTTTAACCTTTTTAAATTTTTGTTATTTAAATAAAAAAACATGAAATCATAGATCACTACTTAAAACAACAGTTTTTATTATTACCTATAAAAGCTTCCTACCAACAGCATTTGCAACTAATTCAAGAGCTTTCATCAACCGCCTAAATTGTTCAGGCAGCAAACTTTGAATTCCATCAGAAAGAGCCTTTTCAGGCTCAGGATGAACTTCTATAATAAGTCCATCAGCTCCTGCAGCTATACAAGCTTTAGCCATTACCCCAACATGCTCACTTATACCTATACCATGAGACAGATCTAAAACAACAGGCAGATGAGAAATTTTTTCAATACAGGCACAGCATTTAAATCCATTGTAAATCTTGTAGATGTTTCAAAAGTTCTTATTCCTTTTTCACACAAAATAACATTATAATACCTTGAGAAAGAATATACTCTGCAGAAAGTAAAAGTTCTTTTATTTTTGTAGCCATACCCCTTTTTAAAAGTACAGGTTTTTTTTGTTTACCAATAGCTTTTAGTAAATCATAATTCTGCATATTTCTTGCTCCAATTTGAACAATATCACAATATTTACTTGTTCTACAGTAATAGCTTCACTTATTACAAGCATATGAAAATTATTACTCGCACCTTTCCTTTCATATACTTTAAACCTTTTTCACCAAGACCTTGAAAAGCATATGGAGAACTTCTAGGCTTATAAGCTCCTCCTCTAAGTATTGTACCTCCCGCATCTTTAACAATTTTAGCTATGTGAAATATCATTTTTTATTTTCGACAGCACAAGGTCCTGCAATAACGTGTATTTTTTGGGCAATCTCAACATTCTTGTTAATTTTTACTATTGTGTTTTCTTTTTTAAATTCTCTCAATGAAAGTTTTACTATCTTTCTATCAATTTGATCTATCAAGTCTCTACCGCACTTTAAATTAGATATCACAACAACCTCCATACCACAAAAATCCACGAATCAGCTAAATGTTTTATTTATAAAAGCTCCTTAAGTTTTTCTATTTCATTACTATATAAAATATCCATGTTTGCTACAATTTTTTCTATATTCCAATTCCACCATTGAATTTTTAGCAAAGTATCTATTCTATTACCTCATCTGAAAAACATTTTCATTTTCAAATTATTAGTAGTTCCACTATTGTTATCATAGTATGTATAATCGCCAACAACTATATTTTCCCGCCTTATAACATTTTTTTAAAAACATGTACGTTCAAGATTTGCCGTTACTTGATATAATTTATTAGGCAAAATGAAATCTATATCTTGAACCATTACACCTCCTTTTTATACGTATTATACCATACAATATTATTTATAAACTAGTTAATATCTCATTTTAAATCGCTTATTGTGTTATATTACGAATTTAGAAACAATCTCATTAAAAAGAAATTCGTAGCCTTTAGCAAATTTTATTACATTATCATTTTGCACTAAAACTTTTTCATCTATACATTTTTTAAGTACGTTTTGATAATACTTATTATTAAAATGTTTAATACTTACTCCTTCTTTTAAAAGTCTAAGCCCTAACATAATAGACTCAAAGGAGTATAATTTATCATCAATATACTCTTTTTCAAACTGAGCATTTAAACCTTTATTTACCAACTTTATATATTCTTTTATATTTTCAACATTCTTATATCTAAACCTATTTAAATAACCGCTTGCTCCTGCACCAATTGCAATATATTCCTTATTACGCCAATAATTTGTATTATGGAAAGACTCGTTACCACTTCTAGCCCAATTAGAAATTTCGTAATGGTTATATCCATTCTGCTCTAAAAACTCCACGCTAAAATCATACATATCTCTTTGAACATATTCAGACGTAACAATTCCTCTTTTATAAAACATCGTATCTTTTTCTATAGAAATAGGATATAAAGAAAGATTTGCACTGTTAAAACTTAAAACTTTTCTTAAAGCATTTTCCCAATCTTTTAGAGTTTGATGTGAAATCCCGTACATCAAATCAATACTAATATTGCTAAAACCAACTTGTCTTGCAAGATCATAAGCATTACAAAAATTGTTAAAATTATGAACTCTACCTAACAAACTAAGAAGTCTATCATCTACAGATTCAAGACCAATACTTAACCTATTTACATTATAATTTTTTAAAATAGTCAATTTTTCTAGAGTTGTAGAATCTGAATTCAATTCAAAAGTAAATTCAAAAAGTTTAGAAAGATCAAAATTATCATTTATACAACATAATAACTTTTCAATTTGTTTAGAAGACAAAATAGACGGCGTACCTCCGCCAATATACACAGAATCTAAAGCTTTGTCTTTAAAATCCAAACTATGCTTAATTAAAGCGTTTATATATTCGTCTGCAAAATCTTTCTCATATCTAATTGAAAAAAAATTGCAATAAAAACATTTCTGCTTACAAAATGGTATATGAATATATAAACCCAACATAGATTTTTAAAATAACATATATTTACATGTAATGTAAAAATACATACATATTATCTCTTTTTTACAAACAATACCTATTTAAGCAGCTCCGAGGATATCTTTAACAGCATTAGTAGAAGTTTTAGTTCTACGTTTTGCATCTTCTATTATCCTTTTAAACGATATCTTGTTTATCGAATAGTTTAACACTGCTAAACTTATAGCTATTTGCCTACTTTCTGTTTCTTTTGACTCTATCAAACCTGACTTTTCTACTCTGTTTACATAACTTGCCATTACTTCTCTTTGCTCTTCAAATGTTGATGTAGACGATTCCTCTTCCATCAACCTCTCTGCTTCTTTAAAATATTCTTGTAAACTTCCATTACTATCAAACTTCTCTGGACTTGCTAAATACCCTTTTACTAATACCACCCCTAACGCCTGCCTGTCTGTCACACTGTTTATATTATACACTTCTTGCGTAAAGTCAAATGCTCTCATATACCTGTTTACAAGCGATGCTTCTACTAATCCCCTTGCAAATCCTACCGCTTCCAGCACTCGCTCTGCCCCCTGCTCGTCTACTCCTGCTCCTTTCTAACACTCCTTCTCCCTTCACCGCCTCCTCACACCTCTTCCCTAATCCCTTCTTTAACTTCCCTCTCAACTCTTTGACTATCTCTTCATCACTCCTCCCTTTATAATACTCCCCTTTCACCACCGCTTCACTTATCCTTCCCAGCTCTTCCTTATTTATACTTTCCCCTCCCAACTCCTTGCTACCCTCTATATACCTAAACGACCTTTCTACACTCCCTACACTTCCGTCTAACCTTCCCATCTCTTTCATTAACCCTTCCATCGCACTATCTCCAATCTCTCCCAGCTTCTTATCTAATCTTTCTATCTGTTCCCTATACTTCTCTTCCACCCCTTTCAGCTTTCCTACTAACTCTTCTCTCTTCTCTTTCCCCTCTACCCTATACCCTTTCGCCCTCAACTTCTCCTCTATCTTACCTATATTATCTTTCATCAGCTTCGCTGCTCTCTCCTTTATCCCTCCTCCTTCTCCTATCCCTTCTCCCAACCCACTTCCTACTCCCTCTATCAACCCCTTCCAATCCTCCCCCTTCATACAAGTTATACCCTCTCTTCTTTAACTCTTCCTTCAACTTCCCTATCCCCTCTTTAAATCCCTTCCCTAGCAGCCCCTCTACCCCTTCCTTGATAAAATCAGACAAACTTTTCTTATCATCTGAAACATCAAACATCTTTCCCAAGTAATTTCTGAAAGAGAGAAGAATTAAAAAATACTTGTAATACCCAAAATTACAAGCGCCATTGGGACTAACATATTTACTACACCTTTAAAACCATCTTTAGGATTAAAATTAAGAGCTGAAGTTATAACACTACTGCCAAAACCACCAATTTGATATGAATTTATAACACTAAACATTCCAAAATAGTTCGGGGAGTTATTTTGTGAGTTGTTTGATGAATTATTAGTTTCAAGCTGCTGATTTGACAAAACAGATTTTGCCTTATTAAGGTTGACCAAGAACATTGAACTAACAGTTGTAGGTAACTGATATAATCTGCTTTGCTCAAAACCGTACGCAGGTCTGTTATATGTAGTTTTTCCAGGCTCTACAGTCTCTACTTCACCTTTCTTTGAAATTTTTGATAATAAATTTTTTAAAAACCTTTTTATCAAATCCATTTTCAGCCAAATCTCGCAAAAAAGCAAGAATCATCACAATTTCACCACTAAAACTTAAAACATAAGATGATACAAACTTGATCACCAACATAACAGTTCCAACTATTGAACCTAATGGCACAAAGAAATAGACAACATAAAAAGTAACCACTAAAAGAACAAGCGCTATTAAAACAATTGCAGCTTTAAATTTTTGTTTAGGGTTCGTCAATCTTCCAAAATCTAGATTAAAAACTTTGCTAAGTAAGAAACCAACTGCACTCTTAAAATTACGCAAAATTGACCCACTAGTGTCTATATAAATCTCTTCCATTAAATCTTGAACAGACTTTACTTCTTCCTTTAGTTCACCTCTTTTGAGTTTTAAATAATCTGAATTTAAAGCTTGACTAAACTCAAAGAGAACGATCTTTGATTTTTCTTCAGAAATGTAATCATAATAAGCTGCTATGGCCTTTATTAAATCAACACTACCATTTTCAACATCCACAATATCTTTATTTTGCATATATTTAGGCAAATTTAAGATTTTTACTATTAAAGCCAGGCTTTATGTCAAAAATTTTTGATATTGCAGGGAATTTATTTTTAAAGTCTTCTATAGACAAGTTATAAAGACTTGGACCTTATACAAAAAAATTAAATAAATCTTGCCATTTTTTATCTGTCATAGCATCAATAGAAGAGTCTTCTGTTGTACTATCTAAAAGTGTTTGCTTTTTCAACAATAACACTTTTTCCATTGAATTTATTTTATCTGCTACTTTAAGTTGCGTTAATTTTATTTGTTTTTGCAATCTCTGTACTTCTGTTTCCTTCTCAAACATATTAAATTTTAAAGCAACAACTTGTATAAGTTTCTCTAAACGCTCTTTTCTTTTTATAAGTTTAGCTCTTTCATAAGATTGTTCTAAATCTAATGCACGACTTTCAAACAGTTTTAATCTCTCTGTTAGCTTTGAAATTTCATTATTAACAAATATTATTCCACCTTCATTTTATATTTGCTTTTCAACAGTCTTTTCTAAAGATAACCGTAGCTCTGTGTTAAGTTTTTTTATTTGTGTAGTTAAATCATCAATTTTTGTTGACACTGTTTTTATGTCATTTTGAAGTGTTTGTAAATTATTTAGATTAGTACTATTTTCGCTAATCTCATTACCTATTGTTAAAGTAAAATAAGTAGCCGTTTTCAAATCCGTTTTTGTAACTGGATTCATTTGCAATAGAATATAAATTATTGATTCTCGTAAAGAAAAAGATGCTTTCTGTCCCGATTCCCCAAAACTAGAAACATCTATATTTAACTTATCATTTACCCCAAAAGCGTCTAATCCTAGTTGTCTAATCCATATGGATTAGACAACAAATAAAAACCTACATCCTTTGCAATTTTTTTTAATGCTTCTTCTCTTTTTTCTGTAGATATTGATTGAAAACTTTCAGGCAGCAACAGTTTTATTTTGTTAAACTCACCTAAAACTACTTTTTGATACAAAACTTCATTAAACAAATCTAAGTAAGAATTTACAGTTTTGCTATTTGCAATATCCTGCATACCTGTAACATCTATAATGTTTAAATCTAACATACGTTTTAACACTATTGCAGAAGATATAGGTAAAGCTTAACTTAAAACATTTTGTAAATTTTCTCCTTTTTTAAACTTTTCAAATAAGTTTTCTTCTGCTTTAACAATCAAAGCTTTTTTAAGACAATCCAACATAAAAGTAGAATTATTCTTTTCGTAACTCTTAGATTTAGCATCTATACCATCAACTATATCTCTTACATCTGTATTTTCTTTTTTAAAATAATTTAACAAATCATTTATTACAACTATATCCTTATAACCACTTGTATACAATCCTGTAGTATCAAAAGAATTACTTCTAAAAGTTGAAAAATCTGGAGCCCTTACTAATTTTTAGTTTTACCATCGTAAGAATTTATGTCATCAGTTAATTGCTGGGCTACATATTCATCTTCATCAATAGTACCAAAACTCATTAATATAGCTTTTGTTATTACAGCCTGAGGGTTTAACTCATGAAACTCTTTTATTTTTTGAACTAAAAACTTGTCCTTAATATATTTAAAATATTGTTAAAATCCTTCAAATCAGTCGACGAGAATCTTGAAAGTATATTTTTGATCTTAAAAGATAAGCTTCCTATTAAGTTCCTTGTAATTACACAAAAAAAGTCAAGCAAATCCATAACTGAAATAAACATACTTTCGATTAAAGGGGCACTTTTATGTATCCATTTTATTATTATATCAGAAGACTTTATATATGATTGACGTCTCAATTCGTGACGTACAAAAACTTGTAATAAATTTTGATTTATTATGTTCCCATTTTTATCAAAAAATTTAGCTTTAAAAAATCGTAATTAATTGATATCCTCCTTTCTTTAGACAACATTGAAATACTTTCATTGTCAGAAAAAGCCTCGCTAAAACCAGATATCTTTTGAATTAGTTCAGTCTCGTTTGAATCTAACACTGTGTCTATCGCTCTACTTTTATCAATATTTAAAGCTTTAGAAACAAACTCTTGTACTAAATCTAGTGGAAGAGCTTTGGCTATCTTTTTAAAGATGACAACACTCTCTAAACCATCAGGAATGTCAGTTTGACTAAGAGATTTTTTAGACAAAAAGCCTTTCATGTAAAACTGAAACCCAATAAATGGAATTGAGCCTAAAACAATCAAAAGTGGAACTAAAAACCATATGAAAGAAGAGAGTGGAGAAAAAATAATAGCCATACTTATTGCTACGCCTACAGCCATAGTGATATAAAACCCCAATTTTGCTCTAAAATAGTCAATAATAGAATCAAGAAAAGATTTTTGTTTGGTTTGTTGAGGTTGTGCTACAATATTTTCCACAAAAGCTTGACCATCATAGACATATTCCTTAACATTGTTGTCTTTAGTAACAAAAAGCCGTACTTGGTCTAAATTATTTATATCGCCAGAAAGTTCAGCCTTTATTACTTCAGATTCAAAAGCTTTTAGTATTTGATTGATAACCTGTAACTTGTATCCTTTCTGTGTTAAAATACCCGATGCCTCAATAAGCCCTTGCTCTACTGTAACTTCAGACAAAGGTAATGTTGCAAGTGCCTGGAAAAGTATTTTACTTTGCTCCTTAGCTAAAGCATAATATGCATCTTGAGCTAACTTTATCCCACTACCAACGTTTGGAGTTACAACTAAATTAAGATATACCCTTATCAGATAACAACTCTGATACCCCTTGGGTATGAAAACCCCCAGTAACTACTATATATATATTTTTTTGCATCTTTAAGAGACCTTACAACTTTATCAACAGAAGGCAAATGAAACATTTTCTATTTGACTAATCTCTTCATTTAAACCATAAATATTATTTATAAAATAATTATTTCTACTAAGATTTACTTCATAAAATTGGTTTGCTATCTTTTCATATAGCTCTAACATGTCAATTTTTTTATTATCAACATATTTAACCCACAGTCTTTTATATTTTTTTATATTATTTTTATAATACTTATAGTCGTCAGATGTAATTTTACTAGTTAGATAATCCTTTAAATACCGTTCAAAAGTAGCTAAAAATGCTATGTCCTTTTGTCCATCATCACTTCCAAGAGCTATACTGATTTCCCCTTTTAAGTTTTCTTCTTCTTTAACCATTTCCAAAGAATTAATTTTTTGACTCAACTCTATATAATTTAAAAATTTATTTAAATTAGGGAAATCCTTAGATAAATCTAGATTGTTTTCTCTTGCAAGTTTAACTAAATATGTATACAACTTATCTGTTTCATTAAAGCTAGCTGTAGCATCAAGTAACATCTTATACACGCCATAGGGCATTAATCCTCTCAACTTTAAAATAAACTCTTTCAACTCACTAGTTGTTTTATCATAATTTATTTCTCTTCCCAATTTTAAAAGCATAATATAAGTTTTTATATTCTCATATTTATCTATATCTATACCAAAACTATTGGCATATTTGTCCATAAGATGAAAATACTTTTCTGAACTCATTGTCCAAAATTCCGATTCAGAGTAGATTTCTTCAACCTTCTTTTGTTTACTATTGTAGTATAAAGACTTAAGATATTTTATATCATCATACATCCTTGTTATTATATTCAAGATTTCTGATTGATAGTTTAAAATATCTCCAAATCTTTTTAAGTTTTCCAAATAAGGTTCTTTGTTTTCTAACCCCTTTACCAAGTCTGTACGATTACTAATAGCAGAATAATACTCCACACCTGTTAACATCCCAGTTGCAAAAATGGAATCTATTATTTTTTCGCCACTATTTTTTATTTTAGTAAGCCAAGAATTATCTAATTGTCCATATGCACCTTCTAAATATACACTCTTTACTCCATAACTTTTATCAAAAGAAGATATAATATTGCTTATATTTTTTTGCACATCTGGATGCAAATGTAAATCTTGTATATTTATTACTACAATATCACTACCTGTATAATTTACATTTGTTATTTTTCCATAGGAATACGGTAAAGTAAAATCATCAAATATTTGTTTGTATTGTGCATCTAACCTTGTTTGTTCTAACACTTGAGCAACAGCTTGACCATAAACATAAGAAAGAAGAAAACAATTAACTAATACTATGGATATAATTTTTACACACGTTAGCTCCATAAAATAGGATTTGGCCTTTAACTTAGCCTTTGAAAATAAAAAAAACATTTTAAAAGTCTTGTTTTAACCTCTTTTTTCATGTGTTCAAATCTCTTCTCTTTTATTATTTATATTTTTCAAATTGTGTATATATAAAATGCAACAACCTACCTTTATAACTATAAAGCTAGGTTATTATAATATTACTTTTTATTATTTTGTATAGTTTGTCTTTAGGTATACCTCTAGGCAACACCAAACAGTAAGAATTAAAAATAATAAAATAAATCTTATAAATTCTCTATTTTTTAAAAAATAAAAATTAAAACTATCATTTATATCAACACAAAAACTTCTGCTACACCTACAAACTTTTGACAAACTGTTTAACGGCAATACCATCATTGTGAAATTAATTAATTTATCTGCTTTTTGTTGATTGCCATTTTGAGCAAAACAACAACATTTTACAAATTCTTCACTTATTAAATTATTTTCATATACACATAAACCAAATATACCATTTGTTATTTTGATCACTGGAATATTTATACTTTTATAAACCTTTATGTACACTGGACATACAGCAAATAAAAACACCTTCTTAAATTACACTAAAAAACTTTACCTAACAAAATTGATTCTCATGTATACTTTATACAAAAATCAAAAAGAAAAGAAAATACTTTATAAATTTTGTACAATATTTAAACTAGGAAGAAACTTTCAAATTAGCAAATCATATACTAATTTTATGATAAAAAAATTACATTTATATATTATTAAAGAGTTTTTCATTTCTTTTATTTTCGGAATATTAGTATTTTCACTTCTCCTTATTCTAAACATAGCATTTGAGCTAGCAGAACTTGCTTTATCTAAAGGTGTCGCTATTTTTCTTGTCTTAAAATTATTTGTTTTCTACTTACCTAACATTCTAACACTCTCTATACCAATGTCAGTACTATTTGGCGTTTTACTTTCATACGGCAAATTATCTTCAGATAACGAAATTACGGCCATGAAATCTTGTGGGCTAAACTATAAAACATTAACAATTCCGGTAATATATTTCGTATGTATTCTTTCAATATTTTTAATTTTTTTTAACCACTTTATAGCCCCTACAATAAGCAATCACTCTAAACATCTTTACGAAGAAATTATAACAAAAAGTCCCCTAGCTAGATTTGATGCAAAATCAATCACAAATATTGGAAATTATAGTTTATATGCAAACAAAGTAAACAACAAAACAAATTCTTTATTTGGTCTTAATATATACAAATTCGAAAATAATGATGAAGATACAAGTAAAAAAAACAAAAAGAATATTTTGCCTCAAAACGACAAAGAAAGTTGGAGAATATCTGCTGCTAGCTCCTCAGTAAAAGCTTACGATAACGGAATACAACTTACATTACACAATGGATATTTACAAAAAGCAAACCCAGCTAACATGTCAGAAATTACACATATGACTTTTAAAAAATATATCTTTTTTATTTCTCTTGGAGAAAACATTAAAAAAGATACTATTACACTTGCATCAATACAATCTCCTCAACTTCTAAAAATCATAAATGAGTGTAAACAACAGGCAATGCCATTGTCATCATACGTAAATTATCAAAGAGACTTCTGGCTTAGATGGGTTTTTGCAATAGCTCCAATTGCTTTTGTTATTATCGCATTACCTATAGGGTTTATAAACAACAAAAGAGGTAAAGTAATGGGCTTTGGGGTAAGTTTAGGAATAACTATGCTTTATTATATGCTTTTTCTTATATCTACAAGTTTAGGTGAAAAAGAATATGCTCCTTTAAGTATAATAATGTGGTTACCTAACTTTGTAACTACGTTAATAGGCTCATATTTGTTTTTTAAAATGGTAAAAAAATGATAAAAGTTATTTATAGTTATATTATTAGAAACTTTATTAAAATATTCTTTTTTACTACAGCAGCATTTTCGCTTGTAGTAACAATATCAGTACTATTTAACCATATAAATTTTTATATGGAATACAAAGCTTCTTTGTACACAATAATGTTGCATTTGTATTCTAATCTTCCAGGATGGCTCATAGAAGGACTTCCTATAGCTACTCTTCTTGCTCTTTTATTTTCTCTAGGTAATTTATCAAAAAATAATGAAATAACTGCAATAAAAGCATCTGGCATAAATTTATGGAATATCATCATTTTGTTTATGATTATAGGATTTACAATAGCCATTGTAGATTTTTCAGTAAGAGAACTTGTAATCCCTAAAACAAGTCTTTATAATGAAAAAATCAAACATGAAGCAATTAAAAAGGAAGATGTAACATTACAAACAGATTTTTACAACAAAATAGTTCCTCTTCCAAATAACATAAGAATGACAATTGGACACTTAGATACAAAAGCAAAAACAATGAATAATATTATTATGGAAAAATATGACCAAAACTTTGTTCTAAAACGCCTTGTGTTAGCGCAAGAAGCAGTATGGGAAAATAACTACTGGATTCTAAAAAATGGCATTAGGAGAAATTTTGACTCTGATTTTTGGAACAAAATCAATTTTAAAAGTTACAATTCACATATAAATATTACACCATCTGACATGTCTGTACAAGACATGCGTTATGACACAATGAATGTTAAACAATTTAAAAAATATATACACCAATTAAAAATTTTTGGACAATCTGCAGTCAAAGAAAGAATAGTATTAAATATGCGTTTTGCTTCAGTTTTTGCCCATATTATAGTTATGATGGTTGGCATACCCTTTGCTTTAAGTCCTGGGAAAAGAACTAGCAGAATTTTAAGCTTTACACTTGCACTTGTAGCAGTCTTGACGTACTGGATAGTTCAGGCTATAACTAAAACACTTGGAGAAAATCTTGTATTTTCTCCTTTTATAGCAGCTTGGCTTCCAAATATTATATTTCTAATTATAGGTATATACTTGCTTAATAAGGTAAGAAAATAATATCATTTATATAATTCTCTTTTATATGGAGGCTTATCATGCACATACCAGACGGCTTTTTGAATAATAACTTAGCAGGAGGTATGTTAACTGGTTCTGTTTGTATGCTTGGATATTGTTTTGGAAAAGTATTAAAAGCTATACCAGTATCATCACAAATCTTAGCAACAAATTGTGGAAATACTACTCTTAAGCAAGATAGCTTATTACTTTCTAAAAACTCAAGACAAACTTTTTTAAATTTAGCATTTATTGGTTCTTGGATATTTGCTTTTCAAATGTTTAATGTGCCTATACAGTCTGCTACATCTGCTCATTTTATAGGTGGAGTATTTGCTGCAATTTTAGTTGGCCCTTTTTTTGGTTTTATTATCATGTCTTCAGTATTGACAGTTCAAGCTCTGTTTTTTTCTGATGGAGGGTTACTTGCTCTTGGGGCAAATATTTTTAACATGGCATTGGTTGGTTGCTTTCTTTCATATTACGTTTACAAATTTATAAAGAAATTTAATTATGTTTTAGCAACTTTCATAGCATGTCTTTTTTCTGTAATGTGCGCATCTATATTATGCCTTACAGAGCTCAGTCTTTCTAACAATATAATATTTTCTCAAGTAGCTAAGTACATGCTAAACATACACTTAGGGGTATCTTTTTTAGAAGCAATAATAACTTTAGTTTCAGTAAAAGTATTTAATGGAGATATAAATGAATAGAAAAATTATACTTCCAGTACTTGTTATACTATTTGCTAGCATCTTTGCATCAAAATATCCAGACACACTTGAAGCACTTGCTATTAACTATGGGTTTGCAAATAAAACAAAAGAAACTTTATCTTTATTTGCAGGATATTCATTCCCTTTTATAAAAAATAGTTTTCTATCTACATTATGTGCTGGTCTTACAGGACTGTTAATTATTTACTTGCTTTTTCAAACGACAAAAAAAATTACAACTTATTTCATAAAGTAGTTTGCAGTTTTCTAAACAATAAATGAATAAAACAGAACTTTTAAATTTATTAAATCAAGTTAAAAAATCTAAAATTTCTCCTAAAGACGCTTTTTCTCTGATAAAATCACCTAATATTGAAGATTTAGGATATGCAAAAATAGACTGTCATAGACAATTAAGGCAAGGGGTGTGCGAAGTAATTTTTGGAGAAAACAAAACATATCAACAACTTAAAAATATACTGTCTAGTATGGTTAATAAAAACTTTAAAAACATTATAATAACAAGAATTTCAAAACAAACTGCCAAACTTCTAAAAGCAAAATTTGATATAACTTATTTTCCACAAGCACATATTGCAATTGTTGCCAAAAATAAAACAATAAAAAAAGTTGGCAACATAGTTATCGCTTCTGGAGGAACAAGCGATATCCCCATATGCGAAGAAGCCGCTATAACAGCTGAAACTTTAGGCAATAAAGTACATCGTCTATACGATGTTGGAGTTGCAGGCATACATAGACTTTTATCAAATCAAGAAATTCTTCAAGAAGCACGTGTCATAATAGCTGTAGCTGGTATGGAAGGTGCTTTACCTAGCGTAATGGGTGGTATTGTAAACTGCCCTATTATTGCAGTGCCTACAAGTATAGGCTACGGAGCAAACTTCAATGGCATTAGCGCGCTACTTTCTATGCTCAATTCTTGTTCAACTGGAATCTCTGTAGTAAACATAGACAATGGTTTTGGTGCAGGATATATTGCTAATCGGATAAATAAAATGGAGAGCATCACATGAATATTCTCTATTTACAATGCCAAATGGGTGCCTCTGGCGATATGATAATGTCTTCTTTATTTGAGTTAATTGAAAATAAAAAAAACTTCTTAAACAAAATAAACAATTTAGGGATCAATGGTGTAAAAATAACTGCAAAAGAGGTAATTAAATTTGGTATTAAAGGCTCACACTTAGAAGTACTTGTCCACGACAAAAAAGAACTTTTGCATAGTAAAAATCAGTCTCATAAATCCACAAATTTAGGAACAATAGAAAATATAATAGAAAAGTTAAATATATCTAGAACAGTAAAAAAAAACTCCTTACAAATTTACAAAATTATTGTAAATGCAGAAGCACATATACACAATAAAAAAGTCAATCAAATTCATTTTCATGAAGTTGGAAATCTAGACGCCATAGTAGACATTGTTGGTTCATGTTTACTAATAGAAAACATTTCTCCTGACAAAATAATTGCATCTTCAATAAACTTAGGAAATGGGTTTACAAGTTGTATGCATGGTATACTGCCTGTACCAGCACCAGCAACAGCGTTCATATTAAAGGGTATACCAACATATTCAAACGCTGTAGACGGAGAACTTTGCACGCCAACAGGTGCTGCAATTTTAAAATTTTTTGCTACTGAATTTAATACAATGCCAGAAATGATAATAAACAAAATTGGTTATGGTATAGGTAGTAAGGATTTTAAAATCTTCAACTGCTTAAGAGCTTTTTTAGGTAAAACAAATGCAAAAAGTTTAACTGCTAACGAGTCTATAACAAAACTCGAATGCAATTTAGACGACATGACTGGCGAAGCAATAAGCTTTGCTACAAACACACTATTAAAAAATGGAGCTTTAGATGTGTACACAACAGCAATACAAATGAAAAAAAATAGGCCTGGCATTTTGCTTACCTGTCTATGTAATGTTGATCAATCAAACTTTTTTGCAGACCTTATACTAAAACATACTTCCTCTTTAGGAGTTAGAATTTCAACATGCAAAAGATGTAGTTTGGATAGAAAAATTAGCAAAATTGCAACCCCATATGGAAACATCAATATAAAAGTATCTAAAAATCGTAACATTGAAAAATCTAAAATAGAATATGATGATATAGCAAAAATAGCAAAACTAAAAAATATATCTTTCGATAAAACATTAAAAATTTTAAGAGAACATAATGACCATTCAACAAAAATATGAACACTTAAAACAATATTTGCTAAGCTTAGAAAGTGTAGCTGTAGCGTTTTCTGCAGGAGTAGACTCAACTTTTTTGTTAAAAGTAGCAAGCATTGTGTTAAAAGATAAAATTGTTGCTATTACTGCAAAATCAAAATCTTTTCCTAAAAGAGAGTTAAATCAAGCTATAGAATTTTGTAAAAATGAAAACATAAAACATATAATATGCGATTCGGAAGAATTAAATATTGAAGGTTTTTCCAAAAATCCTAAAAATCGCTGTTATTTATGCAAAAAAGAACTATTTTCTAAAATATTAGATATTGCAAAAATTAATAATATTAAAAGTATAATTGAAGGATCTAACATTGATGACATCCACGATTATAGACCAGGAATTAAAGCTGTAGAAGAGTTAAACATAAAGAGTCCTCTTAAAATTGTAAATCTTAACAAAACAGAAATTAGAACACTCTCAAAGGAACTAAACCTTAAGTCTTGGGATAAACCATCTTTTGCCTGTTTATCTTCTAGGTTTCCATATGGAGAGTATATTACTCCTCACCGTTTAAATATGATAGAGGCAGCAGAACAATTTTTATTAGATAAAGGGTTTAAGCAAGTACGAGTAAGGTACCACAACAATCTAGCAAGAATAGAAATAGACGAAAATAGTTTTGGCATTTTTAACAATAAAAGTCTTAGAGAAGAAACATACAACAAATTTAAAGCATTAGGGTTTACTTACATATCCATAGATATATTAGGATACCGCACAGGCAGTATGAACGAAACCTTAGCATTTTAATAAGTAGTTATTAAACTGTGTCCAATTTTATTAATGCTTTTATTATCATTAAGCAAAGACGCTCTTCTCTTTTTTAACTTTCTGGTTAGAAGCAGCATTATAGTGAACAACATTTTTTTTAGCAGCTTTATCCCAGAGAGAAAAAGCAACAGCTAATTGCTATAAAGCAAGGTTAACATCATTACTTTTTACAGCCTGTTCAAAACTTTTTTATTGAAGTTTTAATCTTGCTTTTAATGCTCATGTTTCTTTGAGTCCTTTTATCAGTTTTCATAACTATTTAAGAACAGAACTATATCTTCCTATTTTAAATTTTGCCATTTTACTTTGCCCTCTTACTTCTTACTCTTAACCGAACCATCTAACTTCAATCATTTAAATTCCCTCACAGCAATATTTTAGTAGTATATGTTTTCTTGTACCACAAATAGTAATATTTAATAACATATGTTTATTAGTTCAACAAAAATGGCAAAAATAATATATACTAATACTCATAATCAGATATATAATAAACATTGATATAATTTAAACCACAAGGGACAAACTATGAAAAGATTACCAATAGGGACACAGGCATTTAAGAAGTTAAGAACAGATAATGCAGTATACGTAGACAAGACAGAGTATGTATATAACTTAATAAATAATGGCAGTGTATACTTTTTATCGCGACCAAGAAGATTTGGGAAGTCGTTGTTAGTAAGTACATTAAAGAACTTATATGAAAGTTACCCTCTAGGATGATACAATTTATGTTGTTCTATTATTTTATCTTTATTTAAATGAGTATAAATTTGTGTTGTAGAAATTGAAGAATGGCCTAACATCTCTTGAACAAACCTAATATCTGCTCCCTTTGAAAGTAAGTGAGTTGCAAAAGAGTGCCTTAATGTATGAGGAGTAATATTTTTAGTTATACCTACATTTTTTGCTATATTTTTTAACTGACGCCAAAATTCTACTCTAGAAATTTTTTTACCTAGTCTAGAAAGGAAGATATTGTCACTAACACTCAAAATAGGTTTCCTTTTAGAAAGATAAATATCTATAAAATTTTTAGCTTTCTGTCCAAAAGGGACAAGCCTTTCTTTAGAACCTTTACCTAAAACCCTTACAAAACAATCTTGCAAATTAACATCACAAAATTTAAGATTAACAAGTTCAGAAACTCTCAAGCCCGTTGCATATAACAACTCTAACATTGCCTTATTACGAACGTTCATTTCACTTTCATTATCTATAGAATTCAATAAATTAACAACTTCATCAAAAGTAAGCATCTGCGGTAACTCTTGAGGTATTTTTGGAACAGTTAAATAAATGGTTGGATTATTTTTAGACAATTCTTCAATAGTTAAAAATTTATAAAACTGTCTTAAAGACTCTACAACCCTATACACCGACCTCGGTTTTAAACCACTTGACTTTGATTCCCACAAAAAGTTTGTTATGTCATGATGTTGTAAATCTTCAATTAACAGATTGTTTTTTTTTACAAAACTAACAAACTTTAAAATGTCCGTTTTATATGCTAAAGCTGTATTTTTAGCAAGTCCTTTCTCAACAATTATATAAGAAATAAAATCTTTTAGAATTTTATTATAATCTAACATAAATACCTTTATTTAGACTGGTTAGATGATAATATTAAATCTCTAGCATGTTCTAAAGCAAAATCAGTTACATTTTTGCCAGATATCATCCTTGCAACTTCTTCAATATGTTCTTCTTGGCTTAACATTACTGCCTTTGTATACGTTCTAGATTTTTCTATTTCTTTATAAATCTTTATATGTGTCTGAGCAAAAGCAGAAACTTGAGCTAAATGCGTTATAGCAAAAACCTGTTTCTTTGTTGAAAGTTCAAACAATTTCTCTCCTATTTTTTCTCCTGTTCTACCACTTGTTCCTGTATCAATTTCATCAAAAACTGTTGTTTGATCGCTTTTTATTTGAGATGCTAACTCTATAGCAAGTAATACCCTTGAAAGTTCCCCACCTGAAGCTGTATTTTTTAAAGGTAAAACTTTTTCTCCTTTATTTGCACAAAACATAAATTCCACTACATCAAAGCCATTTTCAGATGGTTCTCTTTTATCGAACTTTATATCAAAAATAGCATTTTTTATTTCAAGGTCAAATAGCTTCTCTTGAATTAATTTTTTAAAACCTATAGCAACTTTTTTTCTCTTTTGACTTATAGTTTCACACACTTGTGTTAAGCGCTCAGTTTCCTTTACAAGATCTTCTTTCACTTTAGAAGAATTTTCCTGATAGTTGTTTAAAGCATTAAGTTCTTCTTCTGTTTTATTTTTGTACTCTAATATAGTCTCAATTGTACTTCCATATTTTTTCTTAAGTCTTTTAATAAGTTCTAACCTTTCCATATAACTATTTAACAGTTCTGGATCCAATTTGGTTTTTGATAAAATTAATTCTATTCCTCTATAGGCCTCTTCTGTCTGATAATAAGCTTGCTCTATTAAAGACAAAGCTTCTGAAGTATTTGCTCCATAAGTGTTCATTGTTTCTATATTTTTCTTTACTTTTAAAATATTAGTTAAAGTCGCATTTTCACAAGAATATAAAATAGATATTACTTCTTTAGCTAAATCAGATATCTTTCTCACATTTTTTAATTTTGGTAGTTCTTCTTCAAGCTCTTCATCTTCCCCAACTCTAAGTTTAGCTTCTTGAATTTCTTTAATCTGAAACGAATATAAGTTAACCGTCCTTAATCTATCAATTTCAGACATGTTCATGGCTTCCAGTTTTGCTTTTAGTCTTTTAACATTTGACTGTAAAATAGAACATTTACTAAGCAAAAGTTTAATTTGGTCTACTTTACTATCCAAAACTTCTAGTTGAAAATCCAAATCTAAAAGAGAGTGTCTTTCATATTGATCATGAAAATCTATTAACAATTGTCCAAGACCAGATAATACAGACAAACTTACTTGAACATCATTTATAAAAGCTTTACTTTTTCCTGAAAGTTCTATAGTTCTACGTATTAAAATTATATTATCTTCTAAAGGAATAGAAAATCGATTTAAAAAATCTGTGATTTTAGGATTATTATATTCAAAATTAGCTGTTATTAGACACTCATTACAGCCTGAACGTATTGAAGATAGCTCGGCTCTTTTCCCTGTAACAAGCTCCATAGACTTAATTAAAATAGATTTACCAGAACCAGTTTCGCCAGTAATAACTGTAAAACCTTTTGAAAAATTAATACTTAAATCTTCAATCAAAGCATAATTCTTTATTGACAACTGTGTAAGCACTTATACGCTCCAATGCAATTTGGCCTTTAACGTCTCAAAATACGATTTACTACAATTTTTTATAAGTTTAAGAGGTTTTTTATATAAAGAAAATTTTACTTTAGTACCATTATCAACAGTAAAATTTTCTTGACCATCAATAGAAACAATAATTTTACCATTACTATATTTGTTTTTTGCTGTACAAAAAATACTGTTTCTGTCAGACAAAAGCATTGATCTTTGAGTTAATGTATGAGATGAAATAGGTGTAAGAATAAAAACAGGAAGGTTTGGATAAACAATTGGACCAAAAGCTGCTAAAGAATAAGCAGTAGAACCTGTAGGGGTTGAAACTATCATACCATCGCATTTATATTCTGCCGTAAAGTTTTTATCTATTTCTACATCTACAGAAATAAGTTTACCGCCAGATAACGACCTAACAACAGAATCGTTAGCTGCAATTTTTTTAACCTTTTTATTTTTATATTCAAACTCAACAGCTAGCAAAACTCTCTTTTCTATTTTTATGCCAACTTTAAAAATATTATTTAAAAGCTCATAAATTTCTTTTGTATCTGTGTCTGTCAAAAAACCTAAAGAACCTAGGTTAATACCTTTGACTGGCACAGACAAAGGAGAAAATGTTCTTATAACTTTAAGCATAGTACCGTCTCCACCTAAAGATAAAACAAAATCCAACTTTTGAGGTTTTATAGACATGGACTCACTCACAAAAACCTTACAATCATTTTGTTTAAGCCAAGACGAAATTTCAAGTGCAAGTTTTTTTGCATTTGATTTAGCCTTATTATAAATAACCCCAACATGATATTTCATATGTTTATTATACCTAAAAACAAATATTTTTTATTAAATGTTTTAAACAAGCAAAAAATTTAAACTTAAAACTATACTAGAAAATATAATCCTACTTTTATTTTTAAAAGTGAAAACCAAAAATAAAAACATATAAAACAATAAAAGTTCTAAAATAGAAGGCCTGTTTACCACAATAGATGAAAACTGTAAACTGCCTAAAAAAGTTGTAACGTACATAATAAAACTTACAAAAATGTTTAAAATATAAGCAAAAAACATTGCTAAATGTTTAGATAAAAAAGTCGAAATATAAAATACAATTGCACAACCTAAAACAACACCTGTAATCGGCACAACTATTATATTTGCAAAAAAAGATACTATTGACAATTTAGAAAAATAAAACATAAGTACAGGCATTAAGGCAAGCTGAGCAGAAACTGTAACTGAAGCCACACCACAAAAAAAACTTAAAACTGAATTTTTAACACTTTTAAATAATTTAAAGACTTTATTATATAAAAAAACTATCCCACCAGTTGCTAAATATGACATTTGAAAAGAAGCTAAAAAAAGGGCCTGAGGTTTAAATATTAATATAATTAATGCTGATAAAACTATTGAATTATATATCAACGGTTCTCTGTCTAAAGCAAGTGAAATAAATATACAAGTAAGCATTATCGCAGCTCTTACTGCAGGAGGGTTACCCCCTGTGGAAATAACATAAAAGAATATAAAAGGTGTGCTAATCAAAGATGCTTTATTTAAAGGAATACAAAACAATTTTAACACAAAAAGAATTATTAGACTAACAAGACCAACATGAAGTCCACTTACAACTAAAATATGAATTACTCCTGAATCAGAAAAAATGCTTTTGATTTTTTGGTCAAGAGAAGTTTTGTCTCCAATAATTAAAGATTTTAAAATAGCTGAACTAGGGTATAAAAAATAATCATCTATTTTGTTAACTATATCGCCTTTAAGATCAATAGCAATCTTCTTAATAATGTTTGATTGAGATCTTATATATTCAAAAGAATAAACTCTTAAAGCAAAAAATATCTCATTTCTTTCTAAATATTTTTGATAATCAAATAAATTAGAGTTCTTAGAACTTACTGGTCTATACAGCTTGCCTTCAACAGTTATTATATCACCATAATTTATTACATATCCTACTGGCATGCTAACAAGAATCTGTTCTTTAACTTCGATGTGGTTGATAGAACTAGTCTTTAATATAAACTTTTTTGCGTTGTCTGACACATAGGGGGCTGAGACAACTTTTCCTTCTACTAAAACATTTACACTGTCTTTAAACAACTTAAAAATATTACTTCTACTTTGTAGTGAAAAATACCCTAACCAATTTAAAACTATAAGTGACACAAAATAAACAACAAAAACTGTTATAACTGGTCTTGTAAATACAAGTTTTAAAAGATATTTCATAGGTAGCTTTTATTATATCAAAATTATATAATTTAAAAATAATGAAAACACAAACAATCTCTTATATTGGTGAATTTGGACTTATAAATTTAATTAAAAAAACTTTTTCAAATATAACAAAAGATAAAAATATTATCGTTGATATAGGTGATGATTGTTTTTGTTTTAAGGCTGGTAAAGATTATATTCATATAACCAAAGATATGCTAGTAGAAGAGGGCCATTTTAAAACAAGCTGGACAAGTCCATACGAGCTAGGCAAAAAAGCAATAGAAGTAAATATAAGCGATTTAGCTGCTATGGGAAACGTTATTCCAAAATACATCTTTATTGGTTTGGGCACACCCGCTAACACGTCTGAAGATTTTGTCAGAAATTTGCTAAAAGGTATCCAACAGGCTTGTAATAAATATAATATTGCTCTTTCTGGTGGAGATACAGTAAAAGCAGATAAAATTATAATATCTGTAACAGCTATAGGAATAAGTAAAAATAAACCCCTAACAAGAACCGGATCACAAATCGGAGATCTAATAGGAGTAACAAACAGTTTTGGTGATTCTGGTGCAGGAGTTTATTTGCTTAACAAGTACGGAACAAAGCACAAATATACAAAACATGAACGAGCTTTAATAAAGGCGCAAAATAGTCCTTCAGCAATGCTTAACGAAGCTTGTAAAGTGTCTAAGTACTTAACTTCGCTAATAGATGCTTCAGATGGACTGTTTGTTTCATTAAATTTGCTTATTCAAGGTTTTTCTAAAGGCGCAAACATAAATATAGAACAAATACCTGTTTCAAAAAACTTAAAAGCAGTGTTCAATAACGATAAACAAATTTTAAATTTTGCTTTGTTTGGAGCAGAAGATTACCAGTTAGTATTTACTGTGCCAAAATTAAAAGCAAAAATTGTAAAAAAGTTAGTTCCTAGTATTACGTATATAGGTAAAATTACTACGGGTACAAAGGTAAAATATTTTTATAATGGTAAAGAACAAAAAGTCAAATATTGCGGCTTTAAACACTTTTAAAAATAAAGCTTTTATAACAAAAACTCCTCAAGAAACAAGAAACTTAGCAAAAAAGTTTGCTTCTGTATTAAAAAGTGGCGACATTGTTTTTTTAAATGGAGACTTGGGTAGCGGCAAAACAACTTTTACTCAGGGTATAACAAAATTTTTTGGGAACAAAGGATTTGCCAGAAGTTCTAGCTTTATGATTGTAAATGAATACCAAGCTTTTGATAATTTAAAACTTTTTCATCTAGATTTATACAGACTAAATAAGTCAAGCATTTTTGATATCGGTATAGAAGAGTATCTTTATAGTGATAATATATCTTTAATAGAGTGGCCTCAAAGACTTAGTGACGGACAAAATAAAAATCATTGGAATATTAAAATTGAAAACTTAAGAAATAAAAGGAAAATTACAATAGAGAAGAAAAAATGAAAATCTTAAGTATAGAAGCGTCTGGAAAAACTTTTAGTATTGCGTTAAACGAAAACAGTAAAACTATAGCGTCTTTTTATTATGAATATGGTCATATACATTCTGAAATTATTATTACTGCTGTAGAAAGAGTTTTAGAAGATACAAACAATTCTTTTGAAAGTATAGATAAATTTGCTCTCTCTGTAGGGCCAGGCAGTTTTACAGGCATAAGAGTGGCCATGACTGCTATCAAAACGTTTGCACAAGTATTAAATAAGCCTATAGTTGCAATTGATACATTATCTATATTAGAAGCTTCTTTACCAAACATTAAGGGTATAAAAATAATAGCATCTATTGATGCCTTAAGGAATGAGGTTTACATTAAACAAGGTAAGAAAATCATTATAAAAAATATAGACTTATTCATTAAAAGTCTAAAAAAATATAATAACAAAATTATTGTAATAGGAAGTGCTTCTATAGTTTATAAAGAAAAATTATTAAAAGAATTAGGAAGTTTAATTGTATCTTTGCCAGAAACAATGCACATGCCTAAAGCAAGCGTACTAGCCACTTTAGCGTACAAATCTACAAACGATTTAAGTTATAGTGAAGTAAAACCTTTATACATCCGCAAATGTTGGGCAGAAGAGTCAAAGAAACAATAATTATTGTTTCTTTGACTTACTTTTTAATAGAGTAGATTTCTTTTTTACTATTTTCTTAACAACTTCATTCTTTGTTTCTTCAAGCTTTACAATATCTGCACTGCTCCACAATTTCTCAAAAGAATATGCAGCTCTTATTGCTGGAGACATCACATGCACAAGAATACCCCCAAAATCTATAACTCTCCAAGACGCACTAGAAACACCTTCTCTTCTTAATGGTTTTAAGTTACTTATCTTAAATTGCTTTTCAATTTCATCACATATTGCATTTATTTGCAGTGTAGATTCTGCAGTAGTTATAACAAAATAGTTTGCTACAGTTGTTAATTTCTGTATATCTAAAATAACGGTATCAGCAGCTTTTTTACTTTCTGCTATTTTTGCAGCTTGTAACGCAAATTTATAAAAATTAATTTTTGACACCTTTTCCTCTGGCTTTATCAAAATTATCGTATATACTACAATCCTGACCAATGTAAACACTTATATCATAATATACTTTATTATTGTAAGAAATTAAAATTTTACCTGTTTTTAATATCCTAGCAACACCTAAACATTTTCTAAAATTACCTTTAAAATCTTTTATTAATGTTCTTTTATAAACTATGTTAAAATTGCTCCAATCTAAAACATCAAATTTATTTTCTCTTAATAACCATGTGACTTTCTGAGCCATACGAGGTTTTCCTGAAGCATTTTTAATGTCAACAAAACAATTTTTATTGTTATAATCAGCATCAATATTAACATAATAGACTTTATTTAAAAATTCTTCCGCATTTTGCACGTCAAGCTCAACTCGTCTTGTTGTATATTTAACAGGAAGCTCACAAAACGTAATTAAAGGTTTTTTTGTTGCAAACCTTGTAAGTAACGCTAAAAAAGACATTTTTGAAATATTTGTATTTACTAAATTATATTGCTTAAAAACATTAATTGCCTTGTACGGCATAAGTTTTAACGTACGCTCTACAACATCTAAATTATTTAATGATTTTAAATCTTTATTTGAAAAGTCATCTTCTAATATCATACGATTTAAATCCTTGTCAGCCATCATTAAAAGAAATGATTCAAAGCTCATATTGATATAAAAATCACTTTTTTTATAACATTTAAGAAGTTCACTTAAATCTGTATACAAATTTTCTATAGAAGATTCCAAACCTTTATTTAAATTTTCATAAAAGAAATTTTTCAAGCTATTTACTTTTTTATATTTTCTCAACAAGACTATATCTGTATTTATTGATAAAACTTTTAAACAATTATCGTTTTTATTATAACTTACCTGATAACAATTTAAAAGATTAGGCGAAATATTCCCTGTACTGTACAACAATACAGAACAAGTTATAGTGTCGTTATTGTTAATTTTTTTAATAACAAATGAAGTTTTATAAAAAAGATAAAAAGTAAATATTACTACCAAAAATAATATTGATACAACAATTATTGCTTTACTTATCTTTACAAACATAAAAATTCCAAGTATCTATAGCTCTAATGCATAGCCAACCATAACTAGAAATAATATAATTTATTTTTTCTTGAAGTACCTTTATAAAAGCTTTATCTAAATTTTCTTTAGCTAAACAAAAAATACTCTTAGCTCCTTTAAATTTTCTATCCTTAGAGCAAAAATCAGCGATAAAAACTATTTTTTCTAATTTGCTCATATTAGGTCTACCTAAAGTATGGTTTTTTATACTATTTAAAATGTCTTGGTTTTGTATTTTAAATTCTTTTTTTGCAACAATCTCGCCTGCAAAAGAGTGAAGTAAGTTCGGAGAAAATTTATATAAATTAAAAAAAAACTTTATATCTTTTTGTTTTGTTAAAAGACTTATAAGTTTTTTAACATTTACATTCTTTGCACAATCATGTAAAAGTCCAGCAATTTGTGCATTTAAAATATTTTCATTATTTTTTAATGCAAGTTTTGTAGCAAGCATTGCAACATTATAAGAATGTTCAAAGCGACTAGGGCTTAAATGGTCACATAAATAGTCAAATATTTGTTTTTCCAAACTTTTATTCATTTATACAATCCATTTTCTATTATGTAATTGTAAACATTTGCACACAACATCTTTGACGCTTCTTGTTTATTATTTTTTAAACAACATCTTACTAAACTGGAAGAAATATTTGCTATTTCTTTATCTACAAAAATACATCTGTCCAAATATTTCGTGGCTGAATTTACACAAATACCTGGTCTTCTAGCAACTATAAACTTATACTTGCTAGCTAAATAATCTATATTTTTCCAAGTAGGTAAATCAACTAAAGAATCTGAACCTAGAACCATACATATTTCATCTGGCTGGTACATCTTTTGAAAATAATCTAACGTTTGATACGAGTACACTATATTTTGTTTTTCTGATTCGTATAAACTAACTTCAACGTTGTTCAAATTTTTAGTAGCTAACCTTAACATTTCTATTCTATCTTTAACGTTTGCGTATTGTTTATCTTTATGAGGAGATGTATACGCTACAACAAAAATTAACTTCTTTAAATTAGATGTTTTTAACACCGCCTCTGATATTTGTATGTGAGCTTTATGTACAGGGTCAAACGATCCACCAAATATAGCAATTTTACTCATTTATGTTTCCTACATCACTATTACGTATCCAACCACTTAAATCTTTTCTGTTTGACTTAAATTTTATATTAATCCAATCACCACTTTGAGCTACTATATGAACCAATTTCCCCTCAGACACAGTAAATATTTCAGGATTATTGTCTCCAGGCCCACTTCTTATGCTAACAGAAGATAAAATGACAGCTTCTTTTAGCGTAAATTCTTGGCAACCTTTAAGAACTAAAATACAACTGCAAAGAAACAAAACTAATACAAGAAATACGACAAAATGTTTAACAACTAAAATTTTTCTTATAATAAATAAAGATAAAACACAAAGAAACAAAACTAACAATACAGAAGTGAGTATGGTTATCTCATTTAAAGTAAACTGTTTTAAAAAAGTATCTTTTAGAGTTCGTTCTTGATTATGCCCTACAACAGTGTAAAGAAAATGCATATTATTTTTTATTTCTTTATCTCTAGGAGCAATCTTAAATGCCTTTTCTATATTTAATATTGCTTTACCAAGATCCCCGTTTCTATAATAAGCATTAGAAAGATTATAATAAATGTATGGATCTTGTACTTTTTCTATTTTTATTAAACTTTCATATATCTCAATACTATTAGAAAAATTTCCCTCTTTAAAACTTTTTTCAGCATTGTCTATTTGATAGTGGTAAAGATTAGTTGAAAAACAAAAACTAGAAAAAACAAAAAGCAAAGCAAAAAAAATAATATTTCTCATATATTTTACCTCTAAATTTAATTAATTTCCCCTCTACAAGAAAGATGAAGTGAGAGTAAACAAAAAGATATATTACAAGTGTAGGTATAAGGTTATGATACAGAAATTTGACTATATTGTAAAATTTTAAGTATAATCCAACACAAACAACAAACATTAGGAGGGACAAAGTAAATGGCAAAGCTTAAAACAGGTAGACATACTTCTGCTCTTAAAGAAGTTAGGAAAACTGATAAAAGAACTAAAAGGAATATGAGCATTAAAAGCAAGATTAAAACTTCAATAAAAAAAGTTGAACAAGCTGTAAAAAGTAACGATGTTAAACTTGCTTTAGAGCAGTTAGCTGTTGCTTTTTCTCTCTGGGATAAAGCTGCTAAAAAAAATGTTGTTCACTATAATGCTGCTTCTAACCAAAAAGCTAGACTTTCTAAGTTAATCTCTAAAATAAAAAAATAAACTGTATATATAAAACAATATACTTAAGTCAAAAGTAAGGTGGAGCAGATATAATTTATATACCTACTCCACCTTTTTTTGTTTAGAACCTGACTTAAAACCGGTTTTAAGCGAAAATGAAGAATTTATACATACTAAACTGATATTCATCTTAAATAACAACAAATTATTGCAGTTTGTTTATTAAAACTTCTGTTTGTGTTTTGTCTTGCATGTTTTTTATTAATACTTTGCCCTTTTCAAACTCTGT
The DNA here is from genome assembly GCA_031257835.1 of Candidatus Endomicrobiellum cryptotermitis. Taxonomy (GTDB): domain Bacteria; phylum Elusimicrobiota; class Endomicrobiia; order Endomicrobiales; family Endomicrobiaceae; genus Endomicrobiellum; species Endomicrobiellum cryptotermitis. The sequence continues at coordinate 37,167 of JAIRNY010000026.1, forward strand.
CTTTGCAAAAATTATTGTTTTAGAAACACCAATTTTATCTGCAAATTTTAATTGTGAAGTTAAGTTTTTATTATTTAATGGACCAAAAACAGAAATATTGTTATTTCCAGCTAAACCATTTCTTGTCAACTTTATAGAAAAAGCAAAAGCTTCACTAAAAAGTTCTTGATCTACTATAGCTATAAAAATCTTTTCACTTTTATTTAAAGTGTTAAAAAAGCCACTGTTTTGAGCAGCCATTAACACTCTTTCTGACCCAAAAGCAAAGCCTACCACAGGCGTATCTTGCCCACCAAGCTCTTTAACTAAATTATCATAACGTCCACCTGCAGCAATAGCATCTTGTGAATCAAGCACATTAGAACGAATTTCAAAAACAGTCCTTGTATAATAGTCAAGACCTCTTACTAATTTTGGCTCTACCACATAATCACAATTTGCACTTTTAAGTAAAGCCTGTACTAAATCAAAATGATCTTTACACTCACCACATAAAAAATGTTCCATTTTAGGTACATTTATAAATTTATCCGTATCAACTTTACAATCTAAAAGTCTTAAAGGATTTAGCTTAAGTCGTCTTACACAGTCTTGGCACAAGTCATCAAAAGAACTAAAATAATTAACTAATACTTCTCTAAACAATGGTCTACATTTTTGGCAACCTAACGAATTTATGGTTACATTTATTTGGTTTATACCAGAAGAAGAAAGAATATCACAAGCAAGTAAAATAATTTCTGCATCTGCGCTTGGGGATACACTTCCATAAAATTCAGCACCTATCTGATGAAATTGTCGATATCTCCCAGTTTGAGGCCTTTCGTATCGAAACATCTCTCCAATATAAAAAAACTTGCCTGCAGGGTTAGAAATATCAAACCTATGCTCAATATATGCTCTTACAAGAGAAGCTGTACCCTCTGGGCGAAGCGCTAACTTTCTACCTTTTTTATCTTCAAAAATATACATTTCTTTTTCTACAATATCACTTGCTTGCCCTATTGACCTTGTAAATAAAGATGCATCTTCAAAAATAGGAGTTCTAATTTCTTCAAAACCATGTTTTGCAAAAATCTGTTTAGACTTTTGTTCAAATATGCTCATGCTTAAAGCATTAACTCCAAATATATCATGAGTCCCTCGTGGCACTTTATAATTCATTAACTCGTGATCTCCTTGACTTTTTACCTTGTTTTATTTTTCTCCCATGTGCTTCATCCATGTTTATTACACCAACAGAAATAATAAATTGAAAAGCCTTGTCTACTGGATAATCTGAAAAAATTACATCTTCTTCTTGGCACAACAATAAAAATCCAGTTGTTGGATTTGGAGTTGTTGGCATGAATACACATAAATATTTCTTATCGCCAATATTTTGTGTTCCAGTTAAAAAGGCTACACTATACATGTCTTTTTTGGGGTAACAAACAAAAACAACTTGTTCAAAACTTTTTTTGCTGTCTGTACCAAAAAGGAAACCTATAAATTGCTTAGTTGAAGAATATAGTGTGCCCAAAACAGGAATTTCTTCTATAAGACTTTCTATATAACCTAATGCTCTTTTCCCAAAAACTCTGTTGGCTATAAAACCTAAAAGCAGTATACTTAAAATTGAAGCAAAAAAACTTAAAGTTTTTGCTATAATGATTACCCAATACTTGTCTACAATATAATATTTTACAATAGGGAAGGTAAAATTACTTACCCACTTAAAAACAATAGCTACTACAAAATATGTAAGCCAAATAGGAATCACTACAACAAGCCCTGTAATTAGATATTTTTTTAACTTACCTAAACTTTTACTCTCTTTTTCATTTTCCATACACAAAATCCTTCCCTGCTTTTAACAATTTATTGAGCTTAATTTGAGAGTCAGATTCTAAATATAATCTAACAACAGGTTCTGTACCTGACAACCTAAAACCTATCCAGTTATTATCATCTAAAATAAACTTATTCCCATCAATATTTACATATTTTTTAATTTTTATACCAGCAAAACTACTCGGAACTTTAGCTTTTAAAGTAACTTTAAAAGATTCCATTGCTTGCGAGTCTAAACGAAAATTTAATCTTGAAGTTAAAACTTCTCCAGTAATCTTTTTGATATCTTTTAAAAGCTCCGTCACAGACTTTTTGCTCATTGCAACAGCTTCTGCAACTAAAAGACAAGCTAAAATACCATCCTTTTCAGGTACATGTCCTCTAATTGTAAGACCTCCTGACTCTTCCCCTCCTATTATAAACTCACTAGGATTATTTGTCATGATATTGCCAATATATTTAAAACCTACAGGCGTTTCTTTTACATCAACTCCTATTTTTGCTCCAATTTTGTCTATAAGCTGCGTAGTCATAACACTCCTTGCTGCAATTCCACTCCAACCTCTTGTTTTATGTAAGTGATACAGCAAAAGAGATATAACCTGATTTGGAGTTATAAAAGTTCCATTAGAATCTATAACACCAAACCTATCAGCATCACAGTCAGTAGAAAACCCTAATTTATATGATTCTTTCTTTACTAAATTAATTAATTCTTTAAGATTGTTTTCTGAAGGTTCTGGAGCTCCGTCATTAAACATCACATCTATATTTTTATTTATTGTAGTATTTTTAATTCCTGCCATATCAAGTAAAGTATCCAAATAACCATTAGCTGTACCATGTAAAACGTCAACAGCAATTTTTATTTTAGATTTTTTTAAAGCTTTAAAATCAACAAGTTCTTTTATCTTTTTAATATAAGCACTGCTAGGATTATGCATTTCTATAATTTTACTTTTAACACCCGTCTCAAAAGAAATGTATTTTATATCTTTGTTTTTTAAAGAGGTACTATATTTTTCTATCTTCTTTGTTGTCTCTGGCAAAGCTGAACCGCCCCAAGAAGGAGAATATTTTAAACCATTATACTGATAAGGGTTATGACTTGCAGTAAAATTTATACCACCTGCAAGTTTAGAGTTTACAATATTGTAAGCTATAACTGGGGTTGGAGTGCTTCTTTTACAAAACAACACTTTAATGCCATTACCTGCAAAAATTTCAGCTGCAACTTTTGCAAAATCTTCAGCCATAAACCTTGTATCATAACCTATAACAATGCTAGCTTGCCCTTTTTTGTACTCTTTATTAATAACATTTGCAATTGACTGAGAAATAATAGCGACATTATCATATGTAAAATCTTTAGCAGTAATTCCTCTCCAACCTGAAGTTCCAAATTTTATCATTGTTATGTTCCTCTTTTAAATTTGCCATTCTTTAATTTTTTCAGAATATATTTCAAGCAATCCTAACGTTGTCGTTTTATCTTTTGCTTCTGCCCAAATATGAAACAAGGCCTCATTAGTATCTGGCACCAAAAGTACCCAACCATTATTTGTATATACTTTAACGCCATCAACAAGCTCGTATTTTTTATCTTTAACTTCTTCTAAGGCTTTACGCATTGTCTGACCTTTTTTATCCCAAGAGCACGAGACTGTTCTATGTAACACTTCAAAATATGGAATCTCCTTGCTTATATTACTAAGAGATACATTTTCTTGCGACATGATTTCCATTATTTTGCCTATAGCATACATTGCATCAAAAGCATTTTGAAATTCAGGAAATATAAAACCACCCATACTATCGCATATTAAAACAAGTTCTGAATTTTTCTTATAAGTCATTATATTTCTTGAACTAGTTGCAGTCCTTTTAACCTTTATACCAAACTGTTTAGCAAGCTCATCTATTGTTGAAGTTGCATTTACAGGGACAGCAATTGCAACATTTCTATCTTTATTAATTCTCATTACAAGATAAGACACCACAAGCATTGCAACATCGTCACGTAAAATAGTGCCCCTTTCATCTACCAAAAACACTTTTTCAGAGCCAGAATCTATCAAAAAACCTGCATTTGCTTTTAAAGTTATAACAATATCTGAAAGCTGGTTTAAAGAATTTGCAAATTCCTCATAAGATTTAGTATTTTTTGAAGAATTAATAAACGCATTCAACGCAACAACATTCACGTCCAAGTCACCCAAAATAGCTGGAAATATCATAGAAGAAGAAGAATGAGCATAATCTATAACAATTTTATATTTTGACTTTTTTATAACTTCTTCATTTATAGCATTTAGATAACCAGTTTTATAATAATCTAAAGCTCTTGGAGGGACTGTTATTTTTCCAATAGAGCCCATGGTTGCACGCTTAAAATCTTCTCTAAAAAATAACTGTTCTATAGCCTTTTCTTGACTTATTGAAAGATCAGCACCTTTATTGTTAAAAAACTTTATATCTACAGACCTTCCATCACAAGGAGATTGTCTTATATATATTCCACCAGATTCGCCTTCATTGCCAATTTCGTACCTTAGAACTGGTATTGGAAGTCCCCTTAAATCGCCAACTTCTATACCTGCAGAAAGTAATCCAGAAATAATGCCTCTTTCTATCATACCAGATGCAGGGTGTTCATCTCGCGAAACAATAATATATGAACTTTCTCCTATATACGCCCCATATGCAGACCCTATTTTTGCAGCAAATTCTGGAGTAATCTCTACATTCCCTAACCCGCTTATACCACAAGCATTAAATAAAGCTTTATTCCATTTTTCACCCCAAACCAAACTACTTGAAAGGATTGCTCCTGCACCTATAACTTTATGAGGCCAAATTCTTAAATTTGTCCTAACAACAGCATCATTACCTATTATGCATTCATCTGCAACTATTGTTCCAACCTGAACTACAACCCTATCGCCTATCTTTGTAGAAGTCCCTATAACATTTTCTTTAATTCTTGACTCTTGCCCAATTGTAACATTGTTCCACAACACAGAACCTAAAATCTCTGAACCTTGCGCAATTTTAGTGTTATCCCCTACAACAGAACGAGATAAAACTACATTATCTGCAATAGTAACATTATCCCCTAAAATTACTTGTCCATCTACTTCAACATTTTTACCTATGGACACATTTTTGCCAACTAATATCTCATTTTGCCCAACTTTTACTTTTTTATAATCTATCTCAACTTTAACTTTGCCATCCAATATATCGTAATGAACAAATCTATACTCATCGTTATTGCCAATATCTTTCCAATAGCCGTCAACAATATATCCATACAAAGCTTTATTTTCCTTTAAAAAGGCTGAAAACAAATCTTTAGAAAAATCAAAAGACATATCTTCTGGAACATAATTAAATACTTCCGGTTCTAAAATATAAATCCCAGTGTTTACTGTATCTGAAAAAACTTTACCCCATGAAGGTTTCTCTAAAAACCTTTCAATTTTACCATCTTTAGAAGTTACTACTACCCCAAACTGTAAAGGATTATTCACTCTTGTAAGGACTATTGTTGCAATAGCTTTTTTACTTTTATGAAAATCTACAGCCTTTTTTAAATCAAAGTCTGTTAAAATATCTCCAGATATTACCAAAAAAGTATCTTTTATATTTTGACTTGCAAACTTAACACTTCCTGCTGTACCAAAATCAGATTCTGGTCTTATATACTTTATGCTTACTCCAAAATCTTTACCATATTCAAAATAGCCTTTAATAGTTTCTGGCTGATAGTATAACATCATTGTTAAATCTAAAAAATCGTACTTTTGTAAAAGGTTAACTATATGGTAAAGTATAGGTTTGTTTGCTACTGGAGCCATAGGTTTTGGCAAACAACATGTGATAGGTCTTAATCTTGTACCAAATCCACCCGCCATAATAACAGCTTGCATTGAGAAGTACCTCCTGGGGAAGAAAACAGTACTTGACAAGGGAAGATTTTACTAAATTTGACACCTAAAAGCAAAAATGGGTATAATCTCTCAAGTATGAAACAAAGTGAGACTAAAACTACCTCTTATTTTAAATTTTTTATAGTTGTAATTATCACAACACTATTTATATTGTCTTTAGGCAAAATAACTACAAATTTTATAGACAATCTTCCATCAATACAACAACTTGGCAATTATACTCCAAACTTATCTACAAAGGTTTATGATAAAGACAACAATTTAATAGCAGAATTATTTACAGAAAGAAGGGTCCTAGTACCAATAAATGACATACCTTTAAATTTGCAAAATGCTTTCATAGCTATAGAAGATAACGATTTTTTTAAACATTGGGGAATTTCTATAAAAAGTATTTTTAGAGCTTTTTGTAAAATATTACTAAAAGGTAAGATTTCAGAAGGCGGTTCCACAATTACTCAACAACTTGCAAAAACTATATTTTTAACTAGAGACAAAACCTTAATAAGAAAAATAAAAGAAGCACTTTTAACAATACAACTTGAAAAAAAATATTCTAAAAAAGAAATATTGCAGTTTTACATAAACCAAATATATTTTGGTAGTGGCTCACATGGAGTAGAGGCAGCTGCAGAAAAATATTTTAATAAAAATATAAAAGATTTAACCCTTGCAGAATGCGCAATGCTTGCAGCAATTCCAAAATCTCCAAATTACTATAACCCATTTAAAAATGCAAAAGCTGCTTTAGCAAGAAGAAATCTCGTTCTTGCTAAAATCTATGAGTTAGGATATATCAGCAAAGAAGAACAAGAACAAGCTTCAAAAGAACCTCTTCCCTCTAAAGAAACTGTAAGTATAAAAGAAGAAAAAGGATATTATTTCACGGAATTTCTAAGAATAATGTTAGAACCAAAATATGGAACAGATATTTTGTTTAATTCAGGAATTTCTATATATACAACTCTTGCTATACAATCACAAATTTCTGCAGAAAAAGCTATTGAACAAGCTTTAACAAAATTTGACGAAGAGAAAGTTAAAGTTTTTAAAAAAGAAAACAAAGAACCAATAAAGGTACAAGGAGCACTAATAGCAGTTGACCCAAAAAATGGTGCAATAAGAGCCATGGTTGGAGGACGCAATTTTAAAGAATCTCAATTTAACAGAGCAACCCAAGCAAAAAGACAAGCTGGATCAGCATTTAAACCTTTTATATATCTTACAGCAATAGAAGAAGGACTTACCCCTGCAACAATACTTGAAGATGCACCTTTAGTCTTTGTTTATAAAAACAACGCTTGGGACTTAGTTTCAAGAGATATAACCGCTCTTGAAACAGTCGCTGAAACTGTAAGCGAAAAGGATTTAATAGACACAAATAAGGTTTGGGTACCTACAAACTATGGCAAAAAATATAGAGGGAACGTTACACTAAGAACGGCTCTTGCTTTATCTATTAACACGTGTGCAGTAGAGCTTATAATGAAAGTAACACCCATAAAAGTTATACAATCAGCAAGAAACTTAGGGATAACAACTCCATTATCGAACTCTCTTTCGCTGGCTTTAGGTTCAAGCGATGTAACATTACAAGAAATGGTAAGCACTTTTGCAGTTTTTGCATCAGGCGGAATTAAAACTACGCCTTACATTATAGTAAAAATTACAGATAAAGATGGAAAAATTTTAGAAGAAAATATACCTCAACAAAAGGAAGTTCTTTCCTCGCAGACTTGTTTTGTTTTAACTAACATGCTTAAAGCAGTAATAGAAAAAGGTAGTGGTTGGCAAGCAAAAATGTTAGAAAGACCGTGTGCAGGAAAAACTGGGACTACAAACGGTCCTAGTGATGCATGGTTTATAGGATACACTCCTCAACTTGTCGCTGGCGTGTGGATAGGTTATGACGACCGTTCAATAACATTAGGGGACAGAGTTACAGGTGGTGTAATAGCTTGTCCTATATGGACAAATTTCATGAAAGGTGCACTAGAAGGACAACCTATTTTAGATTTTGCAGAACCAGCAGACATTGATTGGGCCCTAATTGACCCCTCAACAGGTCTTCTAGCTCTAAGCAAAACAAAAGGTGCATTTATTGAAGCATTTAAAAAAGGTACTGCTCCTACACAATATTTTAATATAAGTTCTTCAGCCACAAGGAAACGAGATTTAGACATAGAAATAGAAGGTTTTTAAAATTATTCAAAAATTATTTCATACTCTTCTCTAGGAATTTCTAGACTAGCTTTGATCTCAAAATCTGCATTAAATATTTCTTTAAGTCTCAGTATTCTTTCTCTAAAATATTCCACAATATCGCGATTTATCTTAATTTTAATTTTCCCATGATAACTATCAACATGTAATTGCGCTATCTCATTACAAACATTAATAAAAACAGATTCCTTAGAAAGTACTAACCCTAACCCTCTACACGTAGGGCAAACATCTCCCAAAAGAGAAAATAAAGATTCTCTTTTTCTTTGACGGGTCATCTCTATCAAACCTAACCCTGTTATTGGCCAAATCTTTATTTTAGCTTTATCACCTTTTGCAGCATCACGCAACTTTTCTAAAACTTTATGCCTATTTGCAGATTTTCTCATATCTATAAAATCTATAACAATAATACCACCAATATTTCTAAGCCTTAGTTGCCTTGCTATCTCTACAGCAGCTTCTAAATTCGTAACCAAGGCAGTATCTTCTTGAGAACTTTTAGCAGTAAATTTTCCACTATTAACATCTATTGCACAAAGAGATTCTGCCTCTTGTATTATGAGATATCCCCCTGACACTAACCGAACTTTATTTGATCGAAGTCCTTTTATTTCTTCATCAATTCCATACGCTTTAAAAACAGGTTGCTTTCCATCATAAAGTACAATTCTATCTATAAATTCCGGTAACACTATTTTTACAAAATCACTAACATCTCTAAACTCTTTTTTTGAGTCTATGTGCATCATAATAACATCTTCTGAAAAGTAGTCTCTTACTGTTTGAAATACTACTCCTAAATCTTTATGTACAAGACTCATAGGCTTTACATTCTTAAACCTTGCAACTATAGAAACCCAAAGTCTCTCTAAGTATTTTATTTCATTCTCTATTTCTTGTTCACTTGACTCTTCAGCTTCAGTCCTTACTATTATACCACCAGGAATATCCTTCTTTATTTTATAGACTATGTTTTTTAATCTATCATATTCTTGTTTATCTTCAATATTTTTGGATATACCTATATTGTTACTAAAAGGCATATACACTAAAAGTCTTCCAGGAAGAGAAATATCCATTGTTACTTTAGGCCCTTTTGTGTTGATAGGCTCTTTATACACTTGAACCATAACTTCTTGTCCGACTTTAATCATATTTTCAATATTTTTTTCTTTTCTTTGAGCTACTATATCATCAACCCCTAAATAAGCACTTTTACCAAAACCAATATCAACAAAAGCAGAACCAAGAGCTGGCACAATATTTTGTACTGTACCTTTATAAATATTATTTAATATTTTCTCAGATTCCCTTCTTTCTATAAACAAATCAAAAAGTTTGCCATCTTCTAAAACGGCAACTCTTATTTCTTCTAACCCCCTGTTAACTACTATTTCTTTTTTCACTAATTATTCCTTTTCAAAAATTATGGTTCATACATTGTACCATTAGATGTTTCAATATATAAAGCACTTCTTTTGATACTATAAACCTTAAGTTCGTCTATTTTTAATTTTAAAAGTTTTTCCAAAACCATTTCTGGTTTAACTGTTTTGCCACTTCCAAACCGAAGTTGCAATATTAAATCGTTCCCTTCTATTTTTAATAACCTTATTAAAGATTTAGCATCAATCGGTATAATTTTATCTTTTTTTTGTTTAATTATAATAATCTCATCCTGCAATAAAAATTCATCCACCTCTTTTTGAGAAACAATTATGTCTTTAATTTTGTATTCTGACACATTGACAAGCCTATCTATTGATGGAAATAACAACGGCACTTTTTTTACACTAAGCAAATCATACCCTTCAGGTAAAACTTTAGATATTGCAAGTTTTACAATTTCAGTAGTAATATTCTCACTAAAATATAATTCTATGTATTCACTAGAACTTTCTTGTCCCACAGAAAGTGGAGGTCCATAAAAAGATTTTACTTGAGGGCTAAATCCGCCAGTAAAAGCAATCGGCAAACCTGACCGCCTTGCTGAGCGCCTAAAAACTTCTATTTGTTCCAAGTGTGATATGTATTTTATCATTCCTTTTTTAGCAAAGCGAAGAAGTAATCGCACAACAGGGGCAGTTACTTGAGTTTTAGGTTCCTCATAATTTTCTGGGAAAACACATCCAGCTTTGCCAAAAGATTTTACAGTAATATCTCCAGTTTCATTTATACCATTTGTGTAGTCTTTATATAAATCCTCCTTTGAAACGCCAAAAAATAAATGATCCCAAGGAAACACTTCATCATAATTTCTATTTCTGTAAACATAAAAGTTTAAATCCACATTACATTCTTTTAAAGATTGGTCCCAAATACTGTTACCAAACTTGTCTGCCCATTGGTCAAACCTTGCACCTTTTTCCCAAGCTTTATAAATTACTTTAGAAAGTCTTCTATCGCCTTTTGCAATTAACGCCTCTAATACACTTGCTCTATGGTTATACGCTTTTACATTTGCAGGGAGCAATTTATTTAACAAATCTATTTTTTGTTTTATATCATCTTCACTTGCCATAGAAGTCCATTGAAATGCAGTTTGAGCTTTTGGGACAAACGGGGATATTGTTATATTAAAACTTAAATTTTTAGCTTCTTTTTTTACAAATTTTACAATGTGCTCTATTCCTAATATATCTTCACTAGTTTCTGTCGGAAGGCCTATCATAAAATAAAGTTTTATGGTTTTCCACCCCATAGCGTTTGCAGTAAGTAAAGTTTCCACTATTTGTTTTTCACAAAGGTATTTACCTATAACGTTACGAAGTCTGTCAGAACCCGCTTCTGGAGCAAAAGTAAGACTAGGCCTTTTACTTCTATTTATGTATTGTACAATTTTAAGAGATTTTTCATTACATCTTAAAGAAGGTAGAGAAATATTTAAATTTGTTTGTTTATATAAATTGTTTGTTTCAATTAAAAGTTTATCCAAATGCTTGTAATCGCTACACGAAAGAGAAGAAAAAACAACCTCCTCAAAGCCTGTAGCTGATATTCCACTTTTTACTAGTTCTAACAACTTTTCTAAAGGTCTTTGCCTAAAAGGACGATAATAGTTAGATGCTTGACAAAAACGACACTGGCCAGGGCAACCTCTTGCAACCTCGATATTTAACCTATTGTGTACAGTCTCTACAAAAGGAATTATCTTTTTTTGAGGGAAGTACGCATTATTAAGATTCAAAAGTCTTTTACTAACAACAGATTTTAAACCTTCATATTTTGGCTTTACAGACTTTACAGTATTGTCTCTATTATATTCCACATCATAAAAAAACGGTACATATACGCCTTCTATTTCAGATAACTTTTTTAAAGTATTAAATCTAGACATCTTATGTTTTTTAGAAAATTTGCAAACATTTATTATTTCTTCTATAACCTCTTCTCCATCACCTAAAACAAACAAATCAAAAAAATCACAAAAGGGTTCAGGATTAGTTAAAGATGGCCCTCCAGCAATTACAAGAAGATCATTTTCATTTCTATCTTTTGCAAATATAGGAATGTTAGACAAATCTAAAATGTTTACAACATTTGTAGCGATAAGTTCACACTGAATCGTAAACCCTAAAATATCAAAACTTTTAATTTCACTTTGTGACTCTAAGGAAAACAAAGTTAAATTTTCTTGTCTTAAAATAGTTTCTAAATCAGTGTCTGGAGCAAAGGCTCTTTCACATCTAGCTAACTTTTTTTCATTTACTAAATGGTATAAAATCTCTAACCCTAAATTAGATGCCCCTACTTCATAAATGTCAGGAAAACACAAAACAATAGAAAAGTCTGCCGACATATCTGGTTTATAAGAATTTAATTCACTGTTTATGTATCTTGCAGGTTTTTGTACTCGATTTAAGATTAGATCAATTTTTGATATTTTTTTCATTATTTACACACATTAATATATAGCTTAATCATTTTAACACATATATACCAAAATGACAAAACAATATAAAAGATGTATAATGGGTCTGTCTAAAAACCTTAACACATATCCTTACTGCGCCTTTTTCGACGCTGCTGCGTTAAAAAACTTGTGTTTATCACTCAATAAACCCTGCGTTTTTTGCCTTGCATTGCTAAAAAATTCACAGTAAATTATACAGTATTAGGGTTTTTAGACAGACCTATTTCAATAAAGTTTAAAAAGGAGTAACAAAAAACGACCTGTTATTAATATAACAATAGTCGTATTTTAATTAATAATATGAAAAGAAATGATGTAAGAAACGTAGCTATTATAGCTCACGTAGACCACGGCAAAACTACAATAGTAGATTCTCTACTTAAATTTTCTGGTCAATTTAATGTTAAAAATGACCAAGTCCAAGATATGGTATTAGACTCAAACCCTCTTGAAAGGGAAAGAGGTATAACAATATTGTCAAAGTGTACTTCCGTAAATTATAAAGGTTCTACAATAAATATAGTTGATACTCCTGGTCATGTAGACTTTGGTAGCGAAGTAGAAAGAGTATTAAAAATGGTTGATGGCGTTATTTTAATGGTAGACGCTGTCGAAGGTCCTATGCCACAAACAAGATTTGTTCTAAGAAAAACTCTTGCTTTAGGGCTTAAACCTATAGCAGTTATCAACAAAATGGATAGGCCAAACGCCACTCCTAGCACAGTTATAGATAATGTTTTTGATTTGTTTATGAAACTTGGCGCAAATGACGAGCAACTAGATTTTCCTATAATTTACGCTTCAGGCAGAGATGGTTGGGCTAGCTTAAAAATGGAAGAAAAAGGTGCAGATATAGAACCTATTTTTACAATCATTTTAAAACATGTTCCGCCTCCAGATGCTGATATAGAAAAACCTCTACAAATGCAAGTAACGATCCTTGATTATAATAATTTCCTAGGAAATGTTGGCATAGGGAGAATTTTAAACGGCACAATAAAAAAAGGACAAACTATAGCACTTGTAAATGAGTCTAATATAAATTCCCCAAAAATTACAAAAGCTGTACGTATAGACAAATTTTGTGGACTTGGCAAACAAGAAGTAGAGCAAGCTCAAGCTGGCGACATAGTATCTATAGCAGGACTTGAGGGAGTAGAAGTTAGCGATACTGTTTGTAATATAGACAATATTTTACCTCTGCCAAGACTTTCTATAGACGAACCTACAGTCTCTATGAATTTTTTAGTAAATGATTCCCCGTTTGCTGGAAAAGAAGGTAAATTTATAACAAGTAGGCACATAAAAGCTCGCTTAGAAAAAGAAGCACAAAGAAATGTTGGTCTAAAAATAGAAACTTTAGAAGGTGAAGGTAAATTTAAAGTTTCTGGACGTGGAGAACTTCATTTAACTGTTTTAATTGAAACAATGCGTAGAGAAGGTTTTGAAATTGCCGTATCTTCGCCAGAAGTTATATACAAAGAAATTGACGGCAAACTCTGTGAACCTATGGAATTTTTAACCTTAGACATAGAAAGCCAATATCAAGGAATCGTATTTGAACTTGTAGGTAAAAGATCAGCAAAGTTAGAAAACATGGTAAGTGAAGGTGGAGATAGAATAAGACTTGAATATATAATCCCTTCAAGAGCTTTAATAGGTTTTAAAAATGATTTTTTAACAAACACTCGTGGACAAGGTATTATGCATCATAGTTTTTATGATTATATGCCTAAAGTAAATGTTTCAAACTTAAGAACAAGTGGAGTTTTTATAGCAAAAGAGCAAGGTAAAACAACAGCATATGCTTTAGATAATTTACAAGTTAGTGGGCAACTTTTTGTAGGGCCTGGGGTAGAAGTTTATGAAGGTATGATAGTGGGTCAAAATTCTAGAGAAAATGACTTAGTTGTAAACCCCTGTAAATTAAAAAAATTAACTAATATGAGAAGCAAAAATGCTGACGATGCGCCAATGATAATCCCTCCTAGAATCATGAACTTAGAACAAGCTGTAGAATACATTGCACAAGACGAGCTTGTTGAAATAACTCCTACATCTATACGTTTAAGAAAAAAAGTTTTAAATCATCTCTTAAGAAAACGAACTTCTAAAAAAGAAGATGAAGAAAGTATTTAAATATATAATCAATATTTTATACAGTAATTTAGAGAATAATTGACTGGTCTATTTTCGCCTGCTACTGGGACAACTCTTGAAGCATTAAAAGTAAAACTGTTAGATTGATTAGGGGAGTATCCCACATTATAATGGCGTCCTTCCGGTTTTTCTTCTACAGCTCCACCATATGCTCTATTTCCATTTGATCTTTCTGATCCCCACCTTCCGGTAATATTTCTAATAGCATCGCTTTGTCTTTGGCCGAGGTAAGCGGAGTTTCCGCCAAGTCCTCGGAGAAACATACCACGCAGATCAGGAAGCCTAAACCTAGAAGAAGCATTGCCGCATTAATAGTGCCAATAGCATCGAATAGTTGAGCATATTTAGATTTTTCTACCTAAGATCCATCATGAAAAGTACAGATATATTTCCATAGTAGTTAAATATAAGTTCAAAGAAAGCTACAATACCAAAAAATCCTAATAACAAAAATATCAAGATACAACAGTTATGAACAATTACATATGTAGCACACATGTTCAGCAAACAACGAAGATAAATTTTAAAGTAAATTTGCTATAATTATAGCATTTAGAGTAAATATTATATAGCAATAGAGGCTTTCCAAAATGAAAAATCTTTTATTTGTATTAGTTGCCTTAGTTATCTTTCCAATTCTATGTTACTCTAATGTTCCAAATGAAATTCGTTACAGTGGGAGACTTAAAAACTACAATGCTCTTGTTAATGCTCCTGTAGCTTTTAACTTTAAAATATATAATCAAGAATCTGATGGTACAGCTCTATGGGAGTCAGGGAATCAGCCTATACAAGTTTCTAGTGGTTTATTCTCTTATGTAATTAAACCTGATTTAACTAAAGTTGATTTGCGTAATTCTAATCTTTGGCTTCAACTCGTAGTTAATGGCCAAGAACTCTCCCCAAGGGAAAAACTTTCATCTCAATTCTATTCTTTACACTCGCTTTCAGCTGAAAATTTATCTTCTGATAAAGAAATTGAAATCAAAGTTGGAAATTCTTCCGTATCAATTGGTATTAAAAATGGCACGCTTGCTTATGTCTCAGGTTCTTTTACAGAATTCTTATCGGTTCCTCCAGGAACTATAATCGCTTTTGCAGGTAATAAAATACCGGACGGTTACCTCCTTTGCGATGGCGCTGAACTTGAAGTTTCCAAATATCAGCCCCTTTTTACAGCTATTGGTACTATTTATGGCGGCAATGCTTCTTCTAGGTTTAGGCTTCCTGATCTGCGCGGTATGTTTCTCCGAGGACTTGGCGGAGACTCCGCTTACCTCGGCCAAAGACAAAGCGATGCTATTAGAAATATTACCGGAAATTTGGGAACTGCTCATATATGGATAAGAAGAAATAAAAATGACACTAATGCCGTTGGTGCTTTTTTTATGCTTTCACTAGGTTGGGATAATCTTACAAGAAGTAATGGAATAGAGGATGTTAGAACTACTTTAGCTTTTGACGCTTCCAGAGTTGTTCCTGTGGCAAATGAAAATAGGCCTACAAATTACGCTGTACAATACTGTATAAAATACTAAAAATTATAAGAGAAAAATGAAAACTAAAGAAATTAATATTGCTTTTTGTTTTGATGAAAATTTTTGGACATATGCAAATGTTACTATAAATTAGCCTATTAGAAGTTTCTAAAAATCAAAGCAAATACAATATATATTGTCTCGTTTCTAACAAAATTAACAGCACAATATATTTTAGAATCAAATTTTAAACAATATCCTTCTTTTGCTAGTATCTAGTATAAAGTTTATTAAAATAACAAATCAATTAGACAATATAAAATCTAGTAACAAACCTACTTAACTACAGACTTTTACTTCCACAAGTTTTACCTGACATAGAAAAAATAATCTACACAGATACAGATTTGATTTTTAATGTCTGATTTACAAGATTTATAGTCCATTGACCTAACAAACGATTACATAGCAGCTGTAAAAGATACTTACAAAGGTTATTGTAAAAGCTATCTTTGGCAAAAGTACGAATGTATCCTATTACCAAAAATGACATTTACATAAATGCTGGCGTGTTATTACTGAATTTAAAAAATTTAAGAGCAGACAATGTAAACAAAAGTTGGATAAATTTAGCAGAAAAAGAAAGTTTTCCTTTTCATGATCAAGATATAATTAATTTAACTTGTAAAGGGAAAATAGTTTTCTTGCCACCAGAATATAACTTTGCTACTGACAATGCAAAAATTATTCACTTTGCAAATAATAAACCTTGGGTCCATTATCCAGGTAACTTAAAATTTGCTGAACTTTAGTGGATTTATGCTCATAAAACATCTCTTGCTTCTTTCTTTTTAATGAACTCTTGTAAATCTACTTGTTGTTCTTTTGTTAAAGTCCTACCTAAATGGCTTGGCAGATTTATATGTTGGTTTATTTTCAAAAAAGAAAATAGACATGAATTTTTTAACAAATATATAAAGATAAACTAAATTTAACTTAATTTAGTTCTGCATAAACTGAATTTTATAGAGATTTGCGTAGTAGCCATTTAAACCTAAAAGCTCTGTATGTGTCCCTGACTCTACAATATTACCTGACTCAAACACATATATTTTATCTGAATTAATAATAGTAGATAGTCTGTGAGCTACAACTATTGAAGTTCTCCCTTTCATTAACCTTTCAAGACCTTCTTGTACCATCCATTCGGACTTTGAATCAAGAGAACTTGTTGCTTCATCAAGTAAAAGTACTGGCGCATCTTTTAACATAGCTCTTGCAATGGATATCATTTGTTTTTGTCCACCAGACAAATTGCCACCGCGTTCTCCAACGACTGTGTCATACCCTTGGTCCTGATTCATAATAAAATTATGTGCAGCTGCATGTTTTGCTGCATTTATAGCTTCTTCATCAGTGGCGTTAGGATTACCCATTAATATATTTTTTTTAATTGTATCATCAAAAAGCACAACATCTTGAGAAACAAAAGCAATATTGTCCCTTAAAGATTCTATTGTTACATCCTTAATATCTTGCCCATCTATTTTTATGTTTCCCTCTTTAACATCATAAAACCTTAATATTAAATTTATTAAAGTAGATTTTCCAGAACCCGCAGCTCCAACCAAAGCAACTTTCTCACCTTCTTTGACTTCTAAATTTATACCAT
Source organism: Candidatus Endomicrobiellum cryptotermitis (assembly GCA_031257835.1). GTDB lineage: Bacteria > Elusimicrobiota > Endomicrobiia > Endomicrobiales > Endomicrobiaceae > Endomicrobiellum > Endomicrobiellum cryptotermitis. The sequence goes on from JAIRNY010000026.1 coordinate 54,402, forward strand.
GGAGCACTTCAACATCTTCAATGTAGTTAAATTTAACATTATCCACTTTTATAATACCTTTAGTAGCTTTAAAAACTTTGGAGTCAGGCTTACTAACTATCTTAGGTTTTTTATCTATTACAGAAAAAACACGGTCAATAGCTAGTACCCCCATTTGCACGCGAGAATTTAAGTTTGCTAAAGATTTCATTGGTTGGTATGCAGCGACTATAGCAACAAGAAACACTACAAAATTCCCTGTAGTAAGACTACCGTGTATAATTCTATACCCTCCATAAGCAAGCGTCCCAGCTGCTGCAACTCCTCCAAAAAACTCCATTAAAGGACTTAAAATATTATTATTTTTTGACATTTTTACTTCTATATTAGCTATTGACTCAGCACTACCTTTGACTTTTTTAGATTCCAATGCTTGCATATTATAAGACTTTACAATCTTTATCCCCTGAAAAGATTGCGCTAAAATTGCATACAAATTCCCAAACGAATTTTGCTGACTATGAAAAATTTGTTTTATTTTTTTCCCAAAATATACCATCGGATAAAAACCTATAGGGAACAATATAAACATAGCTGCTGCCATATCAAAACTTTTCCAAAACATAAGTACTATTAAGAAAATAACAGAACACGCGTCTCTAACAACTGTTGTAACGCTATTAATTATCACATCTCTTATTGTATTTAAATCGCCCATAAAATAAACTAATAAGTTGCCCGAATTATTTTTATGAAAAAATTCTAAATCTTGAGCAATAACCCTATCATACAAATCACCTTGCAATCTTTTTGTAAAGTTTGCCCCAAGTATGGTCATTGTAACAGACTGAAAATACTGAGCAACCCCTTTTGCTCCAAACGCTATTATGACTTCAACTGCAATTGTAAACAAAACATCTCTATTTTGTTCTATAAAAACTTTATCAAAAACAGGTTTAAGTAAACTCACAGACCAAGCATTTAATATAGAATATATACACATAAAAATCATTGATAAAGCTAAAAGCTTCCATTGTGGTAAAACGTACTCTACCCATAAACGTTTCATTTTTTTTATTGAGTCAGGGCTCATATTACCTATAATTTTTTGTTTTAATTTAGAAAAAATATTCATAATTTAATTATCCTTAACTTTATTATCATTTATATTACTTTCTTGTAGTTCATTTATAAGACGCGTAAAATGTCCTGACTCTTGTTCTAACTTTTTAGTATTTATATCAAGTTCTATGTATAAGTTTTCTATTTTACTTTTTAAAATTTTGTTAAGTTTAGAACTTTCCGACACTAAAACAACATTTCCTTCTGTAGAAGCAACAAGGAGTTGTTCTGTATTTAAACTTAATTCCTTTTCTAAATCAAATATATCTTTTTCAATTGTTTTAACTTTTTCTTCTAAAGGTTTTAAAACTTTAGATCTATCTTGTATTAGTTTAGCTTTAACTTTTTTTATCTCATTTTTGTCTTTTTTTAAAACTATTTGTGTATTAGTTTTCTTTGCTAATACACCACCTTCATCTTCCCAACCTTTTGTATCAAGAAAATTCTGATATGTACCATCAAAAACTAAAATTTCGTTTCTATTAAAAATTATAAGCTTTGTAGCAACTCTATGTAAGATTTCTTCATTGTGAGTAACCATAATAACAGAACCTGAAAACTCATTAATTGCATCTATTAAACTCTCACAAGACTCAATGTCTAGATGATTTGTAGGTTCATCAAGAAGTAACAAATGGCATGGATTTGCTAAAATTTTACCTAAAAGAACTCTACTTTTTTCACCACCACTTAAAACTTCTATTTTCTTTAAAGCATCGTCACCTCTAAACATTACAGAACCAGCAATATTTCTTGCTTTTTGAGGCAAGAAATCTGAATTTGATCCAACTATCTCGTCATAAACAGTTTTCGTAGGATTTAAATTTGCACTATCAGATTGTACAAAATAAGCTGTTTTTAAGTCAGGATGTTTCTTTATGCTACCATCTGAAGGCATCAATCTTTCTGCAAGCAATTTTAATAAAGTAGATTTCCCTTTACCATTTTTACCAATTACACATACACGTTCTCTTTTTAAAACATCAAAATTTAACTTTTGTATTAAATTACAATCTTTTGCATAACCAAAAGACAAATTATAAACACTTAACATTTTAGATGCATGAAAATCCAATCCTGAAAAAGAAAAGTCAAGGTTGTTTATTTTTGATAGTTCATCGAAGTTTTCTTGTTTCTCTAAAGATTTAATACGCGATTGAACCATACCTGCAAGTCTAGCTTTTGCTCTAAAACGCCTTATAAATAACTCCATTTTCTTTTTTCTTTTCTCAATATTTAATCTTGTTTTTTCATATATTTCTTCTTCTTTTGCTATCTGTTCATAGAGTTTACAAGTAGTGCCTTCAATTTTCCTTGCTTTTGTTCTATGTATTGCTGCACAATGAGTAACAACACTGTCCATAAAATTTCTATCGTGAGTTATAAGCATTAACTCACCTTTCCAAGAACGCAAAAATCCAGTTAACCATCTTATAGCAACAATATCCAAATAGTTACTAGGTTCATCTAACATAAGCATGTCAGAATCTGACAATAAAACTTTTGCTAAATTGATACGTATTTTATACCCACCAGAAAAATCTAAAGGATTTTTATACATATCATTTTTAGAAAAACCTAGTCCAAAAAAAATTTTTTCCGCTTTCCACTGTTCATCTTTTTGACTTTGAGGTAAAGCCATACAAACTTCTTCTAAAACATTTGAACAAACAAAATTTATGTGCTGTTCTAAATAGCCTAACTTATAATTTTTAGGCATACTTATGGACCCACTATCGTAGTCCATTTTGTTTAAAATCATTTTAAATAAAGATGTTTTGCCGTGTCCATTTCTTCCAACAAGCCCAATTTTCTCTTTTGCATTTATGTTTAAATTTAAATCATCAAATAATATTCTACTGCCAAAAGATTTATTTAATCCAGCAATTTTAATCATACTTTTTACTCATCTACTACATTCATTTCTATAACACGCATTTTTTCCCACTTAGAAGACTTGTATCTATAATAAAAACTAAAACATAATGCTGCAACATAAAAGAGATAGAATCCCCATACTACAAACACAGTTTGTTTAAAAACTACAACGTTAAGATACGCAGGGATTACTTCTAAAAATAAAGAAAACAAAACAAACATTTTCATAACATAAAATGTGTCCCCTGCCCCTCTAATAACAGATGAAAAAATTATACTTCCTGTATCAAACACAAAAAACATTGATAAAATTATCAATAAACTTTTTACAATAGGTTTTAGAGGCTCTATAAAATCTGTTTGTGCACCATAAGAAAATGGATAGATAAAAGCATCCGGGAACAAACTCATTGCAAGAACAAGTAAACTTACATATAGATACGATAAATGCAATGATGACTTAACACTTACTTTGGCAGATGACACTTTATTTTCACCTAAATATTTGCCGACCATCACAGAAGTAGCCATCCCAGCACCTAAAACAGGCATATAAGCTATATTGTATATTGAAGCTATAATATTACTAGCAGCAAGATTTGAAACGCCTAAATTACCTACTATAATAATAAAAATACTAAAACCACCGCCATCAAAAAATAACTCTATACCATTAGGTATACCATAATGAAGTAATCTCTTCATAAACTTGAAATCTATTTTCATATGTCTAGTATCATAATCAATATTGTTTTTTCTTGTCGTAAACAATATTATGTATATGACGCAAATAACAACGTAAGATATATTTGTAGCCCAACCTGCACCTGCTATACCCATTTCAGGGAAACCAAAATTGCCAAAAATTAGCAAATAATCAAAAACAACATTTACGATTAATCCTAAAATAGATATCATCAAAACTATTATAGTTTTACCACGACCAGAATAAAAAGAAGAAAACACTGCTTCTGAAATAGCTAAAAACTCACCATAAGCCAATACTTTAAAATATTTTATTTCTTCTAATGCAATAACTTCAGAATGTCCTACATTCATAAATAAAGGTTCTGATAAAAAAGAAATACAAAAAACTAAAAAAGCAGCTATAAATGTTAGATAAATGCTTTGCCAAATTGCTGGACCTATTGACCGATATTCTTTTTTACCATAATACTGCGCTACAAAAATATTTACATATGAAAGTGTTCCAAAAAAAAATGCTCCTGTCGACCAGTAAAGATTACCCGCAGGAGCAGAAGCTGCAAAAGCCTCTTGAGAATACCAAGAAAGAAAAGCTCTATCAGTAAAAATTTCAACAGCTCCTAAACCTGTAGAAAGTACAAGAGGTACTGCAATACACAAAAACTCTCTATACCCTCCAGCACATTTATATCTTTCCTTAACAACATTAAAAATGTCCATTTTAGGTCAACACTCTTTTGATTTTGTTTGATTTTTGTTGTATATTATCCGCAAAGTCTTATTATACACAAAATATAGGGAGAAATCCACTATGAAAGGAAACACTTTAGTAATTTTAGTAGCAATTATAGCTGCAATAATTTCAGCTATGTATGTTTCCAACAAACTTCAAGCTAACAAAAGTAAAGTTTTTGAACAAACTTTTGCAAATACAAAAACATCAGTTGTTGCTCCTAAACTAAGTAGAAACGCTGATAATGAAAGCTTAGCAAAAAAAGAACTAAAAGATCCTAATGCACAGGTGTACTTTTATACTGGAAAAGCTAGAGGAATAGAATATTCCATTGTGTATGTAAAGTATCCTGCTCAAGTAAACTTCGATGGCGCTATAGCAGCAATCGCTAAAGTGTTTAAAAATTATGACTTTCAATATACAACAGTGAACAATAAAGTAAACGATTTAGAAGGTGTGCTATTAACAGGCAATTACCAAAAAAATGAAAAAGTATACGGAATTAAAGAGCAACTTATAAAAGATAACAACATTTTTTGGCAATTTTATGTTATTTACCCTAAAGAGCAGCATGATAACGATACTCTAGCACAAAATTATATAGACTCTATAAAAATAATTAAAGAGTAATATTAAAATTACTAAATGTTAAATATAGACAGTCCCATACAACATTTAAAAGGTGTTGCCTCAAAGAAGGCTAAATCCTTTAGCAAGTTAGGCGTTAATACTATATTTGATCTCCTTTCTTTTTTCCCAGTCTCTTATCAAGATAGAACAATAATTGCTTCAATGGAAGATTTAATTTATAGTAATACTCAGGGATGTATGTTTGTAAAAATAGGAAGTTCATATGAAAAAAGATTTTCTACAAATTTAAGTGTTCTAGACATAGAAATATTTGATAGCAAACTTTGCGGATACCTTAGATTTTTTCGCAATAAAAACTCGCTATTTAAAGTTGACATTGTCTCTTATCTTAAAAGAATATTTGTTCAAGGTTCTTTCGCATACATTTACGGAGAAGTTAAAAAAAATTATGGTAATGTTATAATAACTGCAACTGATTATGAAGTTGTAAAAGATGAATCTACTACACCGCTACATTTTCAAAAGATAGTACCAGTATATGCTGCTACAAAAGGACTAAAACAAAAATTTCTAAGAGAATTTATTAAAACTACATTGAATTCTCATAGCGACCTATACCCAGACTTATCCGACTTGATACCAGACTGTTACAGTAACCATAAAATTAAAATCTCTGAAGCTATAAAAAAAATACATTTTCCACAATCAATGCAAGAAGCAGAATTTGCAAGACAGGCTTTTGCTTTACAAGAATTTTTAGTTTTACAAACATCTCTTTTTATTTCAAGAAACAATCTCTTAAAAGACAAAGTTCAAAAATATAGCCTTAAAAAAACTTTATTATTCCCATTTAAAAACAATTTAAATTTTGAATTTACAAAAGATCAAAAAAAAGCTATAAACGATATTTTTTCCGATATGCAAAGCACAAAAACTATGAACAGAATGCTTATGGGAGATGTCGGTTCAGGCAAAACTATAGTTGCATTAAGTGCCATCTTACTAGCTATAGAAAACGGATATCAAACAATGGTCATTGCCCCTACAGAAATACTAGCAGAACAGCATTACCTTACAATTGCTAACATAATAAAAGATTTAGGTATTACAGTAGGTTTAGCAACATCTTCCTCATTAAACAAACAAGCAGATAGAGAATATTTTTTAGAAGGACTTAAAAATGGACAAATACAAATTGCTGTCGGTACACATTCTTTAATAGAAGATACAATAAAATTTAAAAGTTTGTCTTTAATAGTTGTTGATGAACAACATCGTTTTGGAGTTATACAAAAACTTGCTGCCTTATACAAAGCGAAATCTCCTGACGTTTTAATGATGACTGCCACGCCAATACCAAGAGCACTAGCTATGACAATTTATGGAGAAATAGATATAACAACAATTAAACAGTTGCCTAAGGGAAGAATGCCTATAAAAACTTTTTTAACTGATGAAATCGAAGCATACTCTAATATAATTAAAGAACTAAAAAAAGGTAATCAAGCATATATAGTGTACCCTCTAATAGAAGAGTCAGATAAACTTATTTTAAAATCTGCAATACAAGATTTTGAAAAATTATCTAAAGGATATTTTAAAGATTTCAATGTTGGTCTTTTGCACGGAAAAATGAAACCTAAAGAAAAAAATTTAGTAATGCAAAAGTTTAAAAATAAAGAGTTTGATGTTTTAGTCTCAACCACTGTTATAGAGGTTGGCATAGACGTCCCAGACTCTACTGTTATAGTAATCCAACACGCTGAAAGGTTTGGGCTATCTGCACTACACCAATTACGAGGACGAGTTGGAAGAAGTACAAAACAGTCGTATGCATATTTAATAAGCTCTTCAACTAGCGAAAACGCTAACAAAAGACTCTCCATCATGACATCCACAAATGATGGATTTCAAGTTGCTCAAGAAGATTTAAAAATGAGAGGGCCAGGCGAATTAATGGGGATAACACAGCACGGTTTTCCAACATTTAAAGCAGGAAATTTAGCAACAGATATTGATATAATTGAAATTAGTAAAGATATTACCAAACATATTTTAAAAGAAGATCCTTATCTTCTAAAACAAGAAAACTTGCCACTTAAAAATCTTATCAACAAACATTTTTCTAGTAAAACAAAATTTATTAATGTCGGTTAGTAGGTTTCCTTCTGAAATTATTTTTTACTGCGTGATTTGATTTTAGTCTTTTTAAAATTAACCTTGTCAGAAGTAAACCCTTGCGCAATTTTACGCGCTTCTTTGTGGGTAATAAGCCCCATTTTTTTCTATAATACTTTTAACAGTTTCTGTTACTTTTTTTGCTAACTCTTTTTTAGTTTGTTCAGCATGCTTGATTGCATTATCAACAAATTTTTTGCTTTCTTTTTTTTCTATCTTATTTTCTTTTACAAACTTTTTAGCGACTTTTTCAACCTTTTCTTTACCTTTTAATGCAAGCCCTACACTGACATAAAACACTGACTTCAAGTTTGCCATTTTTACAATCCTCCCTTGAAAAAATACCGTCAAATGTAAGTTAAATTATATACACAAAATACTTTTTAAAATTATTTTGTAATAATTTTTTCTGTCACTTTAGCACTAGTTTTCTTATCCGTACCAGTAAGAATTATATATTCTACTCTAGGTATAAAACTATCATTTGCAAAAACATATACTGTTGAAAGATAAGCATTTTTTTTATTAATTATAATTTCTGCTTTGTATTTCCCACTAACACTTACAATTTTTATTGGCCTATCTGAAACTGCTTTTAAAGCTAAATCATAATAACCAGCATCATTATAATCAATCTTATATCCATAAACTTTTTTTTCAAAAGCAGAAATTTCGTCACGTTGCCCTTGTTCAGCATTCATAATCCAATAAGCATCCATTGGGTTTTCTTTATCTATAGAACCATCTGGCAAAACTCTTACGTCATACATCACAACATTAGCATTTTTATTTCTTTCTATTCTAAAAAGATTCATATTTGCGTTTTGTGCAAATGAAAGTATGTCAAAAAACAACAAAATTAAAAACGCAGTAAACGCTTTTTTCATTTTCTATATCCCTTTTTATATTTTTTTCATATTATACAAAATTATCTTTCATGTTATTGACCCTCAAACTAGTATTATACCTATTTGTTATATTAACTTTCAAAATGGTATCTTATCGGAGTTACTTTAAAGAGCGGCTTATGAACAATAAACATTTATTATTGCAAAAAATGTTTATTCGCGATTACTCTAGTAACGTAGATGTAGATTAAGATAGTATACTAGCCAACATTTCTAGATTAACAGTTGCAGTTTTAAATTTTAAAAATGTATAATAGCTACAATTAAACTTTTGCCTTATTGGGGGATAAAAATGGACAATTTACTTGAAAGTCTACTGTTATCAGATGGAGTTTCTGGATACGAGGAGAACATCGCAAAAATTATTACAAATCATCTTTCTAAAGTATGCAATAGCGTCACAACAGATAGCTTTGGGAATGTTATTGGCAAATTCGGTAATGGCAATAAAAAAATAATGATTGCTGCTCACATGGATGAAATAGGTATGGTTGTAAAACATGTTAGCGAAAAAGGATATATATATTTTATAAAAGTAGGCGGATTTAATGATTCTATATTGCCTGGCAAAATTGTAAAAATCATAAATAAAGAAGGTAAGCAAATAACAGGTGTTATAGGCACAAAACCTCCACACCTTATGACTTATGAAGAAGTAAACCAACCAATAAAACACACTAATATGTTTATAGATATAGGGTTATCTTCTCAAAAGGCAGTTTTAGAAACAATAGAAATAGGTGATCAAATAATTTTTGAACCTAACGCTGGTATTTTAAATGGTGATTTTTATTATGGGAAAGCTGCAGATAATAGAATAAGCTGTTATGCTATGATAAAAGTCATGGAAAAGATTTCAAAAATAAATGGATTTAATGCTCAAGTTTTTGCTTGTGCTACTGCTCAAGAGGAAGTTGGCTTAAAGGGTGCAAAAACATCTTCTTTTTCAATAAACCCTGACTTTGCCCTTATTATAGATATTGCAGCAGCAGGTGACACGCCAGGCATTGAAGAAAAAGTTTCCTCTTTAAAATTAGGAGAAGGTGTTGCAATAACTATTATAGAGGCATCCGGAAGAGGAACAATTGTATCTCAAAAAGCAAGACAACTTATCATTGAAACTGCAATTGACAATAAAATACAATATCAAATAGATGTAATAGAGGGGGGTATGACAGATGGTGCCATAATATATACAAATAGAGAAGGTATCTTAACTGGAATTTTAAGTATTCCTTCAAGATATATTCATGCTCCAACCTCTGTGTTTAATATTAAAGACATAAATTCTGCAGTTGATTTAGCTGTAAAGACAATAGAAAAAGTGGCTAAATAATTTTGAGTTTAAACTTTTCTATTATTGCAAGCGGTTCAAGCGGGAACTGCTCTATACTATGGAACGAAAAAATTGCAATTTTAATTGATTGTGGTTGCAGTGCTAAATACTTGTCTAAACAACTTATAAAATTAAATATTAATATAAAGAATTTATGCTCTGTTATAACGCATGCTCATATAGACCATATAAGTGTTTCGGGTATTAATTTTTTAAAAAGAAACCAAATTCCAGTATATGTCACTAAAGATATTTTTGAAGATATCTTAAAAAGATACGAACAAAAAATTAAAAGTTGTTTATATATAGAGTACGACAACAGTTTTAAAATCGGCAATATTGAAGTTAAGTCTTTTGACGTATATCACAAAGATAACAATATTTCTCAAACTTGTGGATTTACTTTTGTTAGTAAAGTAAAAAGAAGAAATTATAAAATAGGTTATATTACAGATAGTGGCAAAATATGTGATAACATTAAAAATTTTTTAGTCAATAGCAATATACTAGTAATAGAATCAAACTATAATAAGCAAATGTTGGAAACTAGTTCTAGACCATACGAAAACAAGCAGTGGATATTAAGCGACTTTGGACATTTGTCAAACGAAGATGCAGCAAAAGCTATTAGCGAAATAAAAAAACTTTCAACTGTTAAAGACAGTCTAAAATATGTTTTCCTAGCTCATATAAGTAGCCATCACAATACTTATGAGTTTGCAAAACAAGCTGTAAATAAAACACTTTTAAATAATAATATTACAGAAATGACTCTTCTAATTGCTAAAAGGAAATCTAAATCTCCTACTATACGTATTGGCTAAATATTTAAAAAATTTTTGATATTGTTGGATAGTATTTTTTGTTTATTTTCATCGGTAATATTTAAAGAATTAATAAACTGTATATCTTTTTTAGAATCTTCTAAGGGAAAGTCTGAACCAAAAAATATTTTGTCAAAACCATGTTTATAAAAAAATTTATCTAATAAATCTCTTCTCATACGCCTAACACTATCAGAAGTGTCAAAATATATATTTTTACCAGCAAGAAATTTTAAAGACTCTTCCCACATTAAAAAGCCACCCATATGTGCACCTATAATTTTTAAAGACGGAAATTTATTTAATATTTTTAGAATTCGCTTAGGGGATGATTTTGGATCTATTTTAGAATTTAACTGTACACCACAATGAATTAACAAAGGAACTTGTAATTTTTCAATCTCTTCATAAACGTAAAATATCGACTCATCATCAAAATAAAAATTTTGAAAGTCAGGTTGAAACTTAATACCATAAGCATTATCTTTAATTCTTTTTAGTTCTTCTTTAAAACCATTAAAAAAAGGATGCATTGAAGCAAAAATAATAAATCTCTCTTTATGTAAAGAAAAAAGCCAATTATTTATAGAAAGTACCTGGTCTTCCCTAGAAGCAACTGAAGATATAATACTTTTTGATATTCCAGTCTCATCCATATACCTTAACAAATTACCAGCTGTAGGCAAACTAATCATTTTTATATCAAGCAAATTTTCAAGATAATACTTTACTTTTTCAACTACCTTTTCAGGCCAAATATGACAATGAGAATCTATGATTTCCATATTAAATTATTACCTCCAAACATTCAAAAAACCCAACAATGGAATTATTCACAAACAATCAATTTTACAATAATCTTAAAGATCAAGTCGGGTATTAAGACAATAAAGAAATAAACATATTGTTTTTTAGCCATATGCTACTCCGTTATTTCCTAACTTACTTAATAACAGATTACATTATATGTAAAATATTTATTACATAAACTATTATTACAAAACTACAAAAAACATACTTTCCCATTGGGATAATCCATTTACTAACTTTTTTAGAACGCCCTTTCTGAAGTTCATCAATAAGTCTTTTAGATGGTACAATCCAAAAAGTGAAAACTGCACTAAGTAAAGCACAAAATGGTACAAAGTGGATTTGTAACATGTCCATAAATTCATCTATATGACCATTTGTAAGTATACTAAAAATAGACACAACGACTACCGTTAACGCAACAGAACTAAGCCGAGACATTTTTAGTTTGTTTTGTAAAGATTCTACTGCTACTTCTAATACACTTATAAGAGAAGTAATTGCTGCAAAAAATACTGCAGTAAAAAAAACAACCATACAAACTTGACCTAACGGTATAGTTTTTAAAATGTCTGGCATTGTTATAAACATAAGTGATGTGCCAGAATCTAAAGCTTTACCAAAAGAAAACACTGCAGGAATTATGACCATAGAGGACACTACTGACGCAAGTGTACTTAAAACAACAACACTTTTTGACGAATAAATTATATCTTCTTTCTTTCTTGCATAAGACCCATAGACCAACATTATAGAACCAAAAGTAGATAAAGAGTAAAAAGATTGTCCTAATGCTAAAATCCAAGTTCTAGCATTAAACAAAGATTCCCATTTTAACGCAAAAAGAAATTTATAACCTTCTACCACACCAGATAAAAATGCTACTCTAATAGCTAACATTAAAAATAAAACCAAAAAAGCCGTCATCATAATTTTATTTACTTTCTCTATACCTTTTTCAATTCCACCAACCATAGTAAACCCTGATATAAAAAGAGTAATTATAATCCACAAAGAAGCATTACTTCTTGTTATTAAGTCAAAATGTTGATCACTAGCAAAAGAAGTAAACGCAGATCCTGTTATAGCTCCCACTAAAAAACGTAATGTCCATGAAACCACTACTGTATATCCCAAACCTATAATGGTTATAACTACTATAGGCACCCAACCTACAAATTCTCCCACCTTATTATGGCCACCATTTAACCTTAAAGCTTTCCTAAAAGCTCCTAAAGGACCTTTACCTGTAAGTCTCCCTAAGGCAAGTTCACCAATAAGTGCAATAAGCCCTAATCCAAAAGCAGACACTACATAAGCAAACAAAAATGCAAAACCCCCGTTTTCTGCTACTCTATAAGGAAACAGCCAAATGTTTCCCATCCCAATAGCAGAACCTGCCGCAGCTAAAATAAAGCCCCACTTTGATGAAAACAAATCTTTTTCGGCCTTTGACATTACAGTACCTCTTCTTTCAACAGTAAACTATAAAAATATATCCTCGATACATTTTTGTTTATCGAGGATATGTTTTTGAAATACTACTTTAAATCAGTTTATTGCATCTTTACCAATTTCTTTTGTTCTGATACGCATCACACTACGCAAATTATAACTGAATATTTTCCCATCTCCTGGGTTTCCTGTAAAAGCAGCTTCTTGGATTGCTTTTATAGTTTTTGCTTCCCATTCTTCTGAAGATACTATAATTTCAAATTTTATCTTTGGAAGCATAGATATAACTACTTCAGTCCCTCTTACAAGCTCTTTGTATCCCTTTTGCTTCCCATATCCTACAACTTCATATACAGTAACTCCATTAACTTCTATTTTACTTAAAGCTTTTTTTATATCTTCTAATTTTTCTTCTCGAACAATAGCTTCTATCTTTATCATAAATACCTCAAATATTATAGCATAAATGTATTTAAAAAATGTAACATTTTAACTGGATTAGTCCAACCCATTAAAAGATGGATATGCACTTTCTCCATGTTCAGATAAATCAAGACCAACAAGTTCTTCTCTTATATCTACCCTTAAAGGCATAAAACATTTCACTATACTCACACAAAATAAAGTACCAATTATAACTATCACAAAAGTTATCAGTATACCCTCTATCTGAGCAAAAAATTGAAAAGTTTTCCCGTATATTAAACCAGCTTTTCCACCATTAATCATTGGATTACAAAAAACACCAGTTAATATTCCACCCCAAATACCGCCTATACCATGACAACCAAAAGCGTCTAGTGCATCATCAATTTTGAAAACTTTTTTTATTAAAGATATTCCACCATAACAAACAGGACTTACAGTTATACCTATGATTAAAGCTGCCCACATATCTACAAAACCTGCTGCTGGAGTTATTCCGACAAGTCCTGCAATAACGCCTGTACAAGCTCCAATCAGAGTAACTTTTCCTTGTTTTATAACGTCTAACAGCATCCATACTAACATTCCAGAAGCTGCAGAAATTGCTGTGGTCATAAAAGCATGGGCAGCAAGAGTATTTGCCCCTAAAGCACTACCAGAGTTAAAACCAAACCAACCAAATAATAATATAACTGTACCTAAAAACACAAAAGGTACGTTATGTATTCTATAGGAGGTTTGTAAATAATCTACCCTTTTGCCTATCAAAATTGCAATTATTAAACCTGTTGTTCCTGAACTTATATGAACAACATCCCCTCCAGCAAAATCTAAAGCGCCGATTTTACCACCGATTAGTCCCCCATCCCAAACCATATGTGCTAAGGGATAATAAACTACAAGAGACCATAAAGCTATAAAAAAAAACAAAGCATTAAATTTCATTCTACCAGCTATTGAACCTGTTATAATAGCTGGTGTAATTATAGTAAAAGCCATTTGAAAAGCAATAAAAGCAAATGTTGGAATTGAGCCTGTAACAGAATCTTTAGTTACACCTAAAAGACACAAATTCTCAAACGATCCTATAAAATCATTACCTCCTTCACCAAAAGATAAAGAATAACCTACAAAAAAATACATAACTATGGCTAATCCTATTATAAAACCCGAATTCATCATATTGTTTACCATATTCTTTCTACGTCCCAATCCTCCATAAAAAAGTGCTAGTCCAGGAGTCATAATAAACACCAAAGCAGTACAAACAAGCATAAACGCTGTATCACCTGCGCTAAACATCTCTATCTCCTATTTTAAAGATTTCACAATTTATCTTTATATTTTTAATATTTTTATCATTTTATAAAGCAAAAATCAATAAAATTTATATTTTTATACAAATTTTGCTTTAAGATTTTAAAATTATTTGTTTTATTTTGCTGATTTTTCTGGTTTTAAAAAAAAGAAAGGTTTTTATAATGCGCCCGAAAAATCGAACAAAAAAGGTAAGATCTAAGGGTGAACAAGAAATAAAGAAAAAGGAGCATACTTAATGAGAACGTAGGAAGACAGCTTTAAAGCCAAAGAAGCAATAGAAGCATTGAAAAGAAATAGTTTCCTTCCACTTGCTGATACTTTATGCTCTTTATCATAATATTCAAAACAGTGTAGCGCATATTCATCTTTTTTATTTTATTGTTCCCAAAAAAAGATGTATAATTATGATGTATAATGATAGTGAAAGAGAAGAGGAAGACAAATAAGAGCAGATTATTATATATAAGAATGGAAAAAGGAATGAAAAGATTACCAATAGGGACACAGGCATTTGAGAAGTTAAGAAATGATAATTCAGTCAGTATACGTAGATAAGACAGAACATGTATATAATTTAATAAACAATGGAAGTGTATACTTTGTATACTTTTTAAAAAAAGGTCAAAGTCAGGTGAGATCAAGGGAGCCAGTATACAAGCCAAGCATTTGTAAAGATGCTAAAAGGCAACAAGATGCGAAGAAGTGTGTCTGTGTCTGGGAAGGAAAGGGAGAGCATTGGATAATATTTAGATAGAGAAATTTTGGAACACATTGAAGAGAGAAGATAAAAAATATAATAGTTACAAATCATAAGCGTATTGACAGAAATCTCTGTCAATACGCTTAGACCACACAGAGGCAGGAGGATATTTATTTTTAGCCTTGTTTATTGATTCTCTGTCAGACTTATAAGTAGAAGTTGAGCGTAGCTTGATACCCTGAAAGATCAAATTTATCGTCGGTTTTGTGTTGTATATCGCAACAATACCTATATCCCAAGTCCACCCCCATTCCAAACCTTCTCGTGAAATTATATCTCATTCCAACTGATAAGTCACAACCTAAAAGAGAAGCTGTTGTATAACTCTCTTCTTTCTGTTGTCCTTCAACCTTACCTTCACGATAATAAGTTCCTATTCCTGTGAAGAGTTTGGTATTAAATTCAAAATTTTTACTTATTTTAGTTTGATACCTGCCGCCAACCATAGTAACCCAATAGCTATAACCACCATTCCTTATTTTATATTCTTTCCTGTCTGCTGTTAAAAAGTACTCCCTTAAATCCCAACATTATTATGTCTTTGCTTACATCGTAGAACAGTGGATCCACCCCTACTATAACCCATGCATTTCTTATGTCTTGTCCTCCAGCATATCCAGTCCAGAAAGTTACTTCTTTGGCAAAAAGATTATCTCCGAAAAACACAGAAAAAATTAAAAAAATATATTTATTTTTCAATATTTTCACTTAATCTGCTCCACAAGCTGTTGGGCGACTCCGCTGGCCGCTGGATAGCCCAGTACTGTTACTGCTCCACCCACTGTTGCCTTTATTACGACTTTACCTGCATCGGAATGTGCAAACGTAGTAAATTCTCTTTTCGTATCTCTTCCCACGCTCTTCCTATCGTTTCCCCGGGACCATGAGCGGCATTCGTTGATTCTCTTCTTACATCTTCCCATGCTTTTCCTATACCGTTCCCTGCATGAGCCGTCCCGTTACAAATAAGTCCACACAATAAAACTGTTAAAACCAAACGTTTCATTTGAATTTCTTCTTTTTGTGAATTTTACAGCTCTTACATTTTCTTTGGCTAATTTTAACAAAACATTTTTATATAAAGATAAAAAAGTGGTCATCAAAAGGACAAAGTCAGATTTAATTTAGCTTGTAGTTTTTGCTACAAAAAGAGATTCATACCATACATACATAACAAGCACGAATCTTTAAAATAATGTTTATTGCTTGGCGGGGACGACGGGATTTGAACCCGCGGTCTCTGCCTTGACAGGGCAGTGTGTTAAACCAGGCTACACCACGTCCCCAACCACATCGAGTGACTATTATACCCTAAAGACGAGATAATGTCAAATTAACAAAATGTTTTAACTTATGCTAGTATTCCAAACCATTATAAATAGGAAAGTCTTTGCATAATTTTAGCATGTCTTTTTTGACTTCTTCTATTACTTTTTGATCACTAATGTTTTTCAAAACTTTTAATATAGATTGGGCAATTTTTGTTATTTCAGGTTCTTTCATACCTCTTGACGTAACAGCAGGAGAACCTATTCTTATGCCCGAAGTTACAGTTGGTTTTTCTGGGTCGTATGGAATTCCATTTTTATTTAAGGTAATTCCTGCTTTCTCCAAAACATCTTGAGCATCTTTACCTTTAACACCTAAAGGTCTTAAATCAACTAAAAACATATGCGACTCTGTACCACCAGAAACTATTTTTAAACCAGATTCTTCTAAAACTTGAGCCATTTTTATAGAATTAGACAAAACCTGCTGTTGATATTCCTTAAACCCTGGTTTTAAAGCTTCCCCAAAAGATACAGCTTTTGCGGCTATAACATGCATTAAAGGGCCCCCTTGTTCGCCTGGGAAAACTGCAGAGTTAATCTTTTTTGCAATATCTGGATTATTTGTAAGAATTAATCCCCCTCTAGGACCTCTTAAAGTCTTATGAGTTGTAGACGTTACAACATCAGCATATTCTGTTGGAGACGGATAAATATCTGCTGCAATAAGGCCAGCATAGTGGGCAATGTCTGTCATATGATAAGCGCCAACTTTTTTTGCAATCTGTCCTATTTTTTTCCAGTCCCAGACTCTTGAATATGCACTTGCTCCACTAATTATTAATTTTGGTTTACGTTCTAAAGCTAAACGCTCAATCTCGTCATAATTTATAAGTCCAGTTTTTTCATCTACATTGTAAGCTACAACATTAAACCATTTACCAGAAACGTTATAAGGACTTCCATGGGTTAAATGTCCACCGTGTGCTAAACTAAGGCCCATTATTGTATCTCCCGGACTTAAAAGAGCAAGTTGCACTGCAAAATTGGCTTGTGCACCAGAATGAGGTTGAACATTTGCAAATTGTACATTAAAAAGTTTTTTTGCTCTATCTATTGCAATAGTCTCAACCACATCTACAACTTCGCAGCCACCATAATAACGTTTGACAGGGTAACCTTCAGCGTATTTATTTGTAAGGCAAGATCCTTGTGCTTGCATTACAGATTGTGAAGTAATATTTTCTGAAGCTATAAGTTCTATTGTATCTCTTTGTCTTTTAAGCTCTTTTACTAGTACTTCATAAACTTCTATATCCTGTTTTTTTAAGTCTTCCATTTTTGCCTCACATTTATATATATTTTAATATCTCGTTAGTATCTAAGCAGCCCTTACGAATAACCACATAAGGGTATTGTACCATATCTATAACTGTAGACTCAAAAGAATATTTACATTTTCCACCATCAACAATAATATCTACAATATCATCAAAAATTAAAGTTTCTTTAATATCTTTGGCACTTTTTTTATTTGAAATATTTACAGATGTTGTAAAGACTGGAGAATTTAAAACTTCAAGCATCTTTAACATAAACTCGTTATTAGGTATCCTTACTCCTATATTAGTTCTACCACCTGAAATAACTTTACCTAGATCTGTCGTAGGAAATATTAATGTAAGCTGACCAGGCCAAAATTTTTCCGCAATTTTCAAAGCTTTTTGTGGTATTTCGATAATAGGTTTTGCACTTTCTAAATTTTTAGTCATCAAAACAAGTGGTTTTTTTTGACTCCTACTTTTAATTTTGTATAGTTTTTTTTGCGCATCGACATTAAAAGCATCTACAGCAAACCCATAAACTGTATCTGTAGGTACAATAGCTATACCCCCATTTTTTATTATTCGAGAAGTTTTTATATGTGCTTTTTTATCTTTAGATAAAGTTCTTAAAGTTTTACTCAATTTAAATTAACCCTGTAGATTCTTTTAAGCCAAACATTATATTCATATTCTGTACAGCCTGCCCTGAAGCACCTTTAACAAGATTGTCTATAACAGAAATTATAATAAGTTTGTTTGTTCTCATATCAACTTTCAATCCAATACAACAATAATTTGTATTTACAACATCTTTAATTGAAGGAAGATCTCCGTCATTAAAAACTTTAATAAATACTTTATTTTTATAAAAATCCCTATAGTACTTTAAAACTTTATCTGTAATAACAGGCCTTTTTAAATTCAAATAAATTGTAGAAAGCATCCCTCGTTCTACTGGAATAATATGTGGAGTAAAGCCTACTACTACATTCTGACCTGATAAACCAGAAAGTTCTTGCTCTATTTCAGGTATATGTCTATGGGTTCCAGCTATTTTATAAGCTTTACAATTTGGATACTCATTTTCAAAATATTCTTGAGCACTTTTCCTTCCAGCACCTGAAATACCACTTTTAGAATCTATAGTTATAGTATTCAAATCAACAAAATTCTCTTTTATACTTGGGGCTATACCTAACGTAATGCTAGTAGGGTAACAACCAGGATTTGCAATCAAAGAAGCTGTTTTTATATTTTCAAAATTAATTTCTGACAACCCATAAACAGCTTTTTGTACAAAATCTTTTGCAGTATGGTTGACCTTATACCACTGTTCATAAGTGCTTACATCTTTTAACCTAAAATCTGCAGATAAATCTATAACCTTAACACCTTTGTTAATAAATTCTGGAACTAATTGGAAAGCTACTCCATGTGGCAAAGCTAAAAATACCAAATCACAATTTTTTGAAATTTTATCTATATCTAAAGATTCTACAATTAAATTTAAATTAGCAAAGTTTGAATAAATATCTTTTAAAAGCCTTTGCTCTGAAGTACTTCTTCCATAAAGCCCTGTTATCTTTACATCTGAGTGCAAACTTAAAATTTTTAAAAGCTCTTCCCCTGTGTAACCTGTTATACCAACAATTCCTACTTTTATCACTTTTTCTCCAATTCTTTAGGGTATACTAAAACTACAAATTCACCAAGTAAAGACTTTCTATTTTTTGTATCTTCTAAAACTTCTTTTATTGTACCTCTTATAAATTCTTCAAACTTTTTTGTCATTTCCCTTGCAAGACAAATTTGGGTATCTTTGCCAAAAACAGCTAAACACATTTCTATAGTTTTGAAAATTCTATGTGGCGACTCGTAAAAAATAATTGTCTTTTTTAAATTTGTAAGCTCTACAAGTTCCTTTCTCATTTTGCTAGGCTTTCTTTTTAAAAAACCACAAAATATAAAACCGTCTGTAGGAAGTCCTGATCCTACAAGAGCTGTTATCACAGCGCTTGATCCTGGCAAAACTTCAAGATTTATATTTTTGCTTATAACTTCTTTAACCAAACTATATCCTGGATCAGAAATTCCAGGAGTACCTGCATCAGAAATAAGTGCAATTTTTTTACCATTTAAAAGCTTGTCTATTAAACCTTTAATCCTATGTTGTTCATTGTAAGAATAAAAACTTATTAAATGTTTTGATAATTTAAAATGTGATAACAAATTTAAGCTTTGTCTTGTATCTTCACAAGCAATTAAATCACACTCTTTAAGAATACGTAATGCTCTTAGCGTTATATCTTCAAGGTTACCTATAGGGGTTGGAACTACATATAAAGTGCCACTCATTTGTTAATTAACTTAATTGGTTTATAAAAATTTACAAAAATTATAACATATAAAAAATTTTAAGACAAAATTATGCAGCAAATATTGATCTAGTTTAGTATCTTATCGGAGTTACCTTAAAGAGCATCTTCTGAGTAATAAACATTTAAGTCTTTCTTGTCTTTTCATTTTGCAAGTTTGCTAATTTGTTTAAATGCTTATTTGCGATTGCTCTAGTAACCTAGATAAGATAGTATACTAGACAAACCAAACTATTTCTGTGTCAAGCGGCTGTAAAAGTTCAATATATGTTTTAACTTTTTCAAATTAATTGGTTTAATTTTAAAATATTTATAAAAGTGTTAACAACTTTTGGGTCAACATTGAGTTCCAGAACTATTGATAAGTTCTTTTATTGCAGCATCTTTACCTAAAGATTTTCTATATGGTCTGTCAGATGTCATAGCATCATAAGCATCTATAACAGCAATTATTCTTGCACCAAGTGGAATTTCTTCACCTTTTAAACCTTCAGGATAACCACTACCATCATACCATTCTTGGTGATATAAAACTAAAAGAGCAATTTCAGACAAAGAATGTATAGGAGCTATTATGTATTATGTTATAACCTATAATAGGATGCATTTTCATAACATCTTTTTCTTGTTCTGTTAAAGAAGAATCTTTTTTTAAAATAGATTCAGATATGCCAATTTTACCTATATCATGCATTAATGAGGCATACTCAATCTGTCTTAGAATATTTTTTTCTAATCCCATCTCTTTTGCTATTAGCTTTGCATATCGTCTTGCTCTTGTAGCGTGACTAAAAGTATAAGAATCTTTTGCGTCTATAGCTCTAACTAAAGTTTGCACGATTCCAATATAGGAACTATGAATATCATTATTAAGTTTTAAAAGTTCATGTTTTAAGAAAAGTACTTTTGTGTGAAGTTTAAATCCCCACACAAAAAGAATAATTGCTAGTAACGATAAAACGCATATAAGTATTGTTTTATCATTTTATAGATAGGCTCTATAGTCTATGTTTGGGAAAATATTATTTTTATGTTCTAGATTTTGCAAGTACATCTCATCTAAAGAATTAGAGCTTATTTGAGTATATAAATTTGAAAAACTAATCAAATGATCTTTTGTCCTTTTAATTGCATAGTCAACCATTGTACCGGTCGTCATAATAAAGGCCCAATCTGAAGACTGAGCAAGTAAAAGTTCTCTTGCAGATTGTTTTAACGCTCTTTCTAAAACTCCACTAGCATTAGGAAATTTATTTGCAAGTTCTATCATCCTATCCTGAGCTTTATGTAAGTGCCTATATATGTAATCATTTGAGCCATTTAACCAAACTTCATAGTAACCTTTATCTCCCCAAGATGAAGCTGCAATATCTACAACCTGGTTTACAGGAAATTTATCAAGATATTCCACAGGAGTTATAGGTTTTATAATATTTTGATCATAGTACATTTTTCTAAACAAATAATTTATAAATTCTGGTCCTTCAAACCACCAATGCCCAAAAAGTTCTGCATCATACATAGAAACAATTATAGGTTTCCTGCCAAAAACTTCAAACAAATGTTCTGCTTGTTTTGTTCTGTTAAACAAAAAATTGCCTGCATGTTCTTGAGCTTTATCATTAGCCCACTGTGGTACATAAGATTGTTTATCACCTAAAGATACTTGCCCTGTAATTCTATGATATTTCATGCCTATATTTCTTCTTATGCCATCAGAATGTAAATATGGTTTTATATAATCATAATCTAAATCATATCCTAAATCTCTGTAAAATTCTCTATACACAGGGTCTCCAGGATAACCAGTTTGGGCACTCCAAACCTGATGAGCAGTTTCTATATCTCTAGAAAATGCAGCCACACCACTTTGAGAATATATTGGCGCAAAAATTCCATACTTGGGACGAGGTGTCCCATACAAAAAAGCGTGAGATTCTGTAAAAAAAAACCTCAAATTTTCTTCAGCCAAAATTTTATCTATACCAGGGTAATAAGCACACTCAGAAAGCCATATACCATTTGGTTTTTTACCAAAGTATCTCTGATAGTCCTGGCACGCAACTCTAATTTGCGCTCTTTGAGCTTTTTCGTTGTTCATTAAAGGTAAAAAACCATGTGTCGCACAACAAGTTACAATTTCAATTTTTCCTAAATCCTGAAGCTTTTTATACCCTAAAAGAATATTACTATTATATTTTTCCCATAATCTTTTACAATTCAAAAAATGTTCATAATACATTTTTGTCACATCTTGGAACTCTTTCTTATCTTTTGTCCTGTCTAACTCTTTAGCAGCAAGTTCTATATGTTTATTTAATCGAACATAATAGCGTTCTTGTAAAAGGCTGTCTGCAAGCATGTTACATAAAGGAGGTGTGATAGTCATTGTAAGTCTAAAATCAACATTATCTTCTACAAATTTCTCAAATACCGATAAAAGCGGAAGATATGTTTCAGAAATTGCTTCATATAGCCAATCTTCCTCTAAAAAATCTGGATATTCCGGATGTCTAACATGTGGAAGGTGAGCATGCAATTGTAAACACCAATAGCCTTTATTATTCATAAAAAAACCTCAAAAAATTTTTAAACTAATAACTTAAAGGATGGCTAGAACTAGCCTTAACCACCAAACACTTTACTTGAAGGAAGTTTTAAAAATTCTTCCCAATGTGTTTGTATAGCTTTTATTAAATCATACGAGCTAAAAGACTTGTTTACATCATTAAGACATCTGAAGAAGCTTCTCAAACTCTAATCTTAAAGATGCCCACTGTTCTTCTGTAATATTTGAAACACCATACCGCGGGCTAACAAGGGTGTTAGACCTTGCTATAGTTATAAATTTTCCGTCTTTTAGAAAGTAACCTAACTCCACACACCAAGAACGATTATATTCTCCTAAATTTATGTACCAACTCAAAGCATTGTGGTATACTTTTACATCAAAATATTTATTAGCATTAAAGCCATTAAAATTAATATATGAAATATCATAAACCCTTAAAACTAAAGATAAGGTGTTAAAAGGTTCTCCATATTTATTGGGAAATTCTTCAATTACATATGTAGAAATTTCCCAGTATGCGTATATCCAAATTGGATCTTTTGGAAGTATAACTATTTTTGTGGCATTGTATGTTTGTGGCAGGTCACAATCTTTATAACAAATCTCTTTTTCGGATTTATTTAATTTGGAACTCAGATTTTCTTTAGTAAGAATCATACCAAATTCCTTAATAACTGTAATTGACACAGAGATTTTATAGATTTTACCTTTTTTTTACAAACAATTCA
The DNA here is from genome assembly GCA_031257835.1 of Candidatus Endomicrobiellum cryptotermitis. Taxonomy (GTDB): domain Bacteria; phylum Elusimicrobiota; class Endomicrobiia; order Endomicrobiales; family Endomicrobiaceae; genus Endomicrobiellum; species Endomicrobiellum cryptotermitis. Next base: position 77,695 of record JAIRNY010000026.1, read on the forward strand.
ATTTTTCAACTAAACTTCTAGCATCATTGATGTTTTTTTCAATAAAAGAGTATTCCCAAGACCCATATCTACCTATAGAAAAAATATTATGTTTACCAAAAAAATCATTTATTTCTTTTAAAGACTTTTCTCGGTTTTTATCAAAAATAACATAAGCATAAGGCATATCAATAACATTAAAAGCGACAACTTTATCATTATTTCTAATAAAGTTAATTTTTCTTAAATCTTCTATTATATTTTCTGTATTTTTATATTTCTTACCATTAAAAGAAGAATACTCCACATAAAGACTATAACAATCTTTAGGAGCATTATTTGGATTAACGTTTGAATATATGCCAACTCTAAAAAAAGAAAATCTATTTTCCGGGAAATATACCCAGTGCTTATTTTTTAATGTTTTTGGTATTCCTCTACTAGATTTTATGCCTATGTTTATACATCTAACGCCACTAAACAAGAATTTTTCTGAAGCCTTCTTTACAATTTTAGGAACATTGTTTATTTGTTTTAATAACTCCAAAATAGGCTGCGTTGATATAATTCTATCATATTTATAATGTTTACCATTTTGGCAATAAATTATTTTGTTTTTTATATCTATTGTTGTCGTCTCAGAATTAAAATTAACTTTAACTTTTTTTAGCAAACCATCTATTAGAGCACCACAACCATTCTTTTTAGGATAATAAAATACACTATTATATCCGTACTCTTCTTTATTCTTATCGTATGCAGACTTTATTATGCTTTCTATATCCGGTTTGGGCACAAATTGTCCTACCCAAGCAGCACTCATTTTACTTAAATTATAGCTCCATAACTTTTTATTATACGGAGCCATAAAATATTTTGTAATTCCCTCACCAAACATAGATTTTGACCAATCTAAAAAAGACATATTTTGATGTATATCTACATTTTTCCTTTTAATTATGCCATCTAAACATTCCTGTTTTATTTTTTCTGGAAGATAACTTAAGTTTGCCTGAAATGGGTAGGGCACAAAAATTTCATTTATATATATATAAGCATTCCTCTTAATTTCAAAAAGTCCACCAGAAACTTTATTTACAATTTTTTTTACTTTTTCGTCTTTTACATGAATAAAATGGCCTGAACAGTCAAAAATAAAGCCATCTTTACAATAGGAAGCACAAAGCCCACCAGCATAACTATTACGTTCTAAAACTTTATAGGGTTTTTTTAAAAAATATGCACTAGTTAAACCAGTAATCCCTGCTCCTATTATAATGATCTTATTCATTACTCAACCTTTACAGAAACTAAAGTTATACTAATTCCCCACATTAAAATACCAACTGCAATAAAAAGAAGTAGAGCACTAAACATGCTTAAAGTAGTAAACAAATAAGCACACACCGAAAAGAATAAACAAGCAATATAAGTATTTATAAGTATTTGTTTTTTTGAAAACCCCATTTTACTTAAACGTAAAGCATAATGGTCTTTACTTCCAATAAATGGAAGTATACCTTTTTGTATCCTACATATACTTACTAAAAAAGTCTCATAAATAGGTATGGCTAGTACAAAAACCGGAGCAAACAGGCCTATATTACTAACTGAAGAATAAGACGTGCCAAGAGAAATACAAGCTACTACAAAACCAACAAACAAGCTACCTGTATCTCCCATAAATATTTTTTTTGATACAGAAAAATTATAAGGCATAAAACCAAGTAAAGCTCCAGCTAAAGCCACTGAACAAAAATTAATATAACGCATTTGAGTTGACAATGATATAAATAAAAATGTAAAAGAAGCTATCACCGCTATACCACTAGAAAGACCATCCATTATGTCTATAATATTAAACGCATTTGTTATGCCCATTATCCAAAATATGCTTATTAGACACGACAACCAATATATAGGGATAAAATCCATCCTAATATTAAACAAAAATACTATTATTGACGCCGATAAAAATTGAATAACAAGTTTAGGTTTAAACCCAAGACCACCTTTTCTGATATCATCAAATAATCCTACTATAAGCATCATAAAAGCCCCAAATATAATGCCTCTTAAGTTTCTCAAAGTTAATGTAGGAAAAGATGTAATCACTCTAATTAAAAGTAAAGATAGGATCCAAGCAAAAGCTATAGCAATGCCCCCCAAGTATGGAATGCTTACTTTATGTGTTTTAATTTTTGTGGTAGGACCATCTAAAATATTTAATTTTATAGCTAAAAATCTACAAATTGGCGTAAAAATAACTGAAATTAAAACAGCTATAAAAAAAGAATATACATATAGTAAATTTTCATGCATCATTTTCTCGTTGACTGTCCTTTGTTTCTGCGACTTTAAATAAGTCTACTAAAGATAACTTTGTTTTAAATATGCACACAAATCCTAAAGTGAACACTCCCACTAATCCTACTATATGATATATAGCAATACATGTAAAAGCTAAATTTTTGTCTACTCCTAAAGCAGACAAAGACAAAACCCCCATAAGTTCAAAAGCGCCAAAATAACCAGGTACAGTAGGTACTATAGAACCCACACCTATTATGATAATAGTAAAAATTGCTCCTAAAACGGAAAGATTTATTCCACATGCATACGCTACAATAACAATAACTAGAGACTCTGTTCCCCACACAATTACCGACATAATAGAAACCTTAAATAAAACTATCGGCTTTTTAAGTATTATTAACCCACTTGCAAATTTATCTAAAAAACTAAAAATGATAGATTTTATCTTACTTGAAATAGATAATTTAGATAATATTTCAATCATTTTTTCTCTATGAGTTATAATTATATAAAGAACAACAAAACATAAAATGGCGATAGTAAATAAAACATAAAACGAACGTTCTAGTATACTAGCAAAAGGCATAAAGAAAAATATCAAAAAAAAGAATAAAATAAATATCAATATATCAAATAATCTCTCTATTACAATAGTAGCAAGTGTAGCACTACTGGCAATAGCCAAATATTTTCCTGTTATTTTTGCTCTTATAAACTCTCCTAATCTTAAGGGGACAATATTATTTGCAAAAAAGCCAAGAGTAGTATATGGAAAATTCTCTAATACTTTAGTCTTTTTCAATGGCAATAAAATAAAATAATATCTTATAGCCCTTAAAACATAAGTAGAAATACACACCATTAAAGCTGGAAATAAAAACCAGTAGTTAACACTTTTTATAAGACTTAACGATCTTCTAAAATCTATTTGCCTTAAAGTCAAATATGCTAAAACTACACTCACAAGTATACACATTATTATTTTTAAAAAGTGATTTTTAAACATTCTCTGCTGCCCCAAATTTATTAGAGTATCGTAATGCTGGTAATACAAAAAGTTAAACGGATCCATTAATATAGCTTTATCTATATATTTCTTTACATCTGCTTTATTACCATAAAAACTATAAAGCCACGCAAGTTGATAATAATAATTACTATCATATTTATTTAAACTTAAAGAACGAGTATACAAATTTATAGCAATTTCTATAAAAATCTTGTTCTTAGTTTTTTGATATTTGTAAAAGTAAATATCTGCAAGCTTTGCCAAACTTTCAGGATTTAAACTATCGTTGTATATAGAATCAATAAAAAATTTTGCGCAACTGGATACTTACCATTAGAAAAATAATAAAGACCTTTTTTATATTGCTCATTAGCATAAACAGGTTTCCCCAAAGCAAAAACAAAAGGTAAAAACAAGATAATAAGAAGATGAGCATCGATTTTATGTTTTCTTTTTTTAATATCTTTATTTTGTTTGATAGGCACAGCCAAAATGAAAAAAAGTAATAACATATTAGTTGAAATAAACGCAGAAGAGTTAAAAAAATTGTAAACTAAAAAAGATATACAAGCAACAAGAATAGAAAGATAAAAATTTTTATTTTCTTTTATTTTTTTAAAAACATAATAAAAGAACACTATAAGGACTAACATAAAAAGAATAAATCCAAAAATGCCATTTTCACATAACACTTGCAAAAATATATTATCTATACTAGAAACATCCACATTTTCTATAAAACTATAAGCACTTGATACAGTTTTGTAATTGTTAAAACCAACACCAACTAAAAAATTATCTTTTATTACAAAAAGAGCTGTTTTCCATAAAAGTATTTTATTAGAAAAAAAATCAACTTTAAAAAACCAATAACAATAAAGCATTGAATTTAAAACAAAAAATAAAGAAAAAATAGTTTTTATTTTGTGTTTTTTAAAGAAAAATATACTAGTGGCAAAAACTAAACAAGCTATAATTATTGCTATCGTAAATTTTGTTAATAAAATTGCAAAAACATTATATTTGTTCAAATTAAATTTAAAATTATTGAAAAGTGAAACAAATATCACACTAAGAAAAGCAAAGACTGTAGTATACACATTAAAAGATGGCAAAAAACGAGAAAATATTGAAAAAATAAAAGCTATGACAATTACAAATCCTAAAAAATTAAAGTTTCCAAAATCAAAGTTTCTTACATTAACTTGCGAAAGCATGCTAAACCCCTAACAACTTAGTAAGAAATTGTGTTTCAAATAAAAAAAAATCGTCTAGCAATATACTAGGTTGTGGAAGAAATACTGTTAAAAATGATCCTACAGATAAAAAAGGACCAAAAGCTATATAATCTTTTCTTGTTATTTTTTTAGCTATTATCAAACCGAACCCTACTATACTTGCTAAAACAGCAGCTATAAAAATTGCAAACAAAACTTTTTGACAACCTATAAAAGCTCCCACTCCTGCCATTAGTTTTACATCTCCAAGACCTATAACTTCTTTTTTATAAATTAAGTCCCCTAAAAAACTAACTAAAAATAAAGAACCTGCTCCAACAATTATGCCAAACAAGGAATGTAAAAATCTAAAAAAAATATTTTCACCTAAAGACACATTTAAAAAACTGAATATAACACCAAAAATAACCATAAGGACAGGAAACACTGTAGGAATTATTCTATGGAAATAGTCTACCACAGAAATTGAAATCAAAGAATAAACAAAAAAAGCAAACAAAAAGAAAGAAACTGAAAAAGAATATTTGTAAAATAACAATGCTAAAGAAAATGCTGTAATAAGCTTAATTAAAGAAGTTTTATATATTGTTTTCCCTATTTTATAACCTACATAATAAGCAAGAATTATACCTATAAGAGAGCCAAAAACCATTATAAGTTACTCCAATAATCACCACAAGAACAATTAACCCAAATTTGTCCTTTATGTTTGCCAGTAGAATCTTTAACATCATTAACGCTATAAGCCCAACCGCCAGTATCTACATTATTTTCTAAATCATCTACATGTATAGTATTTGACTTTTTATGACCAGAAATATAGGCATAAGGAATTTTTTGTATATACCCTTTTTCAACTAACTCTTTTGCAATATTAGCATTTGGATATTTACCATTATTTTCACTGTAATACAAAGATATAGCATTTCTTAAAGAAGCAAGCCCTTTCTTGGTAGCAATATCTTCTGACTTTCTCAAAATATTTGAAAATTTTGGGACACTGACAAATAAAGTTACTGCTATCACTAAAATCGCTACCAATATTTCTAATGTTATAGTAATACTATTTCGCATATTCATTTTTTGATATGTTCACAAAATCGTTTTTTTAGTTTTTCCCCGACACATTTTGGGACAAGGTCAGACATATTTCCACCAAACATTGCAATTTCTTTTACCATACTAGAAGATAAAAAGGTATAAGATTGGTCTGGTATTAGAAAAACTGTTTCTATTTTTTTGTTTAAATTCCTGTTCATTAACGCCATCTGAAACTCATATTCAAAGTCAGAAATCGCCCTTAACCCTCTTATTAAAACAAAAGAGTTCACCTGTTCCAAATAATCTGCCAAAAGTCCTGAAAATGATGTAACCTTAACATTTTTCAAATTTTTTGTAGACTCCTTCAATAATTGCAATCTTTCGTTAAGAGAAAATGTGTGTGTTTTATTACAATTATCTGTTACTGCCACAATAATTTTAAAAAAAAGTTTAGATGATCTCTCTATAATATCTAAATGCCCATTAGTTGGTGGGTCAAAACTGCCTGGATAAACCGCTAAAATTTCTTGACTCATAATTTAAGTTTTATATCAATTTTCAAGCTGTTTTGTCAAAAAATTATCACCGTTGTTTACATATATTTCAAAAAAATAATATGAAAATTTTGATAAATTGACTCTTTTTTGCAAATACCTCTACTTTTTAAAATAACATTTTAAGATGCGAAATTCTTTTGTGGCATTCCATTCTACTTCAGTGATACATTTTTAAACTCTCAATCTATTGTATCCAACATCTTTTATGACCTTATTTATGAAACCACTTTTTCTTAATGTATAGACCGGAAATGACAATTTACCAACCTTTTGATGTGTAACTTCATCTTGCAAGATTTTCATTTTGATAGCCGCATATTCATCACATACTTTTGGATGAGTTCTCAGATAATCACGAAAACGAAGATTTAACTCAATTTCTGGGTGATTTTCATCAAAGAATAGATGCAGATTTACATTGGTATCTCCTCTTTTAGCAAACCCGCATTTTAAAGGAATATTCCATTCACATCGGTAAAAATAGTTTACTTTTTCTAAATTCTGTATCGTTTTTCCTTATACTCACAGACAATAAATTTTATCTTTTCAAAAATGCCTACTTTTTTAAATATTTATTGATAGATACAACATTTTCGGAATTTAGCTATTTCAAAGTTACTGTTTTTAAGTTAGGGCAAAGAATTCTACCACGTTTGATTAATTCTTGACATATTATTTAGACATTCATACAATAACTATACTCAGTATAACATAGAGGAAAAATAAAAAAATATTTCTCGTATACTATTTTTTTAGTTTTTTCCCATTGTATGCTCACAATATTACAACATTATCACTTAAACAATGTGAAAACAGTGCAATAAACAAATATTACAAAGTTAAAGAAGCACAATACCGTGCTCAATCTGCACAACAAAACTTAAAGTCTAATAATGTAAGTCTTTATATCCTACTTTAACTTTAAACGCAACAACTGGGTATATAGCATTTTGCCATCCTTATCTAGAATGGGAAACAAGGAAAGATTTGGCGACTATTGGAACTATTGTATAGGACCAACTCTCTCTTATCCACTGTTTGATAATGGCGCAAGAAACGTTAATTATAGAAGTGCACAAAAGTTATACGAATCTAAACTTCAAAATCTAGAATGGGAAAAGAAAAATGTTATTGTGTCTGTACGTTTAAAATATTTTCAGATTCAAGCAGTATTAGAAAAAATATATACTTTAGGGGAAAGTCTAAATCTAGCTGAAAGCCAATATAAAGAATATAAAGACATAACAATAAATTACAAATTTGGGACTAAAAGTAAATTAGACTTATTAATGGCAAATAAGCAAGTCTCATTAGCACAAAATCAAATAGAACTTGCACGGGCAAAGCTTTCTAAATGCTTAAGAGAATTGTTTATACTCACACAAGACAACTTTAGTATAGATTTATCTTATCCTAACATTGAAACTGCAAGTTGTATACTTAAAGCAGATAATGTAACTGAATCAATAAAAGAATTTAGTGTTTATGAAAATTATATTTTTGATAACTCAAATCCACAAGTTTTATCATTAGATATGATAATGCAATATTACATTAACGTTGCAAACAGTTATAGATCACAAAAATGGCCCTCTATAAAATTGCAAGGAGGTGGGTACTATCAATATCCTAATGGGCCAGTAAAAGAAGAAATCTTACAAGGCACTGCTGATCTAATTTTATCCATGCCAATACTTGAATTTGGTAATAAAGAAGCATTATCAAAAGCAAACAAATTAACAAGCAAAGCACTAGAAGAACAAAAAATCGGACTTAAAATAGCTTTAAACAAAGACTTTAATAATGCAAAAGATCAAATTTATGTAATACATATTCAAGAAAGTATAAATAATAAAATTGTTCAAGACAACCAAAAAATTGTAGAACTGACATACACCTCTTATCAACTAGGACAAACAACATTTTTAGAAGTTCAAACAGCAAACTTTGAATTATCACAAAGTAAAATAGATTTAAAAATAGAAAAATTGGCTAACTTAGCAATAATAGCTGGAGTAGGAAAACAATAGAGGGTTATATGAAAAAATTATTATTGTTTTATCCGCTTTGTTTTTAATTACGTTGTCAATATCATTATTATTCTTTAGACACCAAAAATTTAGTTACAGCGGAGTTGTGGAAGCTGTAGAAATAAATATTGCCCCGAAAATAACTGACAATATAGTAAAATTTTATGTAAAAGAAGGCGACAAAGTAACAAAAGATCAAATACTGTTAGAATTAGATGGCAAAGATATTATAGCTGCTTATAATTATGCACAAACAGAATTTGATAGAACATCAGAAATTTATAAACGCAACGCAACATCGAAACAAAACTATGACACAAAAAAATATAAATATGACGATGCCATAATAAAAAAAGATTGGCTAGTTCTTAAAAGCCCGATAAATGGAAAAATCTTATATAAATACTATAACGAAGGAGAGATGGTAACAATTGGGAAAAAAATTCTTACCATCGCAGATCTAAAAGAAATAGATGTACGGGTATATATACCTCATAATAAAATAGCTTCAATAAATATCAATGGTAAAGTCATTGGATATCTTCCTGAAATTAACAAAAATTTTACTGGGTATATATACACAATCAACGATGAAGCAGAGTTTACCCCAAGAATGTGCAAACAAGAAATGAAAGAGAGCGATTAGTTTATGGAGTAAAAATACGTTTTAGTAACGACGACAATTTAACTCTAAAACCGGCATGACTCTGGAAGTGCAATTTTAATTATATGGACAATTATATCTCTGTTAACATAAACAAAGTAACAAAAATGATGCTTAACACAAAGGCATTAAACAATATTACTACTACATTTGAAGAGCATATAATACATGGTATTATAGGGCCAAATGGCGCTGGTAAAACTACACTTATACGTATTAATTGCAAGCTTGCTTAAAGCTGATAGCTGATAAAGGAAGTGTAAATTATACACTAGGCAATAAAAAATTAAGCGATATAAAAAGATATGTAGGGTATTTTCCACAAGAGCCTAGCCTTTACCCAGATCTAAGCTGCCAAGAACATTTAGAATTTTTTAAAGCACTATGCAGAATAAATGCCAATGATTTTAATGAACGATAGTATTAAACAGCTATCTTACTGGTATCGCCTCAAGCGCAAATAAGGTTTTCTCTAAACAACTAAACATGCAATACCACAGGGAACTTATAAGAACACGCTTTCTATTTAACACCGAACTCAATAGCAAATGGTTTATAGTTCCAGGTCTTACTACTATAAGTTATAGGGCTTATAGCAATAATTTTAACGTCTTTAACTATAGCTAAGGAATGGGAAAATGGTTCTATGGAACTATTGCTTTCAACTCCTGTAAAATCGATAGAAATAGTTATAGGAAAAATCATTCCATATTTTATTTTGAACATGTTTAGCATTCTAATGATATTTATAATTTCGTTGCTTGTATTTAAAATTCTATTTGAAAGTAGTTTTTTTATCTATAGTATTGCTTGCGTTATTTATGTTACTGGAGCTTTAGCCCTAGGTATAATTTATATCTGTTGTTACTCGTCAACAGCAAGCAGCCGTACAGTTTGCTTTTGCAGTAGGATTGTTACCTTCATTTTTGTTTTCAGGCTTCATATTTTCTATAGAGAACATGCCTCCATTATTTAGATACTTTACTGCCCTTTTCCCTCAACGCTGGTTTATGGAAATAAGTAGAACTCTATTTTTAAGCAAAACAAATCTAAAAGTTTTACTAGTTCCATTTTTAGCTATTATTATATTTGCGATTTTTGTAATAATATTAGCCAATATCAAATTTAAAACAGATATGGAACCTTAACATGAGAAAAAGAATTTATACAAATTTTTAGAGATAAAAAGATGATAGTTGCACTATTTTTTTACCTATAATACAAATTATAATGTTTGGACTTGCTTTAACAAGCGAAGTAAAAAATATAAAATTTGTTATCTTTGCCAAACCTTCTGACTACATTGCCAACAAAATACAATCAAAAGCTGCCTCAAGCAGATGGTTTAAATATATAGATGACATCGATTCTACAGACTTTTCTTTTCTATTATAGAAAAAACAATAATTTCTAAAAAAGCAGAAGCCCTTCTAATAGCACCTAAAGAAAATCTTGCCAACGCAATAGAAAAAGAAAAACCTATACAACTTTTAATAGATGCAAAAAATGCAGTAAGAGCAAGGCAAGTAGAAACATATATTAAAGCAATAACAACAGATGTGATTAAAAAGTACAAAACCAGCCTTATAAATAATATAGTAAACCTGGATATAAGAGTCCTTTACAACCATACATTAGACACAGCTCCGTTTATGATTCCTGCCATTACAGTCATTACAGTAATGTCAACATTTATAGTAACCATGCTTATATGTTGTATGTCTATAACAAAAGAAAAAGAACAAGGAACTATTGAAAAACTCATTTCATCTCCTATAACATCGTCAGAAATTATATTAGGAAAAACATTACCTTATGCAATTATATGTAGGCAGTCAACAACTTGCGTAATATTATGTTAAAAGGAAATGATTTAGTGTTTATTTTGGCAAAATTGTTATCTACTCTTTGTAATAGCTTTAATTGTATCTACATTAAGTAAACATAGATAGAACCTGGCTTGACTAGTTTTAAGAGAAGAGAAAGATTTTGTTTATAAAGTATCAGTTTATAGAGACAAGTGGTTAGGTCAGTATGCAGAGGGAAAAGCTATAAGTTGAGTTTGATCTAGTTTAGAACCTTATCGGAGTTACCTTAAAGAGCGTTCCATGAGCTAAAAACTTTTAATCAATTTAGCAAACTTACAAATAAGATTCTAAATTAGGTCAGGCTAAACCAAAGTATGCGGTATACGGAGAGGGAGGGATTCGAACCCTCGATACGGTTTCTCGTATATTAGTTTTCGAGACTAACTCCTTCAACCAACTCGGACACCTCTCCAATCTACCATTTAACCAAACATAAATCATAACAACAAAAACTTTTATAACCCTCTAGGAAACTCATCTTCCCAAGGATAAAACATTTCTTCAGGATTCTCGTAACCAAAATTTTGTTTTGATTTATTAAACGGCATATTGGTTTTCAAAGCAAACTTAAAATCTATCCTTTCTTCCTGTACATTTTTATTTAAAATTATACCAAAATTATAACAATGTAAATCTCTGTAAATTAATAACCTTTGAGTCTTTAAAATAAAATATTTCAAATTAATGTTTACTGAAGTTGTTACTTTATAATCTATACGCCATTTAGGGGTAGCCCAAAAAGCAAACCCTAGAACATTATCTATTTCATTATTTTTATATTCCTTTGAAGGGTTGTCATAGCGCTGGTATAAAAGACTATATTTAAACATTGCCTTTCTAAGATGCCCTATTTTTGCATCAAACTGAAAAGAATTAAATTGGCAAGGATCCATAAGTTGCCTTTCTTGTATAAGCACTGTTACATTGTATTTTGGTGTCCAAGTCATTTCTGTAGTAAGAGGTGACCACCTCTTCTTCTTTGAAATAGACCTATTATATCTAAAATCATAAGTAATAGAATTTCTTACAGTTGTGCGATCTCCAATAAACATAAAATTGCTTAAAGCAACATTGTTTAACTCTATACCGTAATCATCTGCATTTTTATCTAAATTAAAATAATTTGGTGTTGTTCTTGCCCTATAAGAATATTTGGCATTTAAATCAATCCAACTTGTAAGTCTATATCTAGTATTTAAAGATGTTTCATATTGAGTAAAAAATGAATTGTTATAATTTTTTAGAGTATCTATATCGTACCAATTTTCTACTAAGTCTAAAGATGGTTTTAATATAAGCCTTTTAGACACTTTTAAATTTTTTGTTAAATTACATTTAGCAACAGCTGTATCTCTATAAAAATATTTTTTAAGACTATGTCTACTATAAGTATGGTTAAACTGAAATGATGGCCTATACATAATATCCCAAAAAGTATTTCTACCATAAAAATCCCATTGCATAGACGGTAATTTTATTAAATCTGGTTTGTATTCTGAGGTTAGATCATCATAACAAACATCATATTCTGTATTTAACAATAAATATGATCTTAGAGACTGTCTTGTTAGTGTAAAATAAGATTGTATCCAATTTTCAACACCGCTCAAATTGCTTGGAGAATAAATATTATTAAAAGTTCTAGAATTTTTTAAATTTATTTGAGAACGAATTATCCAGTTTTTATTTAATCTTTGGAAATAATTGGGCCTAATTGCCCACTTTTCTTGATTATCTATAAGATCTTTAGTAGAATACAAATGTAAACTTGCATTTGTGTTCTTTCTTACATAATTAAAGTTACCACCATAACCATTACCACGCCTTCCACGATAATTATACAAAAATTCTCCAAAAGAATTTTCACTCAAAGAACAACCAATGACTGTCTGTAACGTAAAACCTTCAAGTTGTTCATAGCCCGGTTTAAACTTCATTCTTAAATCTGTACCAAAACCGCGACCACCTTTTAGAGATTTTGTAACCATTGGAAGATAAAAAACTGGCACTTTGCCAACATAAAATATAGCATTATAAATAGTTATTCTTTTATCTAAAACTAATTTACCTCTCTTGGCTCTAAAATGAGTGTGAGAATCTTCTAAATCACAAGTAGAAAGCTTTACATCTCTAATTTCAAAAGTTTTTTTACCTTTACCTTCCATTGCTTTTGCACGCATAAAAACAAAAGAAGAATACGAAAATACTTGTTTTAAGTCTCCAGTATCTTCATTATATCGATAAGAAACAGTATCAGCAACAGTAGTTGCGCCAGTTTCTTCCACTTTAACGTGCCCAGAAGCATTAAGGATTTTTTTGTCTATTAAAAATTCAATATGGTCAGCATAAATCTTTTTACCTTGCCAGTTTACAATAACTCCCCCATCAGCAGTTACCAAAGATTTATTTTCAAAATATTCTAAATTATCTGCAGAAATGTCAACGTCTTGACAAAAAGACAAACAAGAAAAACATATTAATATAAAAAAAGCAAAATTAAAGCTTTTAATTATCAATTTAAACATTTGCTTATTGTCTTGAAAGCATTGCGGCTCCAACAACTCCAAGATTATGAGTAGATTTTGACACAATAATTTTGCAGGCCTTTGTTGCAGACTTAAATGCTCTGGTTTGAATTTCTTTTACACTATATTTCATAAAATATTTTTTTGCATGGCTAATCCCTCCGCATAAAACTATTGTATCAGGATTAGCAAAATTTATAATAATTGAAAGAAAATTCCTAATTTCTGGCCAACTATTTTCCAAATTTCTTTTGATACTTTATCTCCATTTTTTGCAGCTTGAGTTAATAACTGTGGTGTTATCAACTTATAATTTTTATTTGTAAGTTTATCTATCATTTTAGAATTGTTATCCTTTAAATAATCTTGCACAAATTTTGACAAATGTTTTGCACCAACAAAAGTTTCTATGCACCCTCTATTTCCACAGTTGCACTTTTTACCATAAGCGTCAATTGTAATATAGCCTACTTCGCCTGTAGTACCACTAATACCTCTATAAAGTTTTTTGTCAAACTATAAGTCTGCCACCAACACCAGTACCAAGAGTTATACATACTAAATCTGTAGAATTACCCTTACCATCAAGCCAAAAAGCTCCAATAGAAGCTGTATTTGCGTCGTTATCCACATAAACTTTTTTTTGAGTTAAGCCTCTGTTAATATATCCCTTACTTTTACATTTTTCCACTTTTTTAAATTGGGAGAGAAACGTACTACCCCTTGTACTAAAACAAACATCGCCTGCTATACCTACACCTATACTTTTTATTTTAGAATAATCTTTAAATTTTTTTGCAATATTAATTATACTTTTAAAAATATCTGCTGGCTTAGCGTTAACATCTGTTGAAATAACAGATTCTTCAATTATAACGCCTTTAGAATTAACTAGAGTTACCTTAATACAAGTACCACCAATATCTATACCTAAATATAAACTTTCAAGCATACATGCACTCTCCTAATATGTAATTATAATTTCTATTTTATATTAGCAAGTATTTCGCCAGAAAGATAAAGGGATCCAACACATATTACAATTTTATGATCACTTGCAACACTTAACGCCTCCATAACAGAATTAACAGTATAAATGTTATTTGGAACAATAAATTTTAAAAACTCTTCTTTTAAAATATTATTACTTACTGATCTATTGTTATTTATTTTTGGCAGTACAATCTTTTTTGTAAAAGGAGCTATTTTTTTAACCATTAACTTATAATTTTTTTCTTTCATAGAACCAAAAATAAACACTTTTTTACTTTTAGCAAACCCTAACTGCTTATAAGTATCCACAAAAGCTTTTAATCCTTCTTCATTATGAGCACTATCTATAACAATTGTTAAACATTTATTATTTATTTTTACTTTTTTTATCTCAAATCTAGCTTTCCAAAAAGTTTTTTCTAAGCCATTTCTTATATTTCTAGAATTTATTTTTACAAAACCATTCTTAAGCAAAAACTCTACTGCACAAATAGCAACACAGGCATTAATAATTTGATGTTTGCCTAAAAGTTTTTCTCGTAAATTCTTCAAATGTAAAGACTTACTAATGTAGTCAAACCTTTGGCTATTTAAACTCATCTTAACATTTAAAGCTTTAAAATCTTTTTGGTAAAATCTAACAATGTGACTTTTTGATTTATTTCTTATAACATCACTAGCTTTTTTTTGCAATTTTCCACAAACAACACTTGAACTTTTCTTTATTATTCCAGACTTTTCAAAAGCTATCTTTTCAACCGTATTGCCCAATATTTCTTGATGATCTTTTGAAATAGATGTTATAATACAAATTAAAGGATTTTTAATTATATTTGTAGCATCAAACCTACCTCCTAAACCCGTTTCAATTATTGCAATATCCACTTTCTGTTGTTCAAAATATATAAACGATAAAGCAGTCAAATATTCAAAATAAGAAAGTTTACAATCTAAAGCTTTTTTAAAATACTTTTGTAAATATTGCTCAAATACATTTTGTTCTATATTTCTACCATTAATTTTAATTCTTTCTTTAATATCTACCAAGTGAGGAGAAGTATATAAACCTACTTTATATCCACTAACTTTTAAAATTTCTGTTATAAAAGCTGCACATGACCCTTTACCATTAGTGCCTGCAATATGCACCACTTTAATCTTATCTTGAGGATTTTTAAACACACTTAAAAATTCTTTTATTCTTAAAAGACCAGGAGTCATACTTTCATATTCTTTAAATTTTTCAAAAAAGTTCATTTTTTAGAGAAAAACCCTAAAAGTTTAATAAGTATATTTTTCATATCCTTTCTTTCTACAACAATGTCAACCATCCCATGTTTTTCTAAAAATTCAGATAGTTGGAAGCCTTCCGGAAGTTGTTGCCCTATTGTTTGTTCTATAACCCTAGGACCCGCAAAACCAATTAAAGCTTTTGGTTCAGCAATATTGACATCCCCAAGCATTGCAAAACTGGCTGCCACTCCGCCAGTTGTAGGATCTGTTAAAACAGAGATATATGCTAATCCCTCATCTGAAAGCTTTGCAAGAGCTGCACTAGTCTTCCCCATCTGCATTAGAGAAACTATACCTTCTTGCATTCTTGCTCCACCAGAAGAAGAAACAATAATTACAGGATTTTTTTTCTTTATAGCCTTTTCTATAGCTCTAACTATCTTTTCGCCTACAACTGACCCCATACTACCACCCATAAACGAAAAGTCCATAACAGCAACTATAGTGTTATATCCACCAATCTTTGCTTCACCTGTCACAATAGCATCATTAATATTTGACTTTTTTATCTTTTCTTCATACCCAGGGAAATTTAAAAAATCGACAGATTCTAAACCAGTGTCCATTTCTTTAAAACTAGCCTCATCTACCGTAATTTGAATTCTTTTTCTTGCATCAAGCCTGTAATAGTACCCACATTTTGGACACACCATCAAACTTTCTTCCAACTCTTTCTGCAAAAGAATTTGGTCACATTTTTTACATTTAGTCCATATACCTGCAAGGATCCCTTTTTTTTGAGTAATTCCTTCTGTTTGCTTTTCAATATCCATTATTTCTCCCATACAACACTTACATAAATTCTCATTCTATTCCTTCTCTAAGCAAATCACCCTGATCTAAAACACCTAAAGGCTTATTATCTTTGCTCACAACAGGAATGTTATCTATATTATGACTTTTTAATATTCTTGCAGCATCAACTGCCATAGTTTCAGGAGCTACAACTAAAGGATTTTTAGTCATAACTGAAGTTATATTCTTCTTTAATATTTTATCGTCATTTTGCAAATGTCTACGTAAATCTCCATCAGTAAAAAAACCAATAAGTTTCCCCTTATTATCAACAATACTCGTAGCACCAACTTTTGTGCCCGTCATAACAAGTAAAGACGATCCTACTGTGGCATTATGTTTAACTACTGGATTTTGCTTTCCCTTTCTCATTAAATCCCTTACTTGCATCGTAAGTTTCTTCCCTATTGCCCCCAAAGGATGAAGTATCGCTAAATGCTCTTTTTTAAACTTTTTAAGATTTGAAACAGTAAGTGCTAAAGCATCCCCTATTGCAAGCATAGCAGTTGTGGAGGCCGTTGGGACAAAATTATATGGACAGGCTTCCTTTTCTACACTACAATCAATAATAGTATCACAACCTTGCCAAACTTGAGCTTTTGATTTCCCAGTCATTGCAATGGTTTTAATACCTATCTTTTTTATAACAGGGAAAACTCTTTTTATCTCTTCAGTTTCTCCAGAATAAGAAAGAAGTATTGCAACATCATTCTTCATTAATACCCCTAAATCTCCGTGAAGTCCCTCTGCAGGATGTAAAAATAAAGAAGGTATACCAACAGATGACATTGTTGCAGAAATCTTTCTCCCTATAAGTCCAGATTTGCCAAGACCTATTATGACAACATGCCCTTTGCAATTCTTCATCATCAAAATAGCTTTTTTAAAATCTGTGTCTAAGTGTTTTATTTGAGCCATTATTGCTTTAGATTCTAATTCTAATATCTCTTTTGCTATTTTTAAATTATTCATCTTTTCTTCTCCTCAAAATCCATGAGATATTTTAATAAAAGCACTCATTTTATCGTAGTCTTTTCTCTTAGCTAGTCTTTCTATTAAAGAATCTGAATCAAATCCATAGGGATTTACATTTTTTATAAAATTTTTGATATCATCAAACTGCATCATTATATCTACATCTACAAACACACGAACTTTCAAATCCATTACTTTTAAAACAATATCATAGTTATCTTTAGAGACTTGGCCATTTACACAAACTACACTTAAGACAAAATAATCAACAACATCTTTATAAGAAGCTATTGTTAACATATTACTTTCTTGATTAATTCTAAAATATTTAAAAATTTTTACATTTTGAGTTTCTTTAATAGACTTACAAACTTCAAATGAAATTCCTTCATTAAATTGAACATTTTTGATAGAACACTTTTTTATTAATCTTAAAATATCCTTTTGTTCATTATTAGAAAAAATAGCAACACAATTAATAAAAGGAGGAAGTTTTGAAGTTATATCTAAAAAAAGTTTCTCAGACACTTTTTTAGTAGATTCTTTAATAAAATCAAAACTCAAAAAATCTGCGCCTAAATTTGTTGCATCTAAAGCATCCTTATAATTTGCAAGTCCTGAAATTTTAACTTTCGCCATCACAATTACCTTTTAACTGTATAATAAAAACATAAATTTAACCTACTTAATAGTGTTATTAGTTTAGCAAAATTTTTAATTCTTGTTTATTGATGGACAGATTTTGTTTAAAGGACAACCGGAATGATTTGGTTTTCTTGCCTTACAGATAGTTCTTCCTAAACTTTGTATATAAAAAGAAAAATCTATCCAACATCTTTTAGGTACAAGTTCCATTAAATCCCTTTCTATTTTGACAGGATTATCGCTTTTTGTAAGTTTAAGCAAATTTGCAATTCTTATAACATGAGTATCCACAGCAATTCCTTCTGACTTCCCATAAGCACTTCCTAAAACAACGTTTGCTGTTTTTCGTGCTACTCCAGGTAATTTTATAAGTTCATGTATATTGTTAGGAACAATTCCACCACGTAAATCCCTTATTAAGTTTGCAGACTTAATAATATTCTTTGCTTTATTTCTAAAAAATCCAGCAGATCTTATATCTTCTGCAAGTTCTAAAATATTGGCATTAGCATAATCATCTATTGTTCTATACTTATTGAAAAGTTCTTTCGTTATTTTATTAACACGCTCATCTGTACACTGAGCAGATAAAATTACAGCTACAAGCAACTCAAATGGATTAGAAAAGTTAAGAGCACATTTTAGCTTAGTACCAAAATGCTTCTTTAAAATATTTATTATTTTTAATACATAATTATTTTTATTATTAATCATTTACAATTTCGAGTATTTCTTTATGAATTTTTAAGCTATTAGAGGCAAGCATTGTACTTTTAAATAAACAGTCTCTATTCCTAGAATAGTCAGAAACTATTCCACCTGCTTCTTTTACTAACAAAAGACCTGCAGCAATATCCCAAGCTTTTAAGCCTTGTTCCAAAAAAAATTCAAAACGACCACAAGCTACATATGCCAAATCTAAAGCTGCAGAACCTAACCTTCTAACTCCTTGAACTTTAACTATTATACTTTCAAAATTCTTTAGTATTTTATTATTATTTTCTTTTATAGAATAAGGAAATCCAGTAACACCTAAAGCTCTTATATTATCCTTTATACTAGAAACTCTAATTTTCTTGCCATTAAGCCAAGCACCTTTCCCTTTTTCTGCTATAAAAACTTCATTTATAATAGGCGAATATATAATGCCTGTTATAATTTCATTTTTATATTTTAGCCCAATAGAAACAGCAAATACAGGAAGACCGTGCAAGAAATTTACTGTACCATCGAGCGGATCTATAATCCAACAATAGTCTCTGTCTACTTCGTTTATGCCATCTTCTTCAGCTAAAATGCCATGCTCAGGAAAAACATCTTTTATAACTTTAATTATTGCTGTTTGCGAACCTTTATCTGCCTGAGTAACAGGAT
The DNA here is from genome assembly GCA_031257835.1 of Candidatus Endomicrobiellum cryptotermitis. Lineage (GTDB taxonomy): Bacteria > Elusimicrobiota > Endomicrobiia > Endomicrobiales > Endomicrobiaceae > Endomicrobiellum > Endomicrobiellum cryptotermitis. The sequence goes on from JAIRNY010000026.1 coordinate 96,997, forward strand.
CAATTTCACCTTTATATTCAACATTTAATTTTCCATTATAATGTTTAAGCAAAACTTCTGCTCCCTTGTGTGCTGCAGCTAAAGCTATGTTTGTAAAAGAAGAAAATTTCATATTCCTCACCTATTTTTTTAGTGTATACATACTAGAATCTATTTTTTCGCCATTATCATCTAACTTTTCAACTGTATTTTTATCTATAAAATGAAAAGATAAATTTTTATTCTTATTTAACATAAAAGAAGATAAATCTGATGTTGGGTACCACTTTCCAAAAGATTTAAAAGTTTTTCCATTAAGCTCTAAGTAAGTTTGTTTTAAATAAAATGTGTAATCTGGCTTTAATTTAAGCTCTACTTCCATTAACTTTCCAGTGTTTGAAACTGGAAATGTACCTTTATAAACACCAGTATAATTTTTTAGCATATCATAAATATCTATTGGAGAATTTATATTCCTTTTACCAAAAGGTAAAACTATAACCTTCTTATTACTATCTATAAAGCACGCATTTATAATTACTTTGGGTTTTTGTATTTTAAAAATATACACATTCGGGACAAAATATCCCAAATCTTTAGCATCTTTTTGACTAACTTCATAGTCTATATACATGTTATTACTCAACATACAAACACGTTTAATAGATATTACTTTAAAATCTTTAGAAGGTTTCATGGCAATAACTATTACTATCTCATTGTTAAAGTCAGGCATAACAACAGAATTAGCCATCGTTTTTACAATACCTACAATTTTTTTCAACTTAGTTAAAGATTCTATTGAAAAAAAATTAATTTCATGTAAAAGTTTTATATTATTTTTAAGAAAATATCCATTAAGAATACTAAAAGATAAATCTTCTCCCTGCTCTAAGTTAATAACATTTGACTCCACTTGTTGCACTACTTTTTGAGGCTTACTTTCCTGTTTACGAACCGTTACACATCCAGTAACAAAAAACAAAGTAGCAATTAATAAAATAGTTGCCTTTTTCATAAAATCCTCTTATATTAAAAGGGAAGGGACATTAATTTTTATAGAGTATACCATTTTTATAACAGAAAAATGAATAAAGTAAAATTAATATATGAAATCTCAAAATATTAAAATGTCGTCTCTATCTAAGCAATACAAAGCATTGACAAAATTTATAAAAATTGTTAAGGAACACCAGGAGTTATACATGGATTTAAATGCTACTATATGCAAAACAACAATGGTGAGCCAATGAGAACACATAGCGGAGCTAGTGGACTTGATTATCTTGGAGTTGGGCCACAACATTGTTATTTAAAAGATATTTGTCGTACAAATTATGTAACTGTAAATGATGACGAAGCTATAGATGCATTTGTTATTCTCTCACAGAAAGAAGGACTTATTCCTGCTCTTGAAAGCGCGCATGCAGTAGCATATGCTTTAAAATTAAACAATTTTAGTCAATCTTTCCGGAAGAGGTGATAAAGATTTAGAATATATTATTAAAAATTACAGCAAACATTACCTACACGTCTAAAGATTAATAAATCAATAATTATTCCTCCCCCTCCTTGTGATTGACAAAGAGGAGGGGATTTAATATTTTAATCTTGACACAAACTCCTATCAGTTAAATATTAGAATAAATAAAACTTTTTTGTCTTTGGTATCCTTGCGACTGACTTTGTACAGTAAAAACGCTTCCTGGCAAAATGTTTTTCCTATATTTCCCATTGCATAAGTTATAAATCTATTTAACAAATCCACTTCATTGATTTGCCTTCGTTTCATAATATCTTTTAACACGATTGTACTAAATAAATCTTCAAGATACTGTTTGCTAGGTTCTTTTTGATTTAAGCGAAGATATTCCGCAAGTGAAAACGGATATACTACAAATTTAATATATCTCCCCGAAATCAATGTTGAAAGCTCGCTCGAAAGCATTTTGGCATTTGCACCCGTAATGTAAATATCGTAATTGGTCTTAACTCTTAAAGAGTTAACGCATTTTTCCCAATTTTCAACTTCTTGAATTTCATCTAATAAAAGGTAGGCAGAGCCGTTAATTTCGCTTAAAAATATTAAACCACTCTTACAATGGAATGGCAAGATTTTTATTCAATGCATTGAATAAAAATATAAAAAGATGATTTTGTTTCATCGCAGTAAAAGAATAATATACTCATGATTGAGCAAATCTATCATATTATTGACAATAGTGGTTTAATATTTTTAGTTGGCCTAACCTGGTTTAAAGGGGAAGGCAGAATTTTTTCATAAAATTTTCAGTTTATGAAAACTCCCAACAGGAAATTTAGGTGACAAAGGAAAGTGTTATAGTTTGATCTAGTTAAGTATCTTACCTTCGTTACTAGAGTGACTCACTAAGGTTAGCAATCCCAAGCGCATATCCTTACTATGCCTTTTTAGACACTTCTGTGTTAAAAACTTGGGTTTATGACACGATAAACCCTGCGTTTTTTGCCTTGCAGTGTCAAAAAATTCACAGCAATTATAGGCATTAGGATTTTTTAAAGAGACCCTCTTTTGCAATATTAAAATATTAAATGTTTATTTCCCCTATGCCGTTTTTTAGGTAACTACGATAAAATTCTAAACTAGACCTGCTTATTAATTATTGCGTATTTTTTTAGTTATTTGATTAATTTTTGCGTTAAAGTATGGGTCTGTGTCTATCTTTTCCTTTATTTTATTGCAAGCATGCATTACTGTTGAGTGGTCTCTGCCGCCAAAAGCGTCCCCTATAGCATTTGTTGAAAACTCGTCAGTTAATATGCGCGCTAAATACATGGCTATCTGCCTTGGGAAAGCAACAGAGTCTGTTCTACGTTTTGATTTCATATCTTTAATGTCAAGATTAAACTCATCTGCAACAACTCGCTGTATACTTTCTATTGTAATTCGGGTAGAATCGTCTATTTTAATAATATCGTGCAATATTTTTTGTACAGAATCCACTGTAAGAGGTGTGCCAGTAAATAAAGAAAATGCAGTAATTCTAAGCAAAGAGCCTTCTAGCTGCCTTATATTAGATTTAATTTGTGAAGCTATATAAATAACAACATCGTCTGGAATATATATTTTTTCCTCTTCTGCCTTTTTCCGCAATATTGCTATTCTTGTTTCTAAATCTGGAGGTTGTATGTCAGCAATAATACCCCACTCAAACCTAGAAATTAGTCTTTCTTCAACACCTTCAAGTTCTTTAGGTGGCCTATCTGAAGAAACAACAACCTGTTTTTTAGAATTAAAAAGATTGTTAAACATATGAAAAAATTCTTCTTGAGAACTTTCCTTCCCCATCAAAAACTGTATATCATCTATTAATAAACAGTCTAACCCTCTATATTTACTTTTAAAAGACGAAATTTTATCAAACCTTATAGATTCTATAAACTCTGTAACAAACTTTTCGCAAGTTACATACATTACTTTTGATTTTGGGGTTGTTTGTTTTATGTAGTTGCCTATAGCGTGTAACAAATGAGTTTTGCCTAGCCCTACACCGCTATACATAAACAAAGGGTTAAACTGTTTACCTGGACTTTTTGCCACAGCTTCGCAACAACCGTGAGCAAACCTGTTTGAAGCGCCAACAACAAAACCTGGAAAAACGTATTTAGGGTTTATTTGATCTTTTTGTAGTACTGCTGACTGTTGAATAGACATTTGTACGTCTGCATGTTCAGGGGTATCTTCTGCTTTTTTTATTGCTTGTGACAAATCTTGTTGCGGTTTAAATTCTATTGTTATTGTGTTGCCACATTCTGAAGATATTATCTGTTCTATATTTCTTTGCTGATTTTTTGATATCCATTGCGAAAAATAAATGTTTGGCACTTCTAAAGTAAAAATATTATTTTCTAAAGCTATAGGTTTTAATGGCACTATCCACAAATTGTATGTTTCTGCAGTAACAGACGATTTAATGTTATCCACTACTTTTTCCCATATACTACAAACTGAATTGTTCATATAATCCCCAAGTTATCCACAAGTGTTGATAAGTTATTAGTCGTATACATTTTCTTGATTTAAAAAATATTAAAAATTACAACATTACACTCGACGAATTGTATACTTTTTTATTTCCATTGTCAAACTTAAAAAGTCTGAAACGCTAAGGTTCCCAGGTCTTAAAAGAGGTGATATTTTTAAGTTATCCACAATCTCTAAACCCTTACTTTTATCCAACTCTTTAAATGATGCTATTGCATTTAAAATCGTCTTCCTACGCATACTAAAAGCATGTTTTACAAACTCAAAAAGTAGAGGGTCCGGTTCTTTATACATTTTGTTTTTAAGTTTTACAACTGAAGAAACTACTTTTGGTTTAGGTTTAAAATATTTTGGAGAAACGTCAAACAATATCTCACTTTCAGTATAATAAGATGCAAATATTGAAATATATCCATAATCTTTACTGCCAGGTTTTGCTGCTAAACGGGACACAACCTCTTTTTGTAACATAAAAACTGCTTCACACCAGTTGTTTAAAGGTAACACTTTTTGAACTATCGCAGTACCAACATTATAAGGTAAGTTTGAAATGATCTTTAAATTACTATGTTCTTCTAACATTTTATATTTAAGAAAGTCTTCATTAACAATTTTTACATTTTTTACATTATTAGACGCAAAGTAGCGTTTTAAACTGTCCACTAGCTGCAAATCTATATCTATACAAGTAAGAAACTTAACTCTTGGTTGCACTAGTTTAGTTAAGATGCCTTTTCCCGGTCCGATTTCTAAAACATTGTCAATTGCACTTAAACTTAAATTTAAAGATCTCACAATATTTTTTGCGATATTATTGTCAACTAAAAAGTTCTGGCCATATTTTTGTCCCATCTTAATATTATTACATATTATTAAAATTTTCTAAAGATTGCTCTGTTTTACTAAAACACCATTTTCCAACTTCTAACATACCAACTTTGAACTTATAAAACTGTGAATAACTTTTAAAAAATTGTATAATTAACTTGCTTGATAAAACTGTGAATAACTTTTAAACTTCATCAACATAGTTATAACAAAAGACTTTTTTTAATTTATGTTGATAAGTATTGTTTTTTAGAGTTACCAAAAAGTTATCCACAATATACCAAGCATTATTATTACTATTTCTAGTTTTTTCTTTAAAAACCATGGAGGGCTAAATGAAGGTAATTTGTGGAAAAGATGAATTAATGAAAGGACTACAGATAGTATCTCCTATAGCATCATCAAAAAGTACATTACCAGTGTTATCTAACTTTTTATTTGAAACAGACACAGATAAAATAAAACTTTCTTCAACAGATTTAGAAATAGCTGTACAATGTTACATTAAAGGAGAAATCGTAGAAGAAGGTGGCATAACAATCCCAGCTAAACGGTTTGCTGACATAATAAAAGAACTTTCACCTGACCCAGAAATAGAAATAAAGGCAGATGATGCAAATCAGATTAATATAAAATCAGGCAAATCTAAGTTTAATCTTATGGGAATATCACAAAAAGAGTTTCCCGTACTACCTGAATTTCCAAAAGACAACAATATAATTATAAAAAGAGGCATTTTTACATCTATGGTTAAAAAGACCATTTTTGCAGTGTCTAAAGATGCCCAGAGGTACGTTTTAAACGGCGTTTACGTCATAATAGAAGACTATAAGCTAAAGATGGTATCTACAGATGGGAGAAGGCTTGCTTATATAGAAGATAATAGTGTAAAAACTAATGTAAAAGGTAAGGCTATAGTACCATCTAAAGCTATGACAGACATTTTAAGGCTTTTAACATCTGACGTGCAGTCAGAAGCAATAAAACTCGGTTTAACAGATAATCAAATAGCTTTAGATATGGACGGTATTACGTTTCTGTCCACACTAATAGAGGGTACGTTTCCTAGCTATGAGCAAGTCATACCTAAAACAACTGAATCTAAAATTAGGTTAAACGTTAAAAACACGTTAGCGGCAGTAAAACAAATGTCTTTGCTTACCGCTGATAAAATTTCTTCAGATAGATCTACTGCGGTAAAATTTTATTTTAGTTCAAACAATTTAAAAATTTCAGCATCAACAGCTGGGCTTGGGTCCGGCGAGGTTGATTTAGAAGTTGAGTATAAAAATGAACCTACAGAGATAAACTTTAATCCTAACTTTGTAAAAGAAGTTTTACAAAACATAGATGAAGAGTTTATTATTTTTGAGTTTAAGAACGCGCTAAATCCTGCAAAAATTTACCCTGAGAACGACAAAAATTATCTTTGTGTTATTATGCCAATGAGAGTGTAGTTTTATGGGGTGGACACAAGCTAGAGATATTATTAATTCTCTAAAAAAAAAGTTTGGTCTTGAAAGTGAATTTTTTACTATAACTAAAGTGTGGAAAAAAGAAGTAGGTATAGATGGTGTAGGTATAACAGGCTACAGAAATGGTACAGTATTTGTAAAAACGCAAAGTTCTGTAGCTGGTTATGAATTTAATTTACGTAAAAAAGAAATAATTAGAAAGTTAAACCAATATGTTGGCAAAGTTGTAGTAAAAGATATTAAAGTAAAAATAATGTAAATATTAATGCTAACTTATAAAGAGTGACAATCTTAACATTTTGTTTGTAAGTTGGCTGGACCAAAAAAACACAACATATACGCCCAATATTGTGACAGGGTAATATGTTGTTTTCTTAATATGTTGATTTTGGTACAGATATATATTAAAGGAGCTTTCATGACAAACGAAGAAGTAAAAAACAATCCTTCAGTAAGCGAAGGTTTCGAGAACGAAAGTTCTAAAAAGACAAATTACGATGCGTCAAACATTCAAATTTTAGAAGGATTAGAAGCAGTTCGTAAAAGGCCTGCTATGTATATTGGGTCTACAGGTGAGCAGGGGTTACATCATTTAGTTTATGAAGTTGTAGATAACTCTATAGATGAAGCTTTAGCAGGTTATTGTAAAAATATTGAAGTTATAATACATCCTGACAATTCTATAACTGTTTTAGACGATGGACGAGGTATACCAGTAGACCCTCATCCTGACCCTAAATATAAACGTATATCGGCTTTAGAAATAGTGCTTACAAAGCTGCATGCTGGCGGTAAGTTTGATAAAAATAGTTATAAAGTTTCTGGGGGACTTCATGGTGTGGGAGTGTCTTGTGTAAACGCTTTAAGTGACTCTTTGGAAGTAGAAGTTTACAGAAACGGTAAAAAGTACCAGCAAAGGTATTCTAGGGGAAAGGCTTTAGGGCTTGTAAAAGAAGTCGGGTCTACAGACCAAAGAGGCACAAAGGTAACATTTCATCCTGACGCTGAAATTTTTTCTGTGACCGCTTACTCTTTTGATATTCTTTCAAACAGATTAAGAGAGCTTGCATTTTTAAATGCTGGTACGCATATAAGAATTGCAGATGAGAGGGACGATAAAGAACATATTTTTGACTATGATGGTGGTATAAAAACTTTTGTGCAATATTTAAACACCAATAAAAACGTTATAAATAAGGAACCTATTTATTTTACAAAAGAGAAAGATAGCGTTGTTGTAGAAGTTGCTATGCAATATAACGACTCTTACAATGAGCATGTTTTTACTTTTGTAAACAACATTAATACAATAGAAGGTGGAACGCATTTGTCAGGGTTTCGTTCTGCTTTAACTAGATCTGTAAATGAGTATATTAAGAAAAACGAAATATCTAAGATTAAAAATTTAAAACTTTCAGGTGACGACGTTAGGGAAGGGCTGGTAGCAGTTATTTCTACAAAAGTACCAAACCCGCAGTTTGAGGGACAAACTAAAACAAAGTTAGGAAACTCTGAAGTTGAAGGGATAACCCAGTCTATAGTTGGTGACGCTCTGACAATATTTTTGGAAGAAAATCCTGGTATAGCAAGTGCTATTTTGGATAAAGCTATAAACGCTGCAGAAGCTAGAGAAGCTGCAAGGAAAGCTAGAGAACTTACAAGAAGAAAAGGTGTGTTAGATTCTGGTTCACTTCCTGGCAAACTTGCAGACTGCTCTGAAAAAGATCCTCAAAAAACTGAGCTTTTTATTGTTGAGGGAGATTCTGCAGGTGGGTCTGCAAAGCAGGGCAGAGATAGATCTTTTCAGGCAATATTACCTTTAAAAGGCAAAATTTTAAATGTAGAAAAATCTCGTCTTACAAAAATGCTTACTAACGAAGAAATAAAAACTTTAATTACTGCTATTGGCGCTGGTATTGGTAAAAACGAGCAAGATTTTAATATAGATAAAGTGCGTTACCATAAGATTATTATTATGACTGATGCTGATGTTGACGGTGCACACATTAGAACGCTTCTTTTAACGTTTTTTTATAGACAAATGCCTAAGCTTATAGAAAAAGGGTATGTGTATATTGCTCAACCGCCTTTATATAAAGTTAAAAAGAGTAAAAAAGAAATATATTTAGACTCTGAAGAAGAGTTGGATAAATTTTTGTTTTCGTCTGCACTTGAAGGGCTAGAAATGTTTTTGGTAAATGATGGGCAAGTAATAAAAGAAATAGGTTTTGGACCCTTAAAAAAGATAGTAGAAAATATCAGTGAGTTAGACGTCTTGTTGAAGAAAGTTCAAAGAAAAGGCGTAACTTGGAACGATTATCTTAAGTTCCATGCAGAAAACAGAATCCCTATTTACAGAGTAATTAAAGATGGTAATGTTGAGTACATTTATTCTGATAAAGAGTGGAAAGAGTTTAAAGAGCAGTTCCTTACAAAGCGCAGAGAACTACAAGCTTTGCAAGGAGAACTTGTAGAAATTACTGAAAGTTTACAACTTGATGAAATTGTTCCCGAATACAAAGATTTGTGGGAACTTGCACGTATAGACAAACTTGCAAAGCAGTTAGATCTTGAAGGTTTGCATTTAGAACATTATGGACAAATGCACCAAAAGCCGGTTTATCGTTTGCAAGATTCTCAAAAGAAAGAGCATGGTGATATTTATGAGTTGCGTTCTACAACAGAGCTGCTAGATACTATACGAGAACTTGGCAACAAAGGTGCGACAATTCAAAGATATAAAGGTCTTGGAGAAATGAACCCAGATCAACTATGGGAAACTACAATGGAAATAAAAAATAGAAAACTTTTGCAAGTGAAATTAGAAGATGCTATTGAGACAGATAGAATCTTTACAACTCTGATGGGTGACCAAGTAGAACCTAGAAGAGCTTTTATACAAATGCACGCTCTAGACGTAAAAAATCTTGACATTTAAATGTATAACGATAAATAAGAGGACAGAAATGGCAAAAGATAAAGACACAAAAGAGTTGCAAGACTCGACATGTCTAGAAGTTGTTGCAGCAAACATTGTTCCAAGAAACATTGAAGATGAAATGAAGATCTCTTATATAGATTACGCTATGAGCGTAATTGTGGGGAGAGCTTTGCCGGACGTTAGAGATGGATTAAAGCCAGTGCATAGAAGAATACTTTATGCTATGAAAGAAATGGGGCTAAAGCATAACACGGCATACAAAAAATCAGCAAGAGTTGTTGGTGACGTTTTAGGTAAATATCATCCACATGGCGACTCTGCAGTTTATGGTGCAGTTGTAAGAATGGCACAAGACTTTTCTTTAAGATATCCAATGATAGACGGACAAGGTAACTTTGGTAGCATAGACGGGGACTTTGCAGCAGCAATGCGTTATACCGAAGTTAGAATGGACAAAATTACAGATGAAATGCTTGCTGATTTAGATAAAAACACTGTAGATTTTATACCAAACTATGACGGCTCTTTAAAAGAACCTTTAATTTTACCTACAAAATTGCCAAGTCTTTTAATTAACGGTTCTTCAGGTATTGCTGTAGGTATGGCAACTAATATACCTACACACAATTTGGCAGAAACTAGCGATGCGTTAGTTGCTTTAATAGACGATCCAGCCCTTCCTGTTAGCGAAATAGCCAGGTTTATTAAAGGGCCGGACTTCCCTACAGGGGCTATTATTCTAGGGAAAGGCGGAATTAAAGAGTATATGGAAAAAGGTAGAGGTTCTGTAAAAATAAGAGCTAAAGCCGAAATAGAAGAATTAAAAAGTTCTAGAGAAGCTATAATTGTAAAAGAAATTCCATATCAAGTAAATAAGATAACCCTTATAACTTCTATTGCAGATTTAGTAAAAGATAAAAAGATAGACGGCATTTCTGACTTGCGAGATGAGTCTGACAGAGAGGGGATAAGGGTCGTTATAGAGATTAAACGTGATGCAAATGCTCAAGTTGTGTTAAACCAACTTTATAAACATACACAAATGCAAACCTCTTTTGGCGTTATAATGCTTGCTCTTGTAAATAATAGACCAAAAGTTATGAACATTAAAGAAATTTTGGTGCACCATATTGAGCATAGAAAAGTTGTTATAGTAAGAAGAACACAGTTTGACTTGAAAAAAGCTGAAATTAGAGCGCATATTTTGGAAGGCTTAAAAATAGCAATAGATAATATTGACGCTGTTATTAAAATAATGAAAGAGTCGCGTGAAGAAGAAGCGGCAAGAGCTGTGTTGACGTCTAAATTTCATTTAACAAAAGTGCAATCTGAAGCTATTTTGGAGATGAAAATTCGTCAGTTGACTGGCCTAAAACGACAGGAAGTAGAAGATGAGTATTTAGAAAAAATAAAATTTATAGAGCAGCTTAGTTCTATTTTAGCGGACCCTAAAAAAATTTTAGCAATAATCAAAAAAGAAATTGTTGAAATTAAAAAAGAGTATGGCGATAAAAGAAAAACGCAAATTCAAGCTGCAGAGGCAGATTTTAACATCGAAGATTTGATTCAAGAAGAAGATGTTGCAGTGACAATGTCTCATTCTGGCTATATCAAGCGAATTCCCTTAGACACCTATAAAGCTCAACATAGAGGAGGCCGAGGGATAACTGCTATGAACACTAAAGAAGAGGACTTTGTGGAAAGTTTGTTTATCACAAATTCTCATTCTTACATGTTATTCTTCACTACTAGAGGTAGACTTTACTGGACAAGGGTTTACGAAATACCTGAAGGTACTAGAGTTTCTAAAGGTAAAGCTATAATGAACCTTTTACAATTGCAAGGCAGTGAAGAGAAAATAACAGCAGCAATACCTATAAGGTCGTTTAACGCAAGAGACATTAAAGATGAGTATCTGCTTATGTGTACGAGAAAAGGTATAATTAAAAAGATTGCGTTAGAAGAATTTAATAACCCAAGAAAAGGTGGTATAATAGCGATTAAGTTGGAAGATGGTGATATTTTGGCGCAGGTAAAAGCTATAGAAAAAAAACCTGAGGTTATCATTGCGACAAAAAAAGGTATAGCTATAAGGTTTAAGGAAAGTGATGTGCGTGCAATTGGTAGGAACGGTATGGGTGTAAAAGGAATATCTTTAGATAAAGATGATGAAGTTATAGGTATGGAAGTGCTTGCCCCGGAAGATATTTTCTTGTCTGTGTCTGAGAATGGGTATGGTAAAAGAACAGAAGTCGGTAAGTATCGTTTACAGAGAAGATCTGGACATGGTGTAATAAACATGCAAGCTACAGAAAGGAATGGTCATGTTGTGGGCATAAAAAAGGCCAATGCTGATGAAGAAGTGGTGATAATGACAAAAGACGGCATTACAATTAGACTTAGAGTTAATAGTATTTCTATAATAGGCAGAAACACTCAAGGTGTAAAGCTTGTTAAGCTTGGCCAAAGTGATAAAGTTGCAGCGCTTGCTTCTGTAGTAAAAGATGAAAACGATCAAGAAGCGCAGAATGCAGCGGGAACAAACCCAGTTTCTGACCCAGAGTAAACAAACAATAGGCAGAAATTGAAGTTTTGGTTTCGAAAACAGTTTCATTAATGAAAGAAAACTTATAGGTAGCAATTAAACAGCAATGCCTACTTAAGTGAATTGCTTAAGTAATAGCATAGGCATTGCCGTTTTTCAGTACTTCTGTAAAACGCTACTAATGGTAGGTATTAATCCTAGTGTCAGCGCAATAATAAATAATATTGTTAACATTTATTCTGGTGTCAACGATGTAAACATCTATTATCTATGGCTGGGGGTCTGTGTTAAGTGATGCAATTAATCCAGATAGAGAGAGCCCCCCGTCTGTCATCCTATCAATTCTGCTCCTCCTTCACACCTGCCCCGGATCCGGATATGCCTACCTACTACCGTTACCCTTGATCCACAAAGGGCAAAGTAAGAGAAAGAATAAAGTAATTCTTTTACGCCCTAAAATGCATTTTGACATTTTTACCCCTTGCAAAAGTGCCAATTGTGTGATACGATCCTCTTGTAAACAAGGAAAACCCTTATGAAACGCAAACTTTATAACGACCTTAAAGCTTGGAAAGTCCATATAGACCGCCGACCACTCCTCTTGCTTGGCGCCCGACAGGTTGGTAAAACTTGGCTTATGAAGAGTTGGGTAATACTGAGTATTCCCCTCATAGCTTTGACAATTGGTCTAATATAATGTTTTTTTATTTTTTGTGATTTTGTAGCAATTGTATACGAATAATATCCAGAATGGTATTGCTACAACTTGTTTAGACATACCAATTTGAGGTAAACTCATAGCGCCTAAAATAAAAAAAACAAAAGTTAACGTTAAATAGTTTGAGTAAGGATAAAAAGGACTAGGGAACAAAGTTTGCTTGTTTATTTGTTTAAATTTAATGTGAGACAATGTAATAATTGCCCAATTAACAAGAATATAAGTGACTATAAAGCTCATTACAATTTTAAAAGCGTCAAACCAGTTAGACATAAAATAGTTTAGAGGTACAACTAAAAATGTTAACATTCCAGAAACTAAAATAGCATTTACTGGAATTTTGTTTTTGTTAGTTTTAGAAAATAAATAAGGCGCATTCTTTTGTAAAGCAAGAGCATAAAGCATACGACTGTTGCTGTACAAGCAGCTGTTATAAACAGAAAGGGCAGCAGTAAGGACAATAAAATTTAAAGACCATGCTACGTACT
>JAIRNY010000008.1 GCA_031257835.1 Candidatus Endomicrobiellum cryptotermitis
TTATAGACCAGTTAAAAATGGAAGTGCGATGATTACATGTACAACAGATAAAGTAGATATAAATAATGTAGAAATTAAAGCAGAAGTGAATGTAGAAGAAGATGTTGAAGTTAATGACACGTATATTCTTATTAGAGGTATTGGTGGCTTTGATGGTGCTATTGACAAGAAAGTTAAGGTAAAGCAAGGACTATTAAATAGATATGACGCATCTATATTTCTAAGTGATTTGACAGATTTAGGAATAGTGATAACAAGTGGGAAATATATAGATCCGAGAGCACAGATAATAACACAAAGCAAAGCAGCTACTTTAGAGATAATAAACGAAGGGTTAGCCCTTATAGTAGAAGAAGGAATAGGATCAGCAAAGGAAGCAAGTAAGGTAGGAGAGGGGCTAGTACCTTTTGTGTCAGTAAAAGGGAGCAAGTCGAAAATAAATACAGGAGCGGAAATAAATATAGAAGGGATAGAAGTTATGGGAGGAGTAGGAAAAGAAATTAATAAAGAAGGGAATAAAGTAACAATAGGCGGATTTGTAGAGTATGTAAGAAAGACGAGTAAATTGTCAGAGAAAATAGATTCTGATAAAATTTCAGCAGATCTGACAGGAGATTATAAAGGTCTTGGTGTATTAATAATAACAGATATATTTAGTACTAGCTACATAGAAGGGTCAGCAAGGTTAGGGGGTTATAGAGTTGATTTTAATGCAGACAATATAGACCAGGGAAAAGAAGAAAGAGTGACCTACGACTACAATAGTATGTATTTAGGGGGCCATGCAGGTGTAGGGTATATATAAACTAAATGATAGAGTAAATATAGATATGAGCAGTAAATTTATATTTATGCATCAGCAGGGAAAAGAACTAAAATTATCTTCAGGGGATAAATTAAAATTTTTAAATTTAGAATCAGGGAAAGTAAGGGTAGGAGCAAATATAGATTATAAGTTGCCAAAGCAATGGAGGCCATATATAGGGATAAATTATGATTACGAGGTTATAGGGAATAAGGTAGAAGCAAAAACGATAGATATAGATTTGCCTGAGGTGGATTTAGGACGAGGGAGATTTAGTGGTCAGGTAGGAATAAGGAAAGAAATAGGGAAGTTTAACATAAATGGTAGTGTAATGGGTTATGGAGGGAGTAAAGAAGGAATAGATGCAATGTTGAAAGTAAAGTTTTATTTATAATGAACCCTAACAAAGGATTTAAGGCAAGGAGGTTAGTGAAAACACAAAACTTGGAATTGCAGTCGGGCTTGAATATTTTCAATATCTAAGCCCTATTCTTGCTTTAGGATTTGGTAGAGACTATAATGTTCCTAGGGGAGTTAACAATTCCGGTTTTTTAATGTTTTTATATATGATTTTGCCTCCTTTTTGTCGAATCTCTTGAAGTCAGGCTCTAGTTTAGAAACTTACCTACGTTACTAGAGCAACTCATTGCTAGCTACAACACCTACTCCTGTTTTAATTTTAGGTTCACGTTTAACAACCTTTAAAAGTCTTTCTTTTATTTCAGTGTCACTTAGATTAACGTTTAGAGTTCTTTTAGTTATGTTGATATTTATAATATGACCCTCATTAATAGCAGCTATTGGTCCACATGCTGCAGCTTAAGGAGAGATATGGCCCTAGAATACATGGTCCTCTTGTTTCTCCTGAGAAACGTCCGTCTCTAAGGAGAGCAACAGAATCACGTAATCCTATACCGTCTTAATGCGCTTATAGGACTTAACATTTCTTGCATTTCAGTCCCGCCAGGAACAATTTTGTTGTCGATGATTGCTTTCATGGCATCCTCTTAGCAATTAAAAATGCGCGCTTTGCCTGCAAAAACTTTCATTTTTTCACTTACAGCCGCTTGCTTAACAAACACAACCGTTAGTGGCAATATTATATTGCCCTTTAAAATTGCAATTATTATAAGCAACAAAGAGCAAAGGTAGACTTATCAAACATGTACAAACAAATTAAAAAAGCACAAATGCAATTACACGATAATTCTATGATAAAAAAGTCACGATCTTTAAAAATAGTAAAACCGCCTAAAGAAATAAACCAATAAAAAAAAAGCAAAATCTTCTATAAAACTTTAAAATTCATGTAGAAGATTTTGTGTTTATTACAAGTTAGAAAGTGTTTAAAAGTTTTTGATAGCTTGTCAGAGGCCAGAATTCACCTGAAACTAAGTCTTCTACAGCGTCTACTTTTTGTCTTAAAGTATCCAAAACTTCTACACCTTTAGATGCAAACTCTTTTGCAGTTTCTGCTAGTTGACTATGTGCAATTGTAACAAATTTATCTAACTCCGAATTATATTTACTTATATCCTCATAAAGTTCAACTAACGTTTTAATTTCTTTTACAAATATATCTGACTTCAAGTTTAGTTCTACTAAATTTTTGGCAGTTTTAGAAACTTTGTCTATTTGTTTTAAAATTGCAGGTAAAATTAATGTGTTTACAATTTTTATAGCATACTTATATTCTATCTCTTTAGTTTTAATGTAATTTTCAAGTTTTATTTCTACTTTCGATTTTAGTTCTCTTTCATTTAATATGTTAAATTTAGCAAGAGAATTAACAACATCTTGGCTTAAAAAAAGTTTTAAAGCTTCAGGTGTATTTTTAGCATTAGGAAGGCCTCTTTTTTCTGCTTCTTTATGCCAATCTTGTGAATATCCATTTTTTTCAAATCTTATGTTTTTTGTTTCTGAAATTATCTCTTTTACAACTTCTAAAGCTTTTTGCTTGACATCTACATTACCTTTTTTAGATTCTATCCTGTTATAAATTTCATTAAATCCGTAAGCTGCTATAAAATTTAGTACGGTACCAGCTTCTGACGGGTTTGAAGAAGCCCCTAAAGCTCTAAACTCAAATTTGTTACCTGTAAACGCTACAGGAGAAGTTCTATTTCTATCAGAATAATCTTTATTAACTTTTGGAAGATTTTGAACGCCAAGGGTAATTTCGTTTACTTCTTTCTCGTCAATAGTCCTTGCTTTTTCTATAGAATCTAACAAGTTACTTACATACTCCCCAAGGTACACTGACATTATTGCAGGAGGAGCTTCGTTTGCACCAAGTCTGTGGTCATTACCAGCATCTGCAACACTAGCCCTTAAAATTCCACCAAACTTTTTTACACCGAATAACACTGCACTTACTGCTATAAGAAAAGATATATTTTTAAGAGGAGATTTTGAAGGTTCAAAATAATTTGCGCCAGTGTTATCACCAATAGACCAGTTAAAATGTTTGCCGGAACCGTTTATTCCAGCAAAAGGTTTTTCGTGAAGGAGTGCTACCATATTGTGCTTATCTGCAACTTTTTTTAACACTTCCATAATCTGCAGATTGTTGTCTATAGCTAAGTTAACTTCTTGATGTAAAGGTGCAAGCTCAAACTGATTAGGAGCAACTTCATTATGCCTTGTCTTGACTGGGATTCCTTTACGATATAAAGTGTTGTCCACTTCTTCCATAAACTCTAAAATATTTTCTCGTATGTTGCCAAAATAGTGTTCTTCCATTTGTTGCCCTTTTGCTGGTTTGTTGCCAAAGAGCGTTCTTCCTGTAACTGTAATATCGGGCCTAGAAGCAACTAAATCTTTTGATAAAAGAAAGTACTCTTGTTCTATCCCTGCAAAAACTTTAACTTGTTTTGCATTTTTGTTACCAAGCAGTTTTTGTAAAGCAATAACTTTTTCATTTAAAACTGTAAGAGACCTAAGTAAAGGTGTTTTTAAATCTAAAACCTCGCCTGTCCAAGAAAGAAAAACTGAAGGAATTACTAAAGTTTTTGTTCTTCCAGACTCTAAAAGAAATACTGGAGAAGTTGGGTCCCAAGCTGTGTATCCCCTTGCTTCAAATGTAGACCTTATGCCCCCTGAAGGGAAAGAAGATGCATCTGGTTCTGACTGTACAAGCTGAGATGCTGAAAACCTTTCTATTATCTCACCATTATCACCATAATCTATAAAAGAGTCATGTTTTTGTGCAGTCCCCCCTCTTTGAGGTTGAAACCAATGAGTGAAATGCGTCGTACCATTTTCTAATGCCCATTCTTTCATAGCGTGGGCAACTTCCCCAGCTATTGACTGGTCTAGAGGTTCTACATTATCTATAACAGCAACAAGTTTTTTGTAGATGTTTTTGCTTAGTTTTTGCTCCATAACTTTTTTTGTAAACACCAATTCGCCATAATAGTTGTGTATTGCTTGCATAGATACTCCTTGTAAAAAATGTTTCTTCATTAACTATGCTGATATTTAACTATTTTGCTGATAAGATGTCAAGAAAACAGGAATTTTACTAAAAACGTAAAGCAAAAAAACAGTTGCGCCAAGAATATTGGCACAACTGCTTAGAAAGTTATTGTATTAATATTATATCTTTAACTTTAAAATAGTTAGAAAATATATAAATAAAACCATTCCACACAAACCATAGCGTCCCATAGAGACAATCCACTTTCCAACAGGCTTTGACCGCCCAGTTTGAACTTCTTGCAAAACAAGATGTTTTGGAACAAACCAGAAGAAGAAAATAGCGCTTCCTAAAGCGCACAAAGGAATCAAATGTAAAGACAATAAATCAATAACCTTTCTTATGTTACCCACGACTAATACTTTACACAGCAAGACTGTAACTGTAGAGACAAGAAATATAGCCAAAAGACGTGGTACTTTAAATTTATCATGCAAAGCCTGTACAACTACTTCAAGCTGTCCTAGAAAAGAAGTCAAAGCTGCAAAGAATATCGCCAAAAAGAAAGTAAACATAAAAAATTGGCCAAAAGGAATAGCTTTAAATATATCAGGCAAGGTTATAAATAAAAGAGCAGGGCCACTGTTTAAATCTTTTCCAAAAGCAAATACTGCTGGAATAATCATAAATGTGGCCAATATAGAAACAAATGTGTCTGCAAAAACAATGTATTTTGCAGAAGAAATTATATCGCTGTCTTTTTTCGTATAAGAGCCGTATGTAACCATTGTTGAACCCCTTAAAGACAGAGAGTAAAAGATTTGACCTAAAGCTATCATCCAAGTTTTTACATCAAACATATAGTGCCAATCTGGAGAAAATAAATAGTTGTATCCTGCAATTGCATTTGGCAAGAAAGCTACTCTTACGGCTAAAATTATAATGAGTATAAAAATTGCAGGGAGCATTATAGCGCAACTCTTTTCTATGCCATTTCTAATCCCGCCAGCCAAAGCTACTAGAGCTGTAAGTAAAGTTACAATCATCCAAGAGAGAATGTGTTCATTGTTTGATATTGCAATATAGTATTGATTGCTGCTAACAGCGTTAAAAGCCGAACCTGTTAAAGAACCCAAAGTAAAACGTATAACCCAAGAAAACACTAACGTGTATCCCACAGCCTGCAAAAAAGCGACAAGAACACATATCCAACCAAAGGCTTCGCCTGGCACTGCGTTTTTATTGCGTAACTGTAAAATTTTCTTGAAAGCTGTTGCAGGACCTCCACCTGTAAATCTTCCAACAGACACTTCGCCGATTAAGGCAATAAGTCCTAAAGCGATTGCGCATACAACATAAGGAATTACAAATGCTGCCCCGCCTCTTTCGCCAACACGATAAGGGAAAAGCCACATGTTTCCCAAGCCAATTGCGGTACTGGCAGCAGCAAAAATCAAACCCCATTTGGATGAAAAAGAATCTTTTGGCAAATTCATTTGGCAAGTCTCCTATATTTTTTATCTTGTTGTCTAAATCTTGCTCAAAAAAAAACAAAGAGCCTAAAGAGAAACATTCTTTTAGAAACTTTGTTGTTTTGCTTAATAAAGAAGACAACATCTATAATTTTATTTTTTTTTGAAAAATATATCAATACTTTTCTAAAGTATGTCATTAAAAAAAATAAAATCGGACAACTATAATACAACCTAACTTTGTCTTTTAAGTCCCTACAATCTCTACTTCTTATGAGAGAATCCTGCAAATCTTCAAAAAAAGGACAAATTAGGTTTAAGGTAACATTGTTGCGATACTACTATATTAAATTAACTCTACAACCAAGTTTATATTTTTTCTGTACAACTTAAAGAATTTTAGTGTTTGGTTTAAGTTTTTCAACAAATTTTGTAAGTATAAGTGTTAGAGCACCGTCTCCTGTAACATTGCAAGCTGTACCAAAACTGTCTTGCAATGCGAAAATACTAAGTATAAGCGCTGTTGCACTACTATCAAACCCAAGCAGACTGATGATAAGACCTAAAGATGCTATTAATGTACCACCTGGTACACCTGGAGCTCCTACAGCAAAGAGTCCTAACAACAAACAAAACAAAACCATAAGCCCTACAGAAGGCAAGTGACCATAATAGATTTGTGAAACAACCATTACAAAAAACACTTCAGTAAGAACAGACCCACAAACATGTATATTTGAAAAGAGCGGAATACCAAAATCTACCATATCTTTACGTAAGACTTCTGACTTTATTGCACTGTCTAACGCTATAGGGAGAGTAGCAGCCGAGCTCATAGTGCCAATTGCTGTAAGATATGTAGGCCCATAATATTTTAAAATTTTAAAAGGGCTTTTTTTAGAATATATAGCAGCAATGCCATACAAAACTGCAAGCCATATATAATGCCCTACAATTACAATTAACACTACGATTGTAAAAATCGGTAACTGCTTTGCGATAACGCCTTCATAAGACAAAGAACAAAATGTGCAACCAACAAAAAATGGTAACATTGGAATTAATATTCTTGTAAGTATAGAAAGAACTATTTGATGAAATTCTTCTAATAATTTTATTGTTATTGTAGACTTTGTCCAACAAGTTGCTATCCCAACAGTAACAGAAATAAATAAAGCACCCATCACATTTATAATCGGAGTGACATTTAACTCAAATATTACTTTTGGTAACTCTTTTGCCTGCAGAACATGGGAACTAATGTTTAAATGAGGGATAAGCTCAAACCCTGCAAATAAAGACATAAATGCTGCGCCAATGCTTGATATATAAGCTAGCAAAAAAGCAAACCCTAAAACTTTAGAAACACTTTGTCCTAGTTTAGTAATTGAGGGTGTTATAAAACCAATTACAATAAGAGGAACACAAAAGAAAATAAAAGATCCTAAAAGTTTCTCTATAGTAACAATAACTTGCATAATATTATTTCCAACATAACAGCCAGCTATACTTCCAACAATCATGCTGAGAATCAACTTTGCTGGCAAACTATTTACAAACTTTCTCATACTTAACTCCCTTTTTATTAACAACTCGATTTATATATCAAAACGTTATGAATTTTGCAAAAAAGTATAAAAGTATACTTGATAATTATTTAATGTTAACTTTGTTACCCCTTTGATAGGCACATATACTCAAACCAACTTATAAAATTTTTACTACAAATTTTTTTGAGTATTAAAATACTAGAAGATCGTTACGTAACTTTAACTTGTTAAACATTTGGTTGGAAATTGTTTGCAATGTTGTAGTATTACTACATCGTAAAAAATCGTAAATATTTATAGTGTGTTTATTATTTATATTAAAACTGTTAGTTATAATCTTAATCATCAATTAATTCTTTTACTTTTTTGATTGTAAATTTTATGTCTTTGGACATTACAATTTCTGATATCATGCAAACGTTGTCAGGCTTATATTTTAAGACTTGTTCAATATTTGAAAATTTAATACCACCAATTGCAACTTTTGGAATTTTTATGTTATCTCTACAAAATTTTAAATACTCTAGACCTACAGGACCCGAAGCATCATCTTTTGTAAAAGTTTGGTATATCGGCCCTACTCCTATATAATCTGCACCTTCTTCTTGCGCAAGTAAAGCTTGATTTTGGTCTTGCGTTGATAAACCTATAATCATATTGGGTCCTACAAGTTTTCTGGTTTTCCTTATAGGCAAATCGGTTTGCCCTATATGAAGGCCATCACTTTTTACAGCTAAAGCTATGTCTATATCATCGTTTACAATAAAAAGACAACTATACTGTTGCGTCAATTTACGTATCATTTCACATTGTTTAAATTTTTCTATTTTTTGTTTATGTTTTTCTCTATACTGTAAAATTTTTACTCCGCTGTCTAACATCTCTTTAACTACTTCGATGTTATCTTTCCCATTTGACAACTTTTCATCTGTTATCGCATAAAATCCTTTTGGCATTATCTTCTTCATAACACTACTTAACCCTTTACTAATTTATAGACTATGTTAAACGAACCTGGAACCTAACAAAAACATTGGAAAACGTTAACAAATGTAAAGCAAATATTATCATATAAAGATATAAACTCGCAAATAACATATCCGCACTAATGGTTGATTAAATCAAAATCATCACAAGACAAGTTGAAATGTTTAATTATCTCAGTCATTGCCTCTGTAGCTTTTAATGGAATAAAAATGTCTGTAATATTGTTTGTAAAAGTTGAGGGCGAAGGATTAATTTCAATAATAGTGGCATTATGCTTTTTTACTTCAAATGGAAGTGAAGCTGCAGGATAAACAGTGCCAGTAGAACCTATAATAAGCATAACATCACATATAGAACACTCCTTTATAGACATTTTTAGGTCATACTCTGGCAACATCTCTCCAAAAAACACAAAGTCTGGCTTTAGTATTGCATTACAAAGTTTGCAACGAGGTGGAGCTTGTAAATCAAAATCTATAATAGAGTACTTACTATTGTCTTTCATGCAGATCAGTCTTTGCGCATTACCGTGAAGTCCATATACATTTTTATTTCCAGCTTTTGTATGTAAATTATCAATATTTTGAGTAACTACAGATTTTAATAACCCGCCTTGTTCAAGTTTGGCAATTGCAATGTGAGCTGCGTTTGGGATCGCTTTAAGAGTAGTTTCATAAAACCCGTCGCAAAGCATACCCCAAGTTTCTTGTGTATGGTTTATAAAATAGTTTATATCAAAAAGTTTTTCTTCATATTTGTTCCAAATACCATTTTTTCCACGGAAAGGAGGGATACCACTTTCAACAGAAATGCCTGCACCTGTAAAAGATATTACGTATTTTGATTTACTTAAAATATTTATAGCTTCTTGTACAGCTTTTTGCATATGTTACCCTTTTTTAACAATTACAAATTATTTAAAGAATATCTATAATTACTTTCTTATTAATCATAAATACAAAATCACTGCTAACCTTATTTTGAATTCTGTGTTAGATATACAATAAAACTTTATATTTCTAAAACCGGTACAATTATAATATTTTCGTTTGGTATAGACATTACTTTTTCATACAGACAAATTACAGCCCCTGTACCAACCTTTTTTTTAAATATAGAAAGAGTTTCAAAATTTTTATAGTCTCCAAAGGCCGGGTTTGCAGTTTTTTTAACTTCTATAGGATACAAAGTCATATCTTTCTCAATTATAAAATCAATTTCTTTTTGGTCTTTATCTCTATAAAAATATATATTTGGTTTATAGCCATTGTGCAAATAAGATTTTAAAATTTCAGAAAATACGTAAGTTTCAAGCATGGTTCCGCTTTGTGCACCATTTTTGAGAGAATCAGGAGAATCCCAAGAACATAAAAACGATGCAAGTCCTGTATCAAGAAAATAAATTTTTGGCGTTTTTATAACTCTACTTGCAATGTTTGAACTGTATGGGTAAATTAACTGTACTACGCCAGAACGTTCTAAAATTTTAAGCCACAACTTTGCTGTTCTTATATCGATATGCACATCCTTGCTCAAGTCAGAATAATTTAAGAGTTGGCCTGTCCTTGCAGCAACCGCAATAAGAAAATTATAAAAATCTAACTCGTTTTCTATATTATAAAAATCTCTAACATCGCGTTCTATATAAGTTTGGATATAAGAATCGTAAAAAATTTTTCTATCAGTATTTTTGTTAGCTATAACTCGTGGGAAAGACCCTTGCCATATTTTTTCAAAAATTTGAGGCGACGTAAAAGGTTTTGACAAACTTTTTTTTAAAGCTAGCTCTCTAGATGGCAAAAATGGTTTTGACTCAAAAGGTTTTTTAACAATTTCTTTATGCGATAGCCCTAACATATCAAGTATGGCAACACGACCCGCAAGCGATTCTATAACACCTTGCATAAGTCTGTATTTCTGCAAACCTGTAAGCCAAAATAGTCCATCTTTATTTACCTTGTCAGAATAAATTTTAATATAAGTAAACAAGTCTGGAGCGTATTGTACCTCGTCTATTATGACAGGAGGCTCATTTTCTTGAATAAATCTTTCAGGATCATTTTTTGCAAGACTGCGAGCTTTTAAATCATCAAGGGTTACACACTTGCGCCCTTTTTCTGCCAATGATTCATCAACCAACTTTTACCAACTTGTCTCATCCCAGTTAACAATATCACAGGGAACCCTTTTGTTATTTTTTCAATTACAGAGTCCCTTGGGGGAAGTTCGTTTAAACATACTTCCCTTTTTTAGTTTCGGATATTTTGGCATGGCTATGTAATTATAAACGAAAAGAAGTTGATTGTCAAAAATAACTCATCTTAGCTACTAACAACTGCAATATGTGCAATGTTTTTACTTGTTATGTACATAAAAATAGAAAATATGTTGTTTGGTCTAGTTTTAGAATCTTATCGGAGTTACCTCAAAGAGCGTTCTATGAGCAATAAACATTTAATATTGCAAATTCGCATTGTCTGAAGTAAAATACTTAGAAGTCTTTCTTGTCTTATCATTTTGTTAGTTTGCTAATTTGATTAAATAAATGTTTGTTGCGATTGCTCTAATAACGGAGATAAGATTCTAAACTAGACCAATATCTGTGCCACATTGTGTGTGTTGTTGCGCTGGTGTAGATAGCTTATTTGCTATAATTACGTTATGAAAAAGCCAGAACTTTTATTGCCCGCAGGGGCTCTCTTTCAAAGTTAAAGATAGCGTTTCTGTATGGGGCAGACGCTGTGTATGCAGGCATTGCAGAAATGTCGTTACGAGCAAAATCAAAATTTCCTATATGAAGCATATGCATGAAGGAATTACTTTTGCTCATAAATTAGGCAAAAAAGTTTACTTAACACTCAACTTGTTTTCTCATAATAAAGATATTCCAAACCTTAAAAATTTTGTTAACACAATAAAAACATTAAACCCATATGGAGTTATTATTTCTGATCCTGGCATATTTGACTACATAAAGAAAGAAATTCCTAAAATGCCTATACATATTTCTACTCAAGCAAATGTATGTTCTTGGTTAACAGTAAATTTTTGGCAAAATTTGGGAGCGTCTTTGTGCGTTTTAGGAAGAGAGGTAAGTTTTTTAGAAACTAAAGAAATACGTGAAAAATGTAAAAATATAAAGCTAGAAGTGTTTATACACGGAGCAATGTGCATAAGTTATTCTGGAAGATGTTTATTGTCTGCTTTTATGGCGGCCCGAAACGCAATCAAGGAGCGTGCGCTTATTCCTGTAGATGGAATATAAAAGTAAATTGTTATTAGAAGAAGAGTTAAGGCCTGGAGAATATATGGAGATGCAAGAAGATGATAAAGGCTCTTATATTTTAAATTCTAAAGATTTATGTTTAATGTCTAAACTTAACAAACTCATAAAAGTAGGTATAGACTCTTTTAAAATAGAGGGTAGAAATAAAAGTGAGTACTATGTTGCACAAACTACCAGAGTTTATCGTAAAGTTATTGACGATTATTTCCATGACCCAGGCAATTGGCATTCAGATGCATATATACAAGAACTATTGACGTTACAAAATAGAGGTTATAGTGTTGGCTTTTTTGATGGTGTTCCTGACAATACTGCTCAAGATTACAACGAAACGATAAGTAGGAGCGATTATCGAAATGCTGCTATTGTAACAGACATTAAAAATGGTATGTTGATTGTTGAGTTAAAACATAAACTAAAAATGGGTGACCAAATAGAGATACTGTCTCCATACAAATTTGAGCCAGTAAAATTAATGTTAAATGAAATTTACAATAGTGATAGTAACTGTCTTGTAGAAATGCTTGCTCCTGGCAAAACAAATCAGTCTGTAAAAATACCCTAGAGTGGCGAGATTTCATTATTTCCAAAACAAACAATAATTAGATTAAAAATCAAATAACTTAAATTTATAGTAATTTTAACATCGGAGGATTTGTGTATGTCTTACGAAAAAAATGAAGATTTTTTTGAAACTTTAGAACAATGGATTGAACAAAATGGAATAAGTATAGATAGATCAAAAGGTACTTCGCATCCACGATTTCCAAACTTAATTTATCCTATAGATTATGGCTATATTAATGGTACCAAATCTCAAGATGGTAGTGGCATAGATTTGGTAAAAGGCGATGGCGAAACTTTAAAAATTGTGGGTATAATTTGTACTCTGGACCCGATTAAAAAAGATTCCGAAGTAAAAGTACTCTTTAATTGTACAGAAGAAAACATAAAAACTGCAATGATGATGTTTAATAATCATATAATGAAGGGAATACTATTAAGAAGATAAAACATTTTTATTAGTAAATTTATCCTTCTTTTTATTTAAAAGTATCTTAAAACACATTCCTCCCGTCCACTATAAAGTGTAGCAGGTCAAATTATTAATTTAGTAACTCACAGCACGTTTACCCTGGCAAGGAATAGTTTAAGTGCGTTTATCTCTATGTCAAGTAATATAATTAATTAATTAATGTTAATGCGCACTATGAAACGTTAGTTGTGTTTCTGGAGCGTCTTTTCATTTTGCAAGTTTGCTATTTTGTTTAAATGTTTACTTGCAATTGTTCCCTTAGTTGATTACTCTAGTAACGTAGATAAGATTCTAAACAAACTATATCTGTGTCATGAAATACCATAAGTAGCGAGCTGGCTGGATATAGGGCAAGCTTAGATGTCTTTGCTGCATATTTTGGGCTTGACGATTCGCCTGATTTGACCAGACTTAATGAAATGTGGGGAATTTACTTATAAAATTGTTAGCTCTAGTAATATAGTAAACTCTGTCGATTAAGTCAGGTATAAAAAGTTAATATTTTTTATAATTAAATTTCTGCATTTTCAGGTACGATAACTTCGAAAAATTTTTTATTAATTTTTGTAGTGTCTGTTATTATTGTTATATAGTTATCAGTAAGTACTTTGTTTTCTCCTATTTTTACAGTTTTTCTTTTTTTACCGATATTTTTATTTATAAACTCTTTTCTTTTCTCTAAGTCTATTTCAAATAAATCTTTTGCTTGGCTCTTAATTATGTTTTGTGGTACTTTGTTAATAAGTGACGATGCTTTTGTACCGCTTCTATCAGAATATCTGAAAACGTGAAGTCTTGAAAATGGGTTTTGTTTTATAAAATTACAAGTTTCTTTGTGATGTTCTTGGTTTTCTCCGGGGAATCCTGTGATAATATCTGTTGTGAGTGCTAAATCTGGCAAAATGTTTGTTATGTGTTTGATTTTTTCTTCAAAAGTTTTGGTTAGATATTTTCTATTCATGTATTTTAAAATATCGTCATTACCTGACTGTAAAGGAATATGGAGGTGATGGCATATTTTTTCAGGGTAGTTTTGCATGAGTTCTATTAGTTTGTTGTCAATTTCGTTTATCTCTATTGATGAAATTCTTACTCTAAACTCTAGAGGAATTTTAATTATTTTATTAAGTAGATTTGAGCAACCTCCATTATATTTGCCTACATGTATGCCAGTTAAGACTATTTCATTATAACCGTTTGTTACAAGGTTTGTAATTTCTGAAATAGTTTCATTTTCAGGTTTACTCCAAAGAATATTTCTAACATATGGAACTATACAATAACTGCAAAAGCAGTCGCATCCGTCTTGTATTTTTAAAAAAGCGCGAGAACGTTTATCAAAGCTTGTAATTGTTTGTTTTGTAGGTTCAGGAAACAATGTTGTTTTGTCTTGTACAATTATTATGCTTTCATTTTTTAGGTTTTGTTTTATGTCGTCATGTTTATTTTTTGCTAAGCATCCTGTAAGTATTATCTTAGGATTATTTGGGAGTTTAGAAGTTTTTCTTAAAAAATATTGACATTCTTTATCTGCTTGTTTTGTTACTGTGCAAGAATTAAAAATAATAATATCTGCTTCTTCTGGAGTTCCTACATGTACAAAGTTGTCTTTTTTATATTTTTCATATATAAGTTGAGATTCATATTGATTTACTTTGCAGCCAAAAGTATAAATATAAAATTTTGTCATTTAAATTGACCCATTTATAAACTGAATTGTTAAAATACTTGCTGCTATTGCTGCAGTTTCTGTTCTTAGAATATTTTCTCCAAGGATTAGTGTACTAATATTTAAAGATCTAGCAAAATCAACTTCTTCATTTTCAAAACCGCCTTCAGGACCTATTAAGAATATTTGCACTGTTAAATTTTGATTTTGATATTAAAGATTTCAAGGTATTACTACTTTCCTTTTCCCAAGGCAATATGGTTATAAAGTTTTTGTCTTTTGTAGCGCTTATACAAGCCTTTTTAAAATTAACAGGCTCTTCTATTTGCATAATATCGTTTCTGCCACATTGAGAGCTTGTAGATATTGATATTTTTTTATATCGTTCTAGTTTGTTTTTTGATATGTTTGTAATTATACTTCTTTTAGTGTGTATTTGTATTATTTTAAATACGCCTATTTCAGCACATTTTTCTATTAACCATTCAAATCTGTCTCCTTTTGGTATACAAGTGTAAAGATTTAATATAAAATTAGGCATTTTATAAGAAGAAGATAAAATATGTCCGGAAATTTTGTTTTTATTTATAGAATCGATTTTTGCTTTATAAGAGTTTCCTTTCCCATCAAAAAGCATTATTTCTTCATTTTGTTTAAAACGACGTACATTAAATAAATAGTGTGACTGTTGTCCTTGCATAGAAAAAATGTTGTTATTAATATTTTCAGGATTAACAAAAAAATGTGGCATACAAAAAAGTTCCTTTTAATAGTCTTACTTGTGCCCTGCAGCACTATATATAGCACCACAGACACCACCTCAATTATGCATGCTTATTTCAAAGAAAAGTATAGCTGAAACATAAATTTTTAGATCAAATATTTTAGCAATATTGCAGAGAAAGTAGAATACCTTAGAATTTGCTATTTTGTTAAAAATTTGATAATATTCCGCCATTAAGATATTAAAACTGGGATTTAAATGTTAGAAAATTGTATTTTTTGTAATATAGCTAAAGGAAAAGTTTCCTCCCATAAAGTTTATGAGGATGAAATTATTTTTGCTTTTAAGGATATAAATCCCAAAGCACCTATTCACATCATAATTATTCCTAAAAAACACATAACTTGTTTAGGAGATGTTTCTTGTCAAGAAGAGCAAGTATTAGGGCATATACAAATTGTTGCTTCAGAAATAAGTAAACAATTTAAAGAGATGAAAAATGGTTTTAGACTTATAAATAATTGTGGCATAGATGGTGGGCAAACTGTTTCTCATATACATTACCATCTACTTGGAGGAAGAGTTTTTGGTTGGCCTCCAGGTTAAAAATGTGTAATTTAGTAAGTTTTTGCATAAAATAAGCTTTTTTAAGAAAGGCGGTGTTTTAAAAAATGGTAAATATTAAAGTTCGTGAAGGTGAATCTATAGAGGAAGCTATTAGGCGTTTCAAAAGAGAATGTGAAAAAAATGGAATAATGCAAGAAATAAAAAGACGTGAATTTTATAAAGCACCAAGTGTATTAAAAAAAGAAAAGCTTGCTGAAATTAAAAGAAAAATACGTCGTAAAATGCTTAAAGATAACAAAAAATTTAGAACTGCATAAAATAAGAGAGGGGAAGGGTGTTAATTTTCAGGCGCTCTCTTTTATTTTGTTAAGGTAAATATGAAATTAAAAAATATACAGGATTTATTTGTTCAGGAAGGTAAAAAAACAGACCCCAGAGACAAATCCGTTGTAGAATTGGATTTGCTAAAACGTAAAGAAGAGTATGATATTCTTTCTGATAACAAAAAAGCAAATTTTGATACAGAAAGCTTAACAAATCCATATTATGATTCTAGAATTTTATATGGTGATGAAAACTTAGAAATTAAAACAGTTATGGTTGGCATAGATATCGAAACGCAAGAGCTTTTACTTGCAAAGAGTTTAATAAATTCTGGCGTTAAAATAGATTTAGTTATAGCTCACCATCCTGAAGGGTATGCATACTCTACGTTTAGTAATGTTATAGGTATGCAGGCAGACATTTTAAATAAACAAGGTATCCCTATTAATATTACAGAAAAAATTGTTTTTGAAAAAATAAAAGAAGTTTATAGAAGCGTTTTACCTCAAAACAATGAAAGGGTTTATGATGCTGCAAAGTTGTTAGATGTTCCTTTGATGACAGCTCACACTATTGCAGATAATCATGTAGCCTCATTTTTACAAGATAAAATTGACAATTTAACCCCTGTATATTTAAAAGAGATTGTTGAACTGCTTGAAAGTTTTTCGGAATATCAGCATGCAATAAAAATAGGACATGCCCCATTTATTCTTAGTGGGAATAGTTATTCTAAGTGTGGAAAAGTTTTTGTTGATATGACAGGTGGTACAGAAGGGCCTATAGAGTCTTTTGAAAAGCTTGCTATAGCAGGAATAAGTACTGTAGTTGTAATGCATTTGAGTCCAAAAGCTGTAAAAGAAGCTGAAAAACATCATTTAAATATTGTCTTAGCAGGGCATATTTCTTCTGATAATTTAGGATTAAATTTGCTTTTTGATAAGTTGGAAAAGAAATTTGTTCAAAAACTTGAATTTGTAGAATGTTCAGGTTTTAGAAGATTTAGAAGATAAAAATGGCAATACCTGATGATATAATTGAAAAAATAAGATTATCTAACAATATAGAGTTAGTAGTAAGAGAATACATCCCTGATTTGAAAAGAGTTGGGCGTAATTGGCAGGCATGTTGTATTTTCCATAATGAAAAAACCCCTTCTTTTATTATAAGTCCTGAAAAAGGTATTTTTAGATGTTTTGGTTGTAATGTTTCTGGCAATGTTTTTAAGTTTGTTATGCTTGCTGACAATATCTCTTGGATTGAGGCTGTAAAAAAACTTGCTAAGAAAGCAAATATTACAATACAAGATGTAAAACAAAACTCTCGAACTACTTCGCAAAGACTTTTGCTACTTGACATATTGGAAAATTCAGCTATATTTTACCATAGATGTTTAATGGAAAATGCTACTGCAAAAAAAGCGATGGACTATCTTATAAAGCGTGGGATTAGTCGCGATACGATAGTTAAGTTTAAAATAGGTTTTTGTCCAAAGGGACAACTTATACAAGCAGCTATAAAAAAACGTTTTACAGTTGAAAATCTTATTAAAGCAGGCATAATAACAAAAACATATAAAGGAACTTTTTTTGAATATATGTCGGGAAGAATAGTGTTTCCTATTTTTGATGTTCAAGGTAGAGTTGTAGCATTTGGAGGGAGAACTCTTACAGATCAACAGCCAAAATATATAAACACTCCTGAAACAACTATTTATTCAAAATCGTCTAATTTGTATGGTTTGTTTCAAACTTTGCCACAATTACGCAAGGAAAGAAGAATTATTGTACTTGAAGGTTATATGGATGTTATTATTCCGCAACAGTTTGGTGTTGTAGGGACTGTTGCTAGTTTAGGTACGGCTTTTACACAAAAACATGCTAAGTTAATTTCAAGGTATGCAGATAGCGTTACTTTGCTTTTTGATTCAGATAGTGCAGGTAGAACTGCTGCTCAGAGGTCTCTTGAAATTTTAGTTGAGGAAGTTATAGATACAAGAGTGTCCTCTTTGCCAGAAAATGTTGATGCAGACGAATATTTAAATCAATATGGGAAAGAAGCGTTTCTAAGGCTTATTGATACTACTTCTAAAAGTGCAATAGATTTTATGATTGCCAGAGTTTATGGTAGTCAAAAGGATAAATCACCTGAAATTAAAGCAAAAGCCGTATCAAATCTTTTAGATTTTGTATCAAAAAGTGGTAATATTGTAGTTCAAAGTGAGTGGATAAAAAGTATTTCACAATGTCTAAATGTTGATGAAGCAATTATTTATAAAGAGTTTAAAAAGAAAAAAACATTAAAATTTAATGGATATACGAAAGAAGAAAATGTAAGTTTAAGTAAAATAATTAATAAAAATAAAAAACTTTCTATGTCTTTAGAAGAAAATTTGTTAAGTATTGTTCTAAATAATAGAGAATTTGTTGAAAGAGTCAATGTAGATTGTTTTTTTGATGCTAGATGTAAAAAGGTTTTTGAATTTATTTCTGCAGGTTTGAACGATGCTGAAATTATAAATTTGCTTTCACAAGATGATGCAAATTGGTTTTCAGAGGTTACTTTAAATAGTATTAAGTACAATAATGTAAACGAAGCTTTTAACACTATTTTAAGAGATATTGAATTAAATATTTTTAAAAGAAGAAGAGCGGCATTAGAAAAAGAGATTCTTCTTATGACGGAAGGTAAAAAAGAAAAAGACGAGGAGTTGTTTGACGAATATAAAAAACTAACAGCCCTTTTAAAGGGATCAGGGAAATAAAATGACAAAAAAAGATTCATTTAAAAATTTAATTGATTTTGGAAGAAAGCAAGGTTATCTTACTTATGAGGACATAAGTAACACTATTCCCCAAAAATCTATTGTTGCAGAAAAAATAGACAGTTTTTTTGTGACTTTAGATGATTTAGGTATTAAAGTTGTAGATAATAAAGAATATTTAGAAGAAAGGATGCAAAAAGATGCCGAAACTATAGAACAATCCGCTAAAGGTTCTAAAGGGGAAGAAGATATAAATCCTGTTAGAATGTACTTAAGTGAAATGGCTAAGGTGCCTCTTTTAGAAAGAAGTGTAGAGGTTGAACTTGCAAAAAATATAAGAGAGAATGAAAAAAAATTAAAATTAATAGTTTTAGAATCTCCTCTTATTATAAAAGAGATAAGAAACTGGGAGACTCTTATAGGGCAACAAGAAATGACAACAAAAGAGCTTATGCCTAGAGGTAGAAAATCTCAAGCTCAGCTCAGAGGTATGAGAGTAAAAATTAAAACTGTTGTTAAAAAAATAAATGTCATAGAAAAGAATATAAACACTTATGAAAATAAACTAAAAGGAAAAATTTCAGTTAAAGATAAAGAAAACTATTTAAACAAAATAAAAGAATTACGTTTAGAAATTGTTAAGTTGATAGTAGGCCTTAACTTAAATCAAGATAAAATAAAAAGGCTTATTAATAAAATTAAAACGACAGCTCAAAAATTGAATGAAATAAAAAATGATCTAAAAAGATTTGAACGTAAGTACAAAAATCCTGTTTCAAAAATTAAAGCTTTGTATAAGAGTTACGAGATAGGTAAAATTTTTGCAGTGGATTTTAAAAAACATACAGGAGCTACTGTAAAAGATGTAAAAGAAGATATGGAAAGAGCACAATTTCTTTTAGATAAAAAAGCCAATATGCAAGAAAGTTTTGTTATAAGCACAGAAGAAATGATAGAAACAGATAGAAAAATTAGAGAGCTTGAAGATATTATCCATAGAGATAAAATGAAACTTATTGAAGCCAACTTTAGGCTTGTTGTTTCTATTGCTAAAAAGCATGTTGGAATAAGTAATTTAGAATTATCAGATTTAATTCAAGAAGGAAATCTCGGTCTTTCAAAAGCAGTTGAAAAATTTGAATGGAAAAGAGGTTTTAAATTTTCAACCTATGCAACGTGGTGGATAAGACAAGCTATTAACCGAGCTATTGCAGATCAAGCAAGGACTATTAGAATTCCTGTCCATATGAAAGAACTTATTTCAAAACTTACAAAATTTAAAAAGAAGTTTCAGCAAGACATAGGTAGAGAGCCAACTATTGAGGACTGTGCGAAAGTTTTAAAGTTTTCTCCAGATAAAATTAGGAAAATATTAAAGATGATGAAAGAGCCCGTTTCTCTTGCAACACCTGTTGGTGAAGAAGATGACTCTCGTCTTGAAGATTTTGTAGAGGATCACAATAGTCCAAGTCCTGTTGCTAAAATGCAACAATATAGGCTTGAACTTGAACTAGAAAAAGTTTTAAATACTTTAACCCCAAGAGAAGCTGAAATAATAACTTTAAGGTATGGTGTAGGTGTTGGTTATCCTAGCACTCTAGAAGAGATTGGCAAGAAGTTCGGCATTACAAGAGAAAGGGTAAGGCAAATAGAAGCAAAAGCCATAAGAAAGTTAAGGCACCCTAGCAGGAGTAAATCTTTAAGAGAATATTTGGATTAACTCATTATATAGATATGAGTGGTAAATTTTTATTTCAATAGAAAGGGTATAAGCCAGAGATCAGAGGTAACCTCTAGTCAATAAGTGCAATTAAGTTTTTTGTTAATAGTTGTGCAAGTGTGGTGATAGATGTAGCATATCTAGAAAAAAGACTAGGCACAATTCAGATAGTTTTTTATTCTTGAGAATTTTGGATTTCCAATGTTTAGAACAAAGTAAAAGTAAACAATAGTTTCAAAGTAGGAATATGTAAAAATAACCTGTTTTGGTAAAAAAGTAAAATAGGATAGAATAAATTAGTAAAATTGAGAATGATAAAAAGATAAATTTAAAAGTTTACGCATATATTCTCAGTAACGTATTTTTAAAGAAGAGGCAGCGTTTGCTATTTATTTGCATGAAGACGGATTTAGTGATGGAACAGTATTAGAGTTTTAGCACACGCAAAACAATAACACTTCTAACTTTAAATATCTAGATAAGACTGTTATTAGTTGAAAAAAAATAGCAAACTAGCCAATAATAGTTTTTTTAAGATAATAAGTTTTTGTATAATAATTTGGAATTAAAACCGGTCAAGTCAGGAAACCAGTAGCAACTTTATTTTTTTATTCAAAATGTTATAACCAAAATAGTTAAGTCAGAAACAAAAGCCGTGCGGTTTGTTCTAAATCAAATATCCCATATAGAAATAGAGTTGGCGTTTTCTGTTAAAGGGCGTGGTCTGTCCGTAAGACAAATTAAACTTCCATACCCTGTTTTTTCAATCTTTGCAAACTTTTCAAAAGCATGAATGTCATTTTTATTAGGATTGGAGGTCTTCTTTATTTCAATAGGATAAAATTCCCCGTCTCTTTCTATTAATAAATCAATTTCAATTTGATTGGAATCTCTATAATAATATAGCGATGGAAACAAACCGTTATGGTGGTAAGATTTAATTATCTCAGAAATCACAAATGTTTCAAAAAAAGCTCCACTCATTGCTCCTGTTTCTAAACTTTTTGAAATATTCCAAGATGCAAGATAAGCGCATAAACCAGTGTCAGTAAAATAAAGCTTAGGTTTTTTTGTAAACCGTTTTGCGATATTTTTATAATATGGTTTTAATAAATATACAATCCCTGAAGTTTCAAGAATAGAAAGCCATTGTTTTGCAGTATTTGGGGAAATTTCAACATCTTTTGCAATGTCTGCAATATTTATTTCTTGTCCTGTTCTTGACGCAACAACACTTAAGAATCTTATAAACGACGATACATTTCCTATATTTGTAATTTGTTTTACGTCTCTTTCAATATAAGATTGAACGTAAGAAGAATAAAAAAGAGACCACTTATCATCGCTTTCAGTGTCAATTTCTGGGAAAGAACCTTTCCAGATAATTCTGTATGTTTCGGATAAATCTTTCTTTTCTAGCAAACATGCTGGGGTAAATGCAGGAATAAACGGTTTTTGAATTGCTCCTTTGTTTGCTCTTTCGTATATTGATAAACCTAACATATTTATAATTGCAATCCTTCCTGCCAAACTTTCTGTAACACCTTTCATAAGAGAGTATTGTTGAGATCCCGTCATCCAAATAGTTCCTTTTTTATCGGAATTGTCAACATACATTTTTATATATTTAAATAGTTCAGGAGCGTATTGTATTTCATCTATAAAAACGGGCGGCTTGTAAGTTTGGAAAAAAAAATCTGCCTCACCTTTTGCAAGAAGTAAATCTTTAGGGTTATCTAAAGTAACATACTGTCTATTATTTTTTTCTATATGCTGAAGGAGCGTAGTTTTTCCGATTTGCCTCATGCCTGTTAATAGAATAGTTTTAAAACTTTTTGATGCTTCTAAAACAATTTTTTGTAAAGTTCTTTCCTTATATACCACACAGCACCTCCACTTATGCAAATTTGCAATATAGCTGCATTTTAGCATAATAGCTTGTTTATAGTCAATGCAAATCTGCAGCATGATTGCTTTTTTGCATAAATAATCTATTTTCGTATAAAAATAATTGTCCGATTGGTTCTTAACTTCTCAAACGTTTGTGTCCCTATTGGTAACCATTTCATTGCTTGTCCCTTTTATCTATGCTGTAATATTTGTATTATTTACAAGTGATATGTGCCAGGTTTGGGAATAGAAGTTTATACAGCTGTAGTCGGGAGTGGTTGATGCTGATAGTTTAGCGTTTTTGGATACGTTACCTCAAATGGCAGACTATGCGCTATAATTCAAGAATACAATTTTCATTTTTATTTAAAACTGGGCAAGTCAGATAGTAAAGAAACTCAAATAATTTTTGAACTCAATGATAAATATTTTGTAAAATAGCCTAAATTATGTGCATATTTTAAAACGGTAGTTTTTGTTACAAATGATAATAAAAACATTTAATTTTGAAAAATACGTTGACTCTATACTTAAAATAATACCTTTAAACATTGTTATGTTTTTAATGATGACGTTGTACAGGGTATTTTTTTTCTTTTATTTTAAAAATGGACTTATATTGGACGGACTGTACAGTTCTTTATTTAAATCGTTTATACTGGGTGCTCGGTTTGACATATCCATACTTGCCTATATAAACTTAGTTGCAATATTCACATTTACTATTTTTCTTATTATAAAGAATTTACTAATATTTAAAATTTCTATGTTTTTCTTAAAAGTTTATTATTGTTTAACTTTTTTTGCTATTTTTCTTTTAAATATTATAGATTTTGGATTTTACACATATTTTGGTGGACATATTAATATTTTAATTTTTGACTTTTTTTTAGATGACACTTTTGCTCTTATAAAAACAATACTTTATGATCACCGCTTTTTTATAGCTTTAATTTCTTTGTTTGTTGCAACTTTTATAATATATAAGTTAGTTGCATTTACAATGTCCAAACTCACGTCTAAACATAGCATTATAGACACTTCCATACTTAATATTGTAACTAAAACGTTGTCTGTTTTACTTGTGCCGTTTGTTACGTTTGGTTTAGCTAGAGGTACATTTTCTATGTTTCCTTTAGGTAAATTTTATGCTCAAATATCTAGTCCCCAATTTATAAATGATGTTGCGTTAACAAGCATACACTCTTTTCAAGATGCGTTGGACACAAAAATTTCTCAAGTAAACAAATATGTTGATATAGCAAAAAAATTTGATGTAAAAAAAGAAGAAATAGATGTCAACATTTTTAATAAAGTTTCTATTGTTAACACAACAGCGCAAGAAGTAAAACCTAATGTAGTTTTTATTGTTTTGGAAAGTTTTGGCGAACTGCCAATATTGTACAACAACCACAATTTTGACGTTTTAGGTGAACTTGATAAGCATTTTCAAGAAGATTTTGTTTTTTATAATTTTTTGTCTGCAGGGACAATAACTGTACACGCTTTAGAATCCACAGTGCTTAACATGCCTCAAAGACCATTTTCTTTGCAAGTTACTCAAACTTCAAAAGCGTTTAAACAGTTTTCAAGTTCAATGGTTTTGCCATACAAAAAAGCGAACTATTTTACAAAAGCTGTTTATGGGGGAAGTTTGTCATGGAGAAACATAGACAACTTTTTAAAAGTTCAAGGTTTTGACGAAGTTTATGGGGAAGGTTCTATAAAAAATGAGTATAGACACCAGTGGGGTATAAACGACGCACAATTTTTTGAGTTAGTCTTAAGAGAACTAAAAAATAGTAATGGTTGTCCTACGTTCATCTATGCAATGTCTACAGCAACTCATCCTCCTTACCAAACGCCTCCATATTACAAACCGTTAAATATTAATATACCTGAAGACATTTTGCGTATGATGCCAGGAGAAACTAAGTATGGCAATAGAATATTTGAAACTTATCAATTTGCAAATAGAGAAGCTGCAAAGTTTTTAAGTGAAATAAAAAATTCTGAACTTGCTAAAAATACAATTGTTGTAATAACTGGCGATCACAGTTTAAGGGAGTTTAAAGCTACTGTTCCAGAAGAACTGTTCAAAAAGTATTCAGTTCCCATGTATATGTATGTGCCGGAAAAACTAAGAAAAAATATGGACGTAACCCTTAGTGGTTGCCATATGGACATTGCTCCTACGTTGTACGATTTATCCCTTTCACAAGTGGAATACGTTGCAGCAGGCCAAAGTCTGGTAGAAGATAATATAAACCATATTGCTTTTAACAGTGACGGATTTATAGTGTCTAAAGATAAAGCTGTTTTATATAATCCTGACAACACAAACACAATATACTTTAATTTTGACACTAAAACTAAAATGTTGGAAATAACACAAGAAACGCAAGAACACCAAGAAATGCTTAAATATTATAAAAAAGTAGTTGCTACTTCAAACGAATATTTAAATTAAAAATGCTGGAGGCTATTTATGCAAGTTCTTATGATTATTGTTGTTTTAATTGTCCTTATAGGAGCATACGTACTTTCAATTTACAACAAACTTGTAACTTTTAAAAATAGGGTAATAGAATCTTGGAGCGACGTAGAAGTGCAAATGAGGCGTCGTTACGACTTGATACCTAACCTTGTTGAAACTATTAAAGGTTACGCCTCACATGAAAAAAATACTTTAGATGCGGTTATAAAAGCTAGAAATACAGCTGTTAGTGTGACTGGTATTGAAGATAAAGCAAAAGCAGAAAATATTTTGTCTGGCACGTTAAAGTCTCTTTTTGCACTATCTGAAAATTATCCTAACCTTAAAGCAAACGAGAATTTTTTAGAACTTCAAAAAGAACTTGCAAATACAGAAAACAAAATACAAGCAAGTCGCAGATTTTACAACTCAAGCGTTCTAGCTTTAAACATCAGGCTTGAAACGTTTCCAAGCAACATTATTGGCAAGATGTTTAATTTTGAAAAACAAAATTTCTTTAAATTAAACGAGTCAGAGCAAGATGCAAAAAATCCTGTAAAGGTTTCCTTTTAGTTAAATGCCAAAGATTACAACTTATGATTTTATAGGTTCTAACACTAGAAAGACAGTTTGGTTAATGATATTATTTTTTATTAGTTTAATTGTGCTTGTATATTTAGGAATTTTGTGTGTAAGTCTACTACGACTTGAAAATATACCAAAAGAGTATTCTCAAATATACACTCAAACTTCTGTGTTTACTCTTGCTAACCAAACTGCAATGTATGTTTTACCTATGGTTTCTGCTGTAGCAATTTTGTGGATTTTGATAAGCTATTATTCTGGTCACCAGTTTATTTTGTCTACTGTTAAAGCTGTAGAACTTAATAAACAAAACGCTCCAGAAATAGTAAAAATTGTAGAAGATATAGCTATAACTGCTGGGCTTCCTATGCCTAAAGTGTACTCCATAAATGATACTGGCATGAACGCTTTTGCTACGGGCCAAGATCCCGAACATTCTTATGTTGTACTAACTAAAGGAATAATAAACGGGCTAGAAAAAAGCGAGTTAGAAGGTGTTATTGCCCATGAAATGGCACATATAGGCAACAGGGACATAAAAATTATGCTTGTAATGGTTGTATGTATTAGTTTTGCAACTATTATTGCAGAAATACTTTTAAGAATTGCATTAGTAACAAGAACAAATAGCTCTAAAAATAGTGCAGGTGCAATACAAATGTTTTTGTTTGTTTTTGCAATATCTTTATATGTCTATGGATATTTAGTAGCCCCTTTAATAAGATTTGCAGTTTCTCGTACCAGGGAATTTCAAGCTGACGCAACAGCAGCTTTAATAACTAGAAATCCGCAAGGGTTGATAAGTGCTTTAGAGAAAATTTCTGGTCATTGTGTGGTAAAAAATTTAAGTGATAAACAAGCAATGTCGCCAATGTGTATAGCAAACCCTTTAATAAAAAGTAAACAAAATACTTTCTTTTCAAAAGTTTCTGGTCTTTTTGCAACTCACCCGCCAATAGAGAAAAGAATACAAGCTCTTAAAATTATGGATGGATACAGACAATAATACACCAAGTGCCTATCTAAAAGTACTAATATTTTATAATTTTTAAAAAAGATGATTTATTAATTTAAATACTCTTTATCTTATAGCATGTAGGATTTTAGTATTATAAGGTTCTACCAGTTTCGACAAAATTTGCTATGACGTATTCAATAGTGGTAAAAGTTTTTTTATATTTATTCCAACAGCCAATTTAAAATATTTTTGACGATTATGCCGTCATAGGATTTAACAAAAGGTGTGTCTGCCGTTAATATTGTTTTTTTATAGTTGTCTTTTAAGGTCATAAGAGGTGTAAGTTCGCGTTGTTTTGTGTTTTCGTTTAGCATTGATTGCGTCACTTGATAATACTCAACACCCTTAACTCCTTCAACTACAAAATCTATTTCTGCAGATTTCATTTTTGCATCTTTTTTATCATAAATGTCAGACTTGCCGACATAAACTTTAAATCCACGTCTTATTAGTTCCAAATAAACAATATTTTCTAAAATTCTACCACTGTCGCAATCTTTGTCACCAAGCAAATAATACCTTAAACCTATATCTGAAAGATAATATTTGTCCTGCGTTCTTAAAAGATTTTTCCCTTTAATATCATATCTTTGCACCTTATAGAAAATATAGCCGTCGCACAAGGCGTCAATATAATTTTCAAGCGTTTGTGGATGAATTTTGAACCCGTCAGAAGACATAATGTCGCTTATTTTTTTTATAGACGTTAAGTTGCCTATATTGTCTGCCATAAAACGAATTACCCGCTCTAAACGAGATATTTCCTGTACTTTTTTGTGTTCTCCAACATGTTTTAAGACTATGGAATTATATATTCCGGATATATATTCTCGTATTTGCAAGGATAAATTTTGAACGTTATTTTGCATAATCATTTGAGCAACATATGGGAATCCACTAAATCTTAGATATTGCTGAAACAGGCTGCTCTTATCTTGATCTTTGTCAAAAATATCGTTATATTCCTTAAATGATAAAGGCAAAATATGTATCTGTATATAACGTCCAGCAAGCATAGTAGCCCACTGACCGGATTGGAAATGCGACTTTGACTCACTTAAGTATAAATCAACATTGCTTTTAATAAACAATCCGTCTGCGGTACGCTGAAAGTCTTCGACATTTTGAATTTCATCTAAAAAAACATAATTTCTTATCATTTAATAACTTGGATTGAACATAGTCAAACAATATTTTCCACTCTAAATTAAGTTATGATAATTAGGATCTTCAAAATTTATGTTTATTATTTGACTTTTATCTACACCTTCAGATAACAATCAGATAACAATTTTTCTTGATATAATTTAAATAAAGTTGATTTGCCCGAACGGCGAATGCCTGCAATAAATTTAATTACTTGTTTGTCTTTCCAAGATACTAGTTTTTGAATATACTGCAGTCTTTGGAACCTAATGATGTCTCCTTTTATTAAAAGACAATACAAAGTATACTATAAAAATTCATAACTTACAAGACATTTTTATTTTCGATTATAAAAATATCTGGTTTATTTGCTTTTTTTATGATTTGTGATAAATCTTAATCAAAAACAACCAAATTTGTGCCTGGCATTTTTTCCCTGACTTATCCGGTTGTAAACGTTTACTTATTAACATTAACTTAAATGCATAAAATAGCATAAAGGCTATGTTATCTTAGCCTTTATGCTATACTTTAAACCATTTAGTTTAAGCTTTTATACTAGATATTTATTACTCTTATGTTTAATTCCCAAAAGGTTAAGTCAGGAGGTATTAAATTAAAGATTTGTAAATTTTGTAGTTTTCTTTTCCATCTGAACCATAACAAACAATAATGATTTCGTCAAAATCGCTGTCGTTGGAAGCAAGAAAATTTTTTATAGCATTTAAAGCTATAGGAGCTGCTTTATCTTTTGGATAGCCAAATATGGCAGTTGAAATACAAGGAAAAGCTACAGTGCGTAGATTATTTGTTTTTGCAACTTGTAAAGAGTTTGTGTAGGCACTTGCAAGTAGATTGGCAGTTTGCGCGTCAGAATAGCTTGAGTATACTGGCCCAACTGCATGGATAATAAAATGAGCAATTAAATTAAATCCTGGCGTTATTTTTGCATCTCCAATATTGCATCTGTCTGTACTTGATCCTGGAATAGAGGGTATATTACTTTTTATATGTGAATCTAGCAAATTGTGTCCTGCAGCACCATATATAGCACCGCAGACACCATCACCTGGATTAAGTTGTGCGTTGGCAGCATTTACTATAGCATCAACTGGTATTTTTGTAATATCTTCGTAAACTAAGCTAACTTTTCCTTTAGTAATTTTTTTGTAACTTGTGTCACCGCTATTGGGACTTGTAGTATTATTTTCGTTAATGCGTTGTACTACATTATCTTTTGAACAACCTAAAAAGAATATTATTGTAAAAAATAAAATATATACAGTAAGCTGTTCCATTTAGTAATTCCTCCGGCTTATAAATTATCAATTGTTTTTTTTAAATATAGTTTAACTTTTTATATGAAACAACAGTAAAATGAAAAAAGTTGTGAATTAATTGTAAACTTTAATAGATGTCTATAGATATGGGGCAGTGGTCAGAACCTAAAATTTCTTTTTCTATGGTAGCTGCTTTTAAAAATTTAGTAGCGTTTTTTGAAACAAAAAAGTAGTCTATTCTCCAACCAACATTTCGTTCTCTAGAAGCTGTTTTGTAGTCCCACCAAGTATAGTTGTTAGGTTCATTGTTAAAATGTCTAAATGTGTCAACAAAGTTGTTAGCAACAAGGTTGTCCAATTTTTCTCTTTCTATTAGCATAAACCCTGA
Organism: Candidatus Endomicrobiellum cryptotermitis; assembly: GCA_031257835.1. GTDB lineage: Bacteria > Elusimicrobiota > Endomicrobiia > Endomicrobiales > Endomicrobiaceae > Endomicrobiellum > Endomicrobiellum cryptotermitis. The sequence goes on from JAIRNY010000008.1 coordinate 29,106, forward strand.
ATTTTCTTCGTTTTGTTTTGGTCTTGCTAAATCTATTGTAAAGTGTGCAGTGTTATAATCTCCACATATAATTACGTCTACATTTTTTAAAGTTTTAATATATTCTAAAAAATAATCATAAAATTCTAGTTTATAGTTAAGACGATCTTTTGATGCTCCACCGTTTGGGAAATATACATTAAAAAGCACAAACTTTTCAAAATCAAGTTTTAAGACTCTCCCTTCTTTGTCAAACTTTTCATTTTCTATACTAGCGCTTACAGATTTTGGCTTTATTTTAGGCCACACAGCAACACCGCTATATCCTTTTTTTTCTGCGCAGGAATAATAAAAATTGTACCCTTTTATTGTCTCTACATCTTTTGGAAATTGAGATTTGTCTGCTTTTGTTTCTTGCACACATACAATATCAGCATTTTCTTGATTAAACCACTTAAGAAAGTTCTTTTTATATATTGCTCTTATACCATTTACATTCCAAGACACTATTTTCATTTTAATTCCTTAAAGAAAAAATAACCACCAGCATCATTATTATAATTATACATTAAATAATACTTGCTTGCGGTTAAAAAAATTAAAATTTTGCGTTTGCAATTATCATAACAGGCAGTTTTCCTGTTTTAATAAAATTTGCAAGACCTATTTGTATACCTTGCATATTTTCTGTAGGGATTAACGTTTATAAAACCAAACTGCAATCCCTTAACAGATTGAGCTTTATTAAAAAAGCCCCACTGCACTCCGGAAACTTCATTTTCATTCCAGTTTACAAAACCTGACTGTAACCCTTTAAACGAGTTTGTAATTGTAACAGTTCCTGTTTGCCAGGCTGTTGCGTTGTCAGTTTTAGAATAAATCCAGTTGAACGCTACACCTTTAACGTTTGGAGTGTACGTACCAATACCTAGCTCGAGTCCTTCGAGTGTGTCATTTTGAGGTATAGCAATTTTGTACCATAAGGAAAGCTTAATTTGGTGTTGACGCAAAAGAAAAGCAAGCAAATAATGCCAATGTGGCTAAAGTTAGTAAAACTTTTTTCATTTACTGCCTCCTTTGTGGTATACGTATTATTTTATTTGTCCTTATTCCGTGACTGCATAGTTAGTATTTTTTCAATTTTTAAAAATATATAAATATGTACTACATACTTTATGGAAATATCTATAAGTATATCGTATATAAAAAAATAGATAGTGGGTTATTCATTTTGTTAGTTGTAGATAACTTTAATATTTAAGTTAAGACACAGATTTCACAAAAAATTCATATTTAATCTCAAAAAGTTAGCATATTTAGTGATATAATATTAAAAGTTAGGATTTTAATTAATTTTGCAAAAGTAATTTTATTAATGGGATAAATGTTTAAAATTTTTTTATTTACAATTTTGTTATTGCCTTATATGTTTATTTGTGGATGCGGCAGTGATAATTATAATATTTTTAGAAGAATTGCAAAAACTACAGCAACCACAGGAAGTCGTGTTAGTGAAGGGCAGACTGCATTAGCAAATGGGAACTATGATCAAGCTAAAGAAATTTTTAAACAGATTATAGATACATCTCCTAGCGATAGAAAAGCTATTGCAGGGTATATAACAGCTACTGTTGGTATGCCTGAGCTTATAGGTAAGATAGTAGAAGCTAGTCAAGAATTTAAGGATAGCGGAAACAAAACAATAGTTAATAATTACAAAAATGTTGATATAGAGACGGTTCACGAAATGAAAGTAGATCTTGACTATTTGCTAAAAAATCCAGTTGCTCTACAAACAATGTTAAATGAATCAGATTCTCAAGCAAATGTTAGCAACGCGTTAGTTTTTGGCCTTGCTGCTGTTGTAACAATTGCTGATAGTACTGATATAAAAGTGGCTCTTGGGATAGTCGGTGACGATGTGGATTTTAACAAAATAATTAATAAAGATTTACCGGAGACTCTTAAAACAAGACCAGAAGCAATGGATGTAATTAGTCAAGCTAGCCAGCTCCTCGATTTTGCTCAAATGTGTGCTACTAAGATAGCTGGTAAAGATAGGGTTATTATGCTAGAAATGGTTGCTAAATTACAAGATGCTCTAAAGATCAATTATTAAGAATAATGGCCTCAGTAAATAAATAAAAGACAAGAATGAATAGAGAAGTATTATGAAATATAATGAGAAGTTATTAATATTTTTTATTTTATTAAGTATTGGTTTTGCAAAAATACTTTTTGCAGTAAAATATGAAAACAATCTTTTTATAAAAGATGTTCGCCCTATGGGAATGGGTGGAGCATTTACTGCCATTAGTGATGATGAGGATACGTTTTTTTATAATTGCGCAGGGATAACCCAAATATATGAGGACACACTTCAAATTTTTTCTTTAAGGGCAGATGTGGATAATCATGTAATTAAAGCTTACGATTTTTATAATGAAAACAAAGACAATATTCTCAATTTTATGGATCTTTCTCCTGAAAAAAAAGGAGAATTTGTTGATAAGATAGTAAATAGTAATATGTTAAATTGCGCTCCAAACGTTTTGGTTTCTTTGCCAAACATATTATTTATAAAAAGACCAATAGCCATTAAAAGAAGCAAAAATTTTTTAAATTTTGGCTTAGGTTTTTTTTCTTATGTTAAAGTTATTGGAGAGTTTGACAAAGGTGCGTTACTTCCATCATTATCATATAAAGGTGAGGTTACAGGGGTTGGGATGTTACCGATAGCGTTTAGAATATATTCTTTAAATTCATTAAACCTTCCAGGCGTGCTATCTTTGGGAGTTAATTTAAAATATATGTATAGGCTAGTAAATTCAAAGGAAGACCTTTCTCTTATAGAAATAGGAAATTTTGATTTTGGCGGTAATTTTTTTGATGCAACAGCTTTTGGGGTGGATTTTGGAGCGATATATTATTTAAACTCTAGGTGGCATTTGGGGATAAACACAACAGATTTATATAATTCTCAATTTAAATATAAAAAATCTAAAATCCGTTTTGGTGATGATAAAAAGTCAGATTCAATAGCAGATACTTATGACTCTCAAGAAATCAGTCCGGTCTTAAATATAGGTTGTGCATATATCCCAGAAAAGTTTTATTATTGGCCTGGTAAATATATATATACAAATGAGAATATCACATTTGCGTTTGATTTGGCAGATTTAAATAATCCTAATGAATCGTTTTCTTTAACACCTTTTAAAAAGATTCATATTGGAACTGAATGTAGGTTAAAGCCATTTTCTTTAAGAGCAGGTTTAAATTCAGGTTATCCATCCTTTGGCGCAGGTATTAGTTTAAAAGCGGTTAATCTAGAATATGCTTTTTATGGTGAAGAAAAAGGCATATTGCCAGGGCAAGATCCAGACTGGGTGCACAGTTTTTTACTGTCTATTAAGTTACGTTGGGGGAGGGCGATAAGTTTAGTAAAAGAAAAAAAGCATTGTTAGATATTTGGCTGTGTTGATAGAAACAAGATTATAGAGACAAGAATAGTTTATAAAGTTAAGTTATTCTATAAGGGGAACCTTAGAGAAAATGATAGAAAAATATAGGGTAAAATTATTACTAATATTTTGTCTGATTTTGAATATATCAGGTTATTCATCGATAGCTCAAGACATAGTAATAAAAGATAGAGTAGTTGATCATGAAGTTATTGGAAACGGAATCCTCCCAGATGGCGCTAGTCCTGCTCCTGTAGGAGTAGCACCTTCTAATAATAATGTAACTATTGTAGGTACAGCAGGAAATGGTCCGATTGCGGGGTTGGATGTTGCTGGTGGGGTTTCAGAAGTGGCAATGGAAAATGTTGTGTCTAATAGAGTTGACATAAATATTGTTGCGGACGGCGGGGGAGCAGGGACTATTACTGGTGATGTGTACGGAGGTTGGGGTGATTTAGATGTGATAAATAACAAGTTAAAAATAACAGGAGGGAATATTGGCGGAGCAGAGGGAGCGTATGGCGGGTCTTCTGTTAAAGGGAAAGCAGAAGAGAACATATTGGAGATCAGAGGAGGGGCTATTAGTGCAGATGTGTACGGAGGGGTGGGTGATTTAGATGTGATAAAGAACAAGTTAAAAATAACAGGAGGGAATATTGGCGGAGCACTAGGAGCGTATGGCGGGTATTCTGTTAAAGGGAAAGCAGAAGAGAACATATTGGAGATGGAAGGAGGGGCTATTAGTGCAGATGTGTACGGAGGTTGGAGTGCTTTAGCTGTGATAAAGAACAAGTTAAAAATAACAGCAGGGAATATTAAAGGTAAAAGAGGAGCGTATGGCGGGTATTCTGTTACAGGGAAAGCAGAAGAGAACATATTGGAGATGGAAGGAGGGGCTATTACTCATGGAGATGCGATAGGAGGTTGGGGTGATTTAGATGTGATAAATAACAAGGTAAAAATAACAGGAGGGACTATTAAAGGTAAAAGAGGAGCGTCTGGCGGGTATTCTGTTAAAGGGAAAGCAGAAGAGAACATATTGGAGATGGAAGGAGGGGCTATTAGTGCAAATGTGTACGGAGGGAGGGGTGCTTTAGATGTGATAAATAACAAGGTAAAAATAACAGGAGGGAATATTAAAG
>JAIRNY010000011.1 GCA_031257835.1 Candidatus Endomicrobiellum cryptotermitis
AAGCTAAAACTCTTGTTAAAGAAACATTTTCTTTTTCTTCTTTTAAGTCTGTGCCAAGACCAGGACCCCAACTAACATCTATTTGAGGAACTGTCACATTGTCCTGTGTTTTTTCTACTAAAATATTTAAGTTGTGCATATAATTTTTGTCTAAATTATATGTTTTTGTTATTTTACAACCTTCTTTGGAAACATGTTCAAAAACTATTTTGTTGTCAGTTTTAGAAACTATTTTATAAACAGATCCTGGAAAGTTTGCCATTACAGGCTCTGACCCAGGAAAAACTAAGTTTACCCACCGCCCGTTCTTTTCTTTAACAGACCAGCTAACCACAGCTGCACCTTTGTTTGTAAAAACAGCTTTGTAAGTTTCGTTTTCAACGTTAACCTCTTCTTCGTCAATATAATTTCCAGTACTGTTTACAGCATTCAAAGTAGAACTGTTATTTGTTCTTTCTCCATCTGCAACAGCTTGCCTTTGTACATTGTTTTGTGCAACTGGATGTTGGTCTTTAGGTGCTAAGAAAAAAAACCAAACAAAAATTGTAATAGATGATAAAACTATAAACAGAAACGAATTTTTTTGCATTATAACTTCCTCTTTATATGTTAATTTTTCTTTTTATGTAATGGAACAGGATCAACCCCGCCATTACAAAACGGCTGACATCTTAAAATACGCTTAACTGATAAATAAGCCCCTTTAATAAAACCGTATATTTCTATTGCTTGATAAGCATAACTAGAACAACTTGGCTGGAAACGACACCTAGGAGGAAATGTTTGTAAAACAAATTTATAACATCTAATTAAAAAGAGCGCAAAAATTTTCATACATTAGCCTTGCCATTATACAGCTTTGTGCTTTTTAATAAACTTAAAACAACTTTTTTAAGATTGTTATAATCTAACAATGCAGTTTCCGGTTTAGATATAAAAATTAAGTCCACAGTAGGCTCTAATAAATATTTATTTGTTCTAAAAATTTCTCTTAATCTTCTTTTTGTTCTGTTTCTTGCTACTGCACTTCCAACTTTTTTGGGTGTAACAAGGCCTAGTCTACGCAAATTTCTTCCATCATTTCTTTTATAAGCTAAAATTTTTATTTTTTTATTTTCTAACTTCAGCCCGTTTTTAAATACTTTGTTAAAATCCTTTTGAGCATGCAAACGTTCTATATATGTAAAAGCAAACTTTTTACTGTTTTGAGGTTGTTTAAATAGCACATCTTGCATATGTACTTACGCACTTAACGTTTTACGACCTTTTCTTCTACGAGCACTTAAAACTTTCCTTCCGCCTGGCGTTGCCATTCTTGCCATAAATCCTATTTTCTTTTTTCTTCTGTCTTTGTTTGGTTGAAACGTTCTTTTCATATTAATCCTCTTTGCCGCACTTCATGCGTTATTAGTTAAATTATATCTAAAAAGCCCAAAAACTGTCAAACAACAACTTGTTAAGGTTAAAAATGGGTTGTATATAAATGTCTTTTCGTGTAGCTGCTCTATCAACTGCTTAAATTTTACTGATATAAGCGTACTTTCTGTAACACTAACTCCATTGCTCTTTGCCGTATCATCTAAAAAGATATTTAACGACATTTCTAGTTCTTTGCCACTTTTGTGGTCTACTCGGCAAAGTCTAAATGTATCACTTTTAGTAAAATAAAAAGAGATAGGAAATGCTTAAAAGAAATTAGTTAATGAAAACAGAATAACTCCTGTTAAGTATTTAACCTGTCAAAAAGAACGAAAGATTATAAGGAAGTTTAACGGACACAGTAAAAGACTTCCTTACGACTATAAAGCTCAGATTCAAATAGACCATATGGTATTAAATATTAAAGGCAAGCAAATACGTAAATGCGCTTACAGCATTAAGCGTTCATCAAGTTTATGAGCAGGCAAGAAGCCAAGATGCTGCTGATTTCTTCATCTTAAAGGACCACATCTCTTTGCCCCTAACGTGAATAAAACGTGTTTTCCCTGGCTTGTCCGGTTTAAAGGAAGAAGCAGGATTTTGTTCAAAAATGTGATTTGGTCAAGTCAGGTAATAGTTGGATTACTTACAGATAAAGCTAATGCAAGTTATAAAAGATACTCTACATATCTTCTAATCAGTGTAAAAAGGTTATATAAACATTATTGAGGTTACAGAAGATACATCAAGAAACAGTTAGCTATAAACTAGCACAGCAAAACACTTATTCTTTGTAACCGACCCATAATTGCTTTAAAAACATCACATACTTGCACACCTTTACTACTTTTATAAAATTCATGGACATCTATAGGGTACACAAATGTTACAAAGTTTTGGTTTCTGTAAGCACCAGAATATGGATTATATATTTTAAACAGCCCATATGACCAAAAAATCAAAACAGCTTGCTTTTCAAAAGCATTTGCAAAATGAGAAAAAGATGAGTCTACACCTAAAAATAAAGTAGAATTTTTAATAACATTTGCTATTTTATGTAAATCTCTTAAATTCGTTTTGTTTATATAATATTTAGAGTTGCTGTTAATTACTGATTTAACTCCTACTTCTACAACATACTTTTTTTGTTCAAATATTTTTTCTGCAAGTATATTCCATTTATTTTGTTTCCAATTCTTCCTATTTTCATTTGAACAACAATGAAAAACTATGTAACTATGTGGCAAATTTTCATTTACATCGTCTCTTAGGTAAAATTTAGGAGTCATTTTAAGACTTGGAATAGCAGAGTATTGTGAAAAACTTGAAAGTATAGAATTATCAAAACTATACATATTACATACATTCATATATCTTCTCACATCATTTTCTAAGGCTGTACCTGGAACATTTTCTATCCTATGACCTACCTGCAAGTTAACTATTTTTATATTTTTAGATAGTTGTTTTTTGATACACTCCCACTTATCTGGATTGGGCACATCTAGAATATAATCTACAAACGGATTATACTTTACAACTTCTTGATACATGACATTACATGCCCAAACAACAATTTTATTAGCGTATTTCCACTTTATATATCGAGCAACTGGCTCGCATGCAACAATATCACCAAGGTGGCTTATAATGTTTGGACTATGTTGTTTTTGTAAATACTTTAATTTATATATTCATCTTCTTTTTGTGAAAACTATATTTTTGTAATAACATCGACATTGTCAATATCATAACCATATTTTAGTTTCAATTTATTTTTATCTAACATATCTATTTTAAGTATGTTACAATCAGAGTAGATAACAAACCTTTCTTTTCCTTACTTTTTCCCGAACTTCAAATACAGTTTCCTCAATACTAATCTCCAACCCATATTCCTTCTTTTATAATTTTACTAATCCTTGATAATACTTTTTTAAATACATGATATTTAATTCTATATTTTACTCGTTTTTCCCCTATCATTAATTTATAAAGTATTTTATACTTCAACCATTTATAAATTA
>JAIRNY010000027.1 GCA_031257835.1 Candidatus Endomicrobiellum cryptotermitis
TGGAGATAGAGTTGCTAATGGAGGTAGCGATGGAACCGCAGTTAAGGTTTGCAATAAGAGAGGGAGGAAGAACTGTAGGTTCTGGCGTTGTTACTGAAATCCTACACTAACTCAAGGGAATGTGAGATAAGCACTCTGTTTGACTTTTAAATGTTTTTATTTATGTAAATTATATAATAAAGAATGTATAATCAAAATAAATAGGATTAAAATTTATGGTAAATGAAAAGACACTACAAAATCAAGATTTAAGAATCAAGTTACAGGCGTACGATCATAAAATGTTGGACGATTTTCTTGCTAAAATAGTAGAAACTGCAAGACGTACGGGTGTATCTATAACAGGTCCTGTACTTTTGCCTACAAGCATAAAAAAGTATACAGTTAACAGGTCTGTTCACACGAACAAAAAATCTCGTGAGCAGTTCGAAATGAGAATTCATAGAAGATTAGTAGACATTCGTGAACCTTCCAGCAGCACAGTAGAAGAACTTCAAAAATTAGACTCGCCTGCTGGCGTGGATATTGAAATTAAGTACAAGGAAGTTCGTAGATAGGCTTTAAAATTAATTAAAATATTTAAATCGTAGAGAGAAAATATGTTAAAATCGATTATTGGTAAAAAAGTAGGCATGGCTCAGGTTTTTGACGATAAAGGAAACCTTATACCTCTAACGGTAGTAGAAGCTGGCCCTTGCGTTGTTGTAGGTGTACGTACAGTAGAAAAAGACGGTTATAATGCTGTACAGCTTGGTTTTGGAAATGTTAAGGGAAAAAATCTTAACAAGTCTTTGAAAGGTTTTTTTAAAAAAAACAAAGTTGAACCTAAAAAAATTATAAAGGAGTTTAGAGTTCAAAATGTTAAAGACTTTGCAGTAGGACAGGAAATAAAGGCAGATATTTTCAAAGTTGGAGACTATGTAGATGTTTGCGCTTTAACAAAAGGTAAAGGCTATGCTGGCGTTATAAAAAGGCACAACTTTGGTATGCAACCAACAACTCGTGGTCAATCAGACAGAACACGTGCCAGAGGTTCTAGCGGTGGCCAAGGTCCTCAAAGAGTTTTAAAAGGGATGAGAATGTCTGGACATTTAGGTAACGAATATGTTACAATACAAAAATTGCGTGTTGTGAATGTTGACTCACAAAAAAATGTTTTGCTTATTAAAGGGGCAGTACCTGCTGTAAAAACAGGGACATTGTTTATAAGCAATACAGTTAAGAAAATTCCCGTTGTTGTGGAAGTAAAAACTAAAGCTAAAAAGAAATGATTTAGTTTATATTTGCTTTTTACAAAAAGCAGTCTTTATATATAGAATTTATTAAATATCTATTTAGACTTTTTGTTTTTCTAATAGGATAGAGAGAGAAAATGGAAACAATAGTTTATGACGCAAAAGGACAGGAGAAAGGGAAAATAGAGCTTCCTTCTTTTTTTGGTACAGAGGTTTCTAGTATTCTTTTGCATGAGATCACGACAGCATACTTGAATAATCAGAGGTCAGGTATGCACAAAACAAAAACAAGAGGAGAAGTGTCTTTTTCTGGAGCAAAACCTTGGAAACAAAAAGGTACAGGAAATGCCCGTGCAGGACAAAAAAATTCTCCTTTGTGGAAAAAAGGTGGCATAATTTTTGGACCACTACCTAGAGATTATTATACAAAAATGTCAAAACAAAAAAAGAAAGCTTCTTTAAGCATGGCATTTTCTGCTCAGCTTCAAAATGGCAATATAATGGTTGTAGATTCTATAAAATTAGAAAAAATTAAAACAAAAAAAGTAGCCGAGATTTTAAAAAATCTTAAAGTTGAAGGTAAAAAAATAGTTTTTGCAATTGCTAATGATGCAGATTTTAAAGTTGCATCAAAAAATATAAAAAATGTTATAGTTGAAAATATAAAAAATGTTAACGCATATCAAATTCTGTGGGCAGATAAAGTGGTTCTTACGCCTGAAGCTATTGATTTAATAAAAGAAAGGCAGTCTGCATAGTTTGGATATCTTTTGTTATTTAGGAATAAAAATGGATATTAGAAACATTATTAAAAGGCCGATAGTAACTGAAAAAGCTTCACTTTTAAAAGAAAAAAATAATAAGTACACTTTTGTTGTAGACAAAGCCGCAAACAAGTTTCAAATAAAGCAGGCTGTAGAATCCTTGTTTAACGTTAGAGTAGAAAGTGTGCATACTGCAAACTGTGCAGGTAAAAGTAAAAGAATAGGTGCTCACCCTGGTTATAAAAACGATTGGAAAAAAGCAATAGTAAAACTTAGTGAGGGTCAAGAAATTCAAATGGTCGAAGAAGCCTAGTTTAGGCGAAGTTAATTTTTAGTAAAAGTAAATAAATTTGCTTTACTAAAGAAGTAAATATGGGCAAGTAAAATTATTTTATGCTAGCCCGATACCAGGAAAACATAATGCCAATTAAAATATTTAAACCGTATACGCAGTCTAGAAGGCAAATGTCTGTATCAGATTTTTCAGATATTACAAAAACAAAACCAGAAAAATCGTTAACAAGAATTATAAAGAAAAAAAGTGGCCGCAACAATACTGGGCAAGTAATGGTACGCTTTAGAGGTGGTGGCCACAAAAGATTTTATAGAATTATAGATTTTAAAAGAGATAAATTTGATATTCCAGCCAAAGTTGTTGCAATTGAATACGATCCTAACCGTTCAAGCAGAATAGCGCTTCTGCAATATCAGGACGGAGAAAAAAGATATATAATACAGCCTGTAGGTGTAAAAATTGGAGACACCTTGGTTTCCGGACCGGATGCCGAGATAAAACCAGGTAATGCTCTTCCTCTTACAAATATTCCTGTAGGTACTTTTATACATAACTTAGAACTTGCAGTAGGCAAAGGTGCACAGCTTGTGCGTTCAGCAGGTGCAGCTGCACAGCTTTTAGCAAAAGAAGGCGAATATGCTCACATAAGAATGCCTTCTGGCGAGATAAGGCTTATCCGAGTAAACTGCTATGCTACTGTTGGACAGGTAGGCAATTTGGCCCACGAAAATATTACGATAGGCTCTGCAGGAAGAAATCGCCATATGGGCAAAAAACCTCATGTGCGCGGAACTGCAATGAACTCTGTTGACCATCCTCACGGAGGCGGTAGAGGTAGATCTAAGGGTAACAACCAACCTAGAAGCCCTTGGAACCAGCCTGCTAAAGGTTTTAAAACAAGACCTAAAAAGATTTGGGACTGGGTAATAGTAAGCCATCGTAAGAAGGCTAAGAAGTAATCGGAGGAAATAATAGATGAGTCGTTCAACAAAAAAAGGCCCTTACGTAGACGCAAAACTTTTAAAAAAACTGCAAAAGCTTAATGAAGAGGGAAATAAAAAAGTTATAAAAACTTGGGCAAGATCTTGCACTATAACCCCGGAATTTGTAGGACACACAATAGCAATACATAATGGAAAAAAGTTTCTTCCTATATTTATTTCCGAACAAATGGTAGGGCATAAGTTAGGAGAGTTTTCCCCAACCAGAGTTTTTAAAGGTCATGGCGGTATGACAAAACAAGAAACGTCGCTTACGTAAATAGTATTTGTGATGTGTGTTGTTGTGTTTAACAACAAGAAATATCCAACATTTACAAGTTAAGTAATTGTTGAACAAGAAAAAAAGGATACAAAGATGCAAGCAAAGGCAACAGCGAAATTCGTTAGATATACTCCAAGAAAAGTTAATCAGGTGCTAACACTTATAAGAAATAAAAAGGTGGAGAAAGCGTTTGAAGTTCTTTCTTTTTCCCCTAAATCTGCTGCAACGCTTGTTACTAAAGTTTTAAAAAGCGCAACAGCTAATTCAGGCAAACTTAAAGATTATTCAAATCTTAAAGTAAAAGAAGCTTGGGTAGGTAATGGTCCTATTTTAAAGAGAATGCGACCAGGTCCTCAAGGACGAGGCCTACCTATAAAAAAAAGAACATCTCATCTTACTATAGTAATTACAGATGCTGGTGTTGCAGGGACAAGAAAGAAAAAGATTACCAAAAGTGCGAATGTAAGTAAAGAAACGCAAGTAAAGTAAGATAAAAAACTAGGAAAGGTATAAAAATGGGTCAAAAAATACATCCCAAAAGTGTAAGATTAGGATATATTAAAGATTGGGAATCTAAATGGTTTAGCTTAAAAGAGATGCCTAATTTTATAGTAGAAGATCGTAGTTTAAGAGTTTATTTAAAAAATTGCCTCAAGTTAGCTTCTGTGTCTAAAATTGTTATTGAAAGGCCTGGGAAGTACATATGTGTTAACATCTATACAGCGCGTCCTGGCATTGTTATTGGCAAAGGTGGCCAGGGCATAGAAAATTTAAGAAAAGATATTGAATCTATGACGTCAAAGAAAAGTTTTGTAAACGTTATGGAAATAAAAAAACCTGAGCTAGATGCTCAACTTGCTGCTGAAGGTATTGCCTTTCAGTTACAGAAACAAATTGCTTTTAGAAGAGCAATGAAAAAGACTATAGAAAAAGCTATGTCTGCAGGTGCTTGTGGTATAAAAGTTATGGTTTCTGGCAGACTTGGCGGCGCTGAAATTGCAAGGACTGAATGGCTAAAAGAGGGTAGAATTCCTTTGCAGACTTTTAGAGCTGACATTGACTATGGTTTTGCTGAAAGTTATACGACAATGGGACAAATTGGTGTAAAAGTTTGGATATTCAAGAAAGAACTTTTTAAAAAGACTACTAAAGACTTGATTGAAGAAGCCAAACTTGTTGAAGTGCCTTTAGCATAAATGGAAGTTTCTAAAAACAAAAAAACCTCTAAATAATTTAAGATATAAAGACTAAAGGAATTGATATGTTGATGCCAAAAAGAGTTAAATATAGAAAGACACATAGAGGAAGAATGAAGGGAAAAGCTAAAGGAGGCACTTATTTAGTTTTTGGTAAATATGGTCTTCAAGCTCTTGAACCTGTATGGATAAATAGTAATCAGATAGAAGCTGCTCGTGTAACACTTACAAGATTTACAAAGAAAGGTGGAAAAGTTTGGATCAGAATATTCCCTGATAAACCAATCACTAAAAAACCTGCTGAAACGAGAATGGGTAAAGGTAAAGGCGATCCACAATTTTGGGTTGCGGTTGTAAAGCCTGGCAGAGTAATGTTTGAAATGGAAGGTCTTCCGGAAGTTGAAGCACGTAAAGCTTTAAAGCTTGCGTCAAACAAACTCCCTATACATACAAAAATTTTAGTTAGAACTGATATTTGAGGCTATGATGAAAAGTAAAAATTGGAACGAAACAAAAAATATGACAGAGGCTGAACTTTCTGTAAAGCTTAGCCAATTACAGGACAAACTTTTTAGGTTAAAATTTCGTCATCAAACAGCGCCTGTAAAGAACCCTCTAGAAATTAGAGGAATGAGAAGAGATATTGCAAGAATTAAAACTTTGGTTAATCAAAAAAAGAAAAGAGTCTAAATTAGGCTAATAGGAAGGAATAATGTCACAGGAACGCAATAAACGCAAATGTCGTACAGGTATAGTTGTAAGTGATAAAAGCGATAAGACAAGATTGGTTTCTATAGAAAGAACGCAGCGCCACTCCTTATATGACCGTGTGCTTCGCAGGAAAGTTAAGTTTGTTGTGCACGATGAGAAGAACCTCTCTCATATTGGAGACACGGTTACAATAATGGAATCAAGACCAATGTCAAAAACAAAAAGATGGGTATTGATGGGAGTTATAAAAAAACAGTAGAAATTTAAAAATTAAGTTTATCGAAGGATAATAGAATGATTCAGGAAAGAACTATATTAACCGTAGCAGATAATTCAGGTGCAAAAAAAATTCGTTGTTTTAGAGTTACAAAAGGTTTAAAACGTCGTTATGCAAGTATTGGGGACGTAATTCACGCTTCAGTACAGGATGCTTTACCGCACGGGAATATAAAAAAAGGTGAAGTTGTTAAAGCAGTTGTTGTTCGTACAGTAAAAGAAGTACGTCGTGCTGACGGCACGTATATTAAATTTGACGATAACGCTGCTGTAATAATTAACGATGAAGGCGAGCCAAAAGGTACACGTATTTTTGGCCCGGTAGCAAGAGAGCTAAGAGAGAACAATTATCTTAAGATAATATCTTTAGCTCCAGAAGTAATTTAACCTCTAACTGCTGCTATCTTTTATTTATAGGGATAAGAGTCAAAGAGATAATTTTTAAGCCAAAAACAAACAGGATATAAAAATGCTTAACATTAAGAAGAAAGACAAAGTTGTAGTATTATCAGGAAAAGACAAAGGTAAAAAGGGAGAAGTTTTTGACGTTTTTCCGGATAAAGGCAAAGTTATTGTTTCAAAAATAAATTTTGTAAAAAAACATACAAAACCTACTCAAAGGGACGCAGGTGGAATTCGTGAAAAAGAAGCTCCTATTGCTATAAGTAAGGTTATGCTTATATGTCCAAAGTGTGAGCAAGCTTTAAGGCCTAAATTTGATAAGCTTTCCGATGGTAAAAAAGTAAGGTTATGTCGCAAATGTGGAGAAATGTTAATATAATGTTTTGTCTTTTAAATTTTTGCTAAGAAAAACTTTCGTTCATTTGCAGTGCATAGCAAACTTCACTCAGTTTTTCTTAGTAAAAAGCTTAAAATACTTCGCATTAGGTTGTAAGAAGTAACGAAGAAAGATAAGGGAAGAATAAAATGAATCAACCTCGTTTGAAAAAAATTTATCAAGAAAATGTTGTAAACGAATTAAAAAAACAGTTTAATTTAAAAAATGCTCATCAAATCCCTAGACTTAGCAAAATTGTTGTTAATATAGGTTTAAGTGAAGCAAAAGATAATATTAAAGTTTTAGATATTGCTTCTGCAGAACTAGCAGCTATTACAGGCCAAAAACCGTTAATGTGCAGAGCAAAACAATCTATATCTAACTTTAAATTACGCCAAGGAATGCCAATAGGCATTAAAGTAACGTTAAGAAATGCAATGATGTATGAATTTTTGGACAGGCTAATAAATGTAGCCATGCCTCGTATAAGAGACTTTAGAGGCATAGAACCTAACGGCTTTGACAATCACGGGAACTTTAATATGGGTCTTTCAGAGCAGTATATATTCCCAGAAATTAGTGTTGAAAAGTCAGACAAAACTAGAGGCATGAACATCACAATAGTAACAACAACCAAAAAAAAAGAGCAAGCAAAAGTTTTGTTAGAGGCGCTTGGTATGCCGTTTAAAGAAAAGAGACAATAAATAGAAACGCAAATAGAGCAAAGGATATTTTTCTATGGCAACAACTTCAGCAGAAGCAAAAATGCGTAAGCCTCAGAAATTTGCAACACGGCACAGGAACAGATGTAATTTGTGTGGAAGACCGCGTGGCTTTTACAGAGATTTTGGACTTTGCAGGATATGTTTGCGCAAATTAGCGCACAATGGTGAAATACCAGGTCTTATAAAATCAAGTTGGTAATAATTTAAAAAGAGGTCGGTTTAATGATTACAGATCCAATTTCAGATATGTTTGCACGTATTCGTAACGCGAATGCAAAATTGCACGAAAAAGTAGATATCCCGTCTTCAAAGCTGAAAATGGAAATAGCTAAAATTTTAAAAGATGAAGGTTATATTGCAAGTTATAAGAATATTGAAGACAATAAACAGGGCGTTTTAAGAGTTTATCTTAAGTACACTCTAACTGGCAAACAAGTTCTTAAAGGAATAAAAAGAATTTCTAAATCCAGTTTAAGGATATACAGAGGGTATGAAGATATGCCAAAATCTGTTGGCGGACTAGGCATTGCTATAGTTTCTACTTCTAAAGGTTTAATGACAGACGCAAATGCAAGGAAAGAGAAAGTTGGCGGGGAAGTGTTGGGCTTAGTTTGGTAAAGATTTTTGTCTTTGCAAGAATTTGGCTCAAAGTGGGGACTTGGTTTGAAGTTTTGTATTTTATAGTTTAGTTCATAAAAATACAAATTTATTATTTTGTAAAAAATTTATATTGAGGGTCAAACAATGAGTCGCCTAGGCAAAAGACCGGTTCATATTCCGGAGAAGGTGAAAGCAGAGTTTAAAAATGGTGTGTTAGAAATAACAGGTCCCAGCGGGAAACTTTCACAACTAATTGACAATAAAATAAATGTAAAAGTTGAGAAAGATAATATACTTGTTGAAGCGCTTGGCGACTCTAGAGAACATAATATGTTTCATGGTCTTACAAGAGGTCTTATTGTAAATATGGTTGAAGGTGTTACAAAAGGATTTAAAAAAGAATTGGAAGTGATAGGTCTTGGTTTTAAAGTAAATATAGAAGATGGAAAAAAACTAGTTTTATCTGTCGGTTTTTCGCATTTAGTAAACCTTGAAATACCTCCCACAGTTAAAGTTACTGCTGCCCTTGCTCCTGACAAAAACACTTTAATAACTGTAACAGGTATAGATAAATATGAAGTAGGCACTTTTGCAGCTAAAATTAGAGCTGTAAAACCGCCAGAACCATATAAAGGGTTTGGCATAAGGTATTTAGGTGAAAAAATTATTAGAAAGGCTGGTAAAGCTGCAGCAGGTGGCAAAAAATAATTTTTGTAGCTAGTTTTCTAAAAATAGAAGATTTGTTTTGTCTAATAGTTAACATAGTAAGAACAGACAAAAAATAGAGGATATTAGATGAAAGGTTCAAATAAAAGATTTGATTATCGTGTAAAAAGGGTAAGAAGTAAAATAGAGGGAACTCAAGAAAAACCTCGTTTAAGTGTTTATCGAGGGCATAAGCATATTTATGCTCAGGTTATAGACGATAGTAAAGGTGTTACTCTTGCATCTGCGTCAACATTATCTCCGGAACTTAAGGGAAAATTGAAAGTTACAGATACCGTTGTAGCTGCTAAATCCGTTGGTGACTTGATTGCAAAAAAGACGACTCAAAAAGGCATAAAAAAAGTTGTTTTTGATCGTAGAGGTTACGAGTACACAGGTAAAGTAAAAGCTTTTGCAGATGCTGCTAGAGAAAGTGGTTTAGAATTTTAATGCAATTTTAAATTAAATGTATATTAAGACGGTAGCGTATGTCTTAGGAGGACAAGTTGGCTGAAAAAATAGGGAAACAACAAAATGATAGTGGGTTAAAAGAAACAGTTGTAGCCGTCAACAGAGTTGCAAAAGTTGTTAAAGGTGGCAAAAGATTTTCTTTTAACGCTTTGGTAGTTGTAGGAGATAAGTCCGGTAAGGTTGGTTGTGGTCTTGGTAAAGCAAACGAGGTTCAATCAGCAATACAAAAAGGTAGTGCTCAGGCAGCAAAACATATGGTTTCTGTACAACTTAAAGGTAGTACCATCCCTCATGAAATAATAGGCATTTCCGGGTCTGGAAAGGTTTTGTTAAAACCAGCTGCTCCTGGTACAGGCGTTATTGCAGGAGGTGCTGTAAGAGCAGTTCTTGAAGCTGTAGGAATTAAAGATATCCTTACAAAATCAATGCGCTCTTCAAATCCTTTTAATGTAGTTTATGCAACGATAGAGGCTCTTAAAGAACTTCGTTCAAAAGAAGAAGTTGCTAAAATTAGAGAAAAAGGGATGGTAGAGATATGATAGGCTTACATAATTTAAAGCCTCAAAAAGGCTCAAAACATAGAAAGAAAATAGTAGGGCGTGGAGTAGGATCTGGCCATGGCCGTACATCTACTCGTGGCTCTAAAGGGCAGAAAGCTCGTTCTGGCGATGGGTCAAAAAAGATAGGGTTTGAAGGTGGACAGATGCCTTTAATTAGGAGAATTCCTAAAAGAGGTTTTAATAATCAGTTCCGTAAAGAATACGAAATTGTAAATGTTGAAAGTTTAAATAAGTTTGAATCTGGCGTAGAGGTCACCCCTACGTCTTTAAAGCAAGCTGGCATGGTAAAAAAAGCAAAGTTGATAAAAATATTAGGTGTAGGGGAACTTAAAAAATCTTTAACAATTAAAGTTACAGCTTTTTCTAAATCTGCAATAGAAAAAATTAAATCTGCAGGCGGCAAGTCTGAAGTTATAAATTAAACGTTTTAACTGTTAAAGTTGTAGCTTAAAAATTTTAATGTTAGTTTGTTGTGTTTAATACACTAAATTTTAGTTGTTATTTTTAGTTGATTATAAAGACGTTTGAGACTAATAATACGAACGTTTGTTGTTTTCTGTGCGTTTATTTGATTTTAATTTAAAACTCCATTTTTGGTTATATTGATAACAGATTTTTAATGACTTTAATAAAATCCAACAACAGGAAAAAATATGTTGAAAAGTTTTTCTGATATTTTTAGAGTGCCAGAACTTAGAAAAAGAGTAATTTTTACATTGCTTATAATTGTTGCATACAGAATTGGCTCAAGTGTGCCTATTCCTGGCATAAATAGCGAAGCAGTAAAATCTTTATTTGCTGCACAAACTAATGGGTTACTTGGATTTTTAGACATGTTTTCTGGTGGCGCTTTAAATAGAATGTCAGTTTTTTCTATGGGTATTATGCCATACATTAACGCTTCTATTATAATGAGCTTGCTACAAGGGGCTCATATAATACCTTATTTAGACAGACTTGCCAAAGAAGGCGAACAAGGAAGAAAAAAGCTTACACAAATTACAAGATACGGAACACTTATATTAGGGGCCATACAGTCTTTTGGCTTAACTATGGCGATAACAAAATTGCCTAACCCTTCAGGGCTTCCTATAGTTGTTGATCCTTCATGGTCTTGGATTGCTTTAACAGGTACTACACTTGTTACAGGTACAGTGTTAATTATGTGGCTTGGAGAACAAGTTAGAGACAGAGGTGTAGGTAACGGTATTTCTATTATAATATTTTCAGGCATTGTAGAAAGACTCCCCCATACTGTTATGAGCATTATCAAACTTGTTCAAATGGAAGAACTTTCAATACTTTTTGCTTTAACTTTAACAGCTATAGTAATTGCAGTTTTAATTGCTGTAGTGTGGGTAGAGACAGCTCAGAGAAGAATTCCTGTTCATTATGCAAAAAAGACGGTTGGAATAAAAACGTACGGTGGACAAACTTCCTTTTTGCCTATAAAAGTTGATCAATCAGGCGTTATAGCAGTTATATTTTCAATGTCTATATTGTCTGCTCCGCTTACTATAGCTCAATTTGCGCCAGAATGGACATTTTTAGGTTATCCTGTAGCTAAAAAAATTATGGAATGGTTTAATGGTGGTTCTGTAATATATAGTGGAATTTATGCATTTTTGGTTATATTTTTCTGTTATTTTTATAATTCTATATCTTTTAACCCTAAAGATTTGGCAGAAAATATGAAAAAGTCAGGGGGATTTGTACCGGGTGTAAGGCCAGGCGAACCAACAGCCACTTATATACAAAAAATTTTAGAACGAATTACTCTTGGCGGCGCATTGTTTGTTGCCGGTATTGCAGTTCTTCCTGACTACTTGCGTTCTGTAATGAGTGCGCCATTTTTCTTTGGAGGAACTTCTTTACTTATTGTCGTAGGGGTTGCTCTTGACACCGTTGGACAGCTAGAGTCTCATCTAATCATGAGACATTATGATGGGTTTATGAAAGAGGGACGGATAAAGGGCCGCTGGTTCAATGTTAGATAGGAAGCTTGTCTTTTACAATTCTATTTCGTTACTTGCCAGCTCATTTACGTTTTATTGGTAAACTTCGGTGTCAAGCGCCTAACATAATTGTAAAATACTTCGCTTCATTGGTAGCAAAATATAAAGAGTATAAAAAAGGTTAAAATGAATTATATACTTTTAGGGCCTCCGGGGGCAGGCAAAGGTACACAAGCAAAAAAAATTGTAGATAAATTTGGTATAGTTCATTTATCTACAGGGCATATGTTTAGAAAAGTCACAAAGTCAGACGACGTTATAAGTGAACGTGTTGCTTCTGGTCAGCTTATTTCAGACGAAATAGTTGTAAATATGGTCAAGAATCGTCTTTTGCAAGAGGACGCAAAAAAAGGGTTTCTTTTAGATGGATTCCCAAGAACACTAACCCAAGTGCAAGCTTTAGACGTAATACTTGAGGCAGAAAACATTAAGATAGACACAGTATTTTTTATAGATTTAGACTATAAGGAAGTAATTAAAAGAACATCAGGCAGAAGAGTTTGCTCTTGTGGAGCAAGTTACAACATGTTTTTCATTCCTCCAAAAGAGGACAGTAAGTGTGACTTTTGCAAAAAAGAACTTATCCAAAGAAATGACGATAAAGAAGAAGTTGTAAAAAACAGACTTAATATTTATGAAGCCCAAACAAAACCTTTAATTGAATATTATAGAAAAAAGGGTACTCTGATTAAAATAGACGGCTTAAAATCAGAGTCTGAAGTTTTTAATCAAATAAGTGAAAACATTAAATAAAAGTTCTTAAAGATATTTTAATTAAAATTTGAGTATACTTTAGCTTGTTTTGTGGAGTTTTAAGTGTTTTTTAAAAACCTCAATATTGAGTTGAAAACGGCAAGAGAAATTGAAAAAATGAAAATTGCCGGTCAAGTTGTAGGTAAAATTTTAGATAAACTTTATGAAATAATAAAACCTAACATAACGACTAAAGATATAGACATATTCGTAGAAAAGTATATAAAGTCATCACAAATGGTGCCAGCTTTTTTAGGAGTAAAGGGTATAAGTTATCCTTTTCCAGCTTCAGCCTGTGTGTCTGTAAGCAACGAAGTTGTGCATGGTATTCCGAATATTTCTCGTGTGCTTAAAGATGGCGACATTGTTTCTGTGGATATAGGTGTTCTTTATGAAGGCTATTACAGTGATGCAGCAAAAACCTACGCAGTTGGTAATATTTCCGACACCGCATCTAAACTTCTTAAAGTTACAGAAATGTCTTTAGAAAAAGGCATTGCACAAGCATTGCCAAACAATCGTCTTGGCGACATTTCTTGTGCTGTGCAAGAAACAGTAGAAAAGGAAGGTTTTTCTGTTGTAAGAGATTTTGTTGGGCATGGTATTGGCAGATCTTTACACGAAGATCCACAAATACCAAATTACGGAAAAGCAAAGACAGGCATAAAACTTTTATGTGGAATGGTTTTAGCAATTGAACCTATGGTAAATGTAGGGAGTTATGAAGTTGTGATGTTAGACGACGATTGGACAGTTGTTACAAAAGACGGCAGTTTAAGCGCTCATTTTGAGCATACAGTTGCTATAACAGAACAAGGTTATGAAATTTTAACAAAGGTATAAAATGGCTAAAGAAGAAAAAATTGTTATTGAAGGTAAAATACTGGAAGCTTTGCCAAACGCAGTTTTTAGAGTAGAACTTTTAGAGGGAGGGCACATTATTTTGGCGCATATTTGTGGCAAAATGAGAATGCATTACATAAAAATTCTCCCAGGAGACAAAGTTAAAGTGGAACTTTCTCCTTACGATTTGTCAAAAGGGAGAATAGTATATAGAGAAAAATAGTATATTGTTTAATTTTTTCAGTTTAGAATCTTGTTTAGTTTTGTTCAAAAACAAGATTTGAAAGTTGTTATTTTTGTGGTATAATATACAAACTTTATTGAATTAAAGTATCATAGAATTATATAGGATATCAAAATGAAAGTTAGAGCATCAGTAAAACCTATTTGTCAAAAATGCAAAGTAGTAAAACGTAAAGGTGTAGTACGAGTAGTATGCCAAGATCCTAGACATAAGCAAAGACAAGGATAAATATTTTATTAATTTTATCTGTTAGAAAAATAGAACTGCTTCTTTTTGATATATAAAAATAGAGACACAAAATCCGGAGGATAATAAATGGCTCGTGTAGCAGGAGTAGATTTACCCAAAAATAAAAGGCTTGATATAGCATTAAGGTATATTTATGGTATCGGACCTATAATATCAAACAAAATTATCGCAGAGCTTTCTTTAGACCCTGCTAAAAGAGTTAAAGATTTAACAGAAGAAGAAGTTAATAGAATAAATAATTTTATAACTAAAAACTTAAAAGTAGAAGGCGATCTTAGAAGAGAAATTCAAGCAAACATAAAAAGACTTAGAGAAATAGCTAGTTATAGGGGGTCTAGGCACAGAAGGAACCTTCCTGTAAGAGGGCAAAGAACTAAAACAAACGCACGTACAAGACGTGGTAAGAGAAAAACTGTAGGTGCAGGAAAAGCTCAAGACCAAAAGAAGAGTTAGTTTTTTAATAAAACAAAATTAAAGATTATAAACGTAATAAAATCCGGAGGAAGTATGGTAGAAGAAAAAAAGACCGGTAGTTCTAAGAAAAAGAGATTTACCGGCTCAGCGGCAAGAGCATATATATTGTCAACATTTAACAACACTATTGTTAATATAACAGACGAAAGAGGAAACACTTTAGTTTGGGCTTCGGCAGGGGGTTCTGGTTTTAAAGGGACAAAAAAAGGTACTCCTTTTGCAGCACAATTTGCTGCTTCTTCTGTAGGTAAAAAAGCTTTAGATATGGGCGTAAAACAAGTATCAGTTTTTGTTAATGGTCCAGGACCGGGAAGAGAAACAGCCATCAGAGGCTTGCAAAGTGCAGGTCTTGGTATAACAGCTATAAAGGACATTACTCCGGTTCCTCACGACGGTTGTCGTCCAGCAAAACCAAGAAGAATATAATTAAAACAATATTTGGCACAACGGCTGCTGTTAAATATGTTTATTGTAAATAAACCTTGGAGGGTTTTAATAGATGTCACGTTATTTAGGGTCAGTGTGTAAATTGTGTCGTCGTGAAAGAGAAAAGCTTTTCCTAAAAGGAGAAAGATGTTCGTCTAATTGTACTCTTGACAGAAAAAGAGGAAAGAATGGTCCTGGTCAACACGGAATTATCAAAGGTAAAATGTCTGACTACGCCAAACATTTACGCGAAAAGCAAAAAGCAAGAAGAGTTTACGATTTAACAGAAGAGCAGTTTGTTCATTATTATGAAGTTGCAGAAAAGATGAAAGGTTCTACAGGCGACAATCTTCTTAAACTTTTAGAAATGAGGTTAGACATTGTAGTTTTTAGGTTAGGGTTTGCTTCTTCTAAGAAAATGGCAAGACAAGTTGTCAACCATGGCAATATTTTAGTAAACGACAAAAAGATAGATGTGCCTCGTTATCAAGTTAAAGTTGGCGACGTTATAACAGTTCCTGAAAAATATAAAACCAATGCTGTTATAAAGAACTTGCTTGAAAAAACAGCATCAAGTATTCCTGCTTGGCTAAATTTTGACAAAAACAAAATAACAGGAACAGTTGTAAGTGAGCCGCTTGCAGGAGAAGCGTCGCATCCTATCAACAGCCAGCTTATTGTTGAATACTATTCAAAATAAACTAACAACTAAAAGTTGTTTTAGTGAGGTTATAAAATAATGAAAGCCCCGGATTTAGAAAAATTACGTAGATTTGTTTTAGATGAAAAAACTTCCACTCCGTTCTATGGTTGTTTTACGGCAAGTCCTTTTGAACGTGGTTATGGTCATACAATTGGAAACTCGCTAAGAAGAGTGCTTCTTTCTAGCTTAAATGGTGCTGCTATAACTTCTGTAAAAGTTACAGGTGCTTTGCACGAGTTTGCAGTTATTAAAGGTGTTAAGGAAGACGTTGCTCAAATAGTTTTAAATTTAAAAAAAGTTAGGGTTAAACTTAATTCAGATGGGCCTGAAAGACTCTATCTTAGAGTAGAAAATCCAGGGAAAGTAACTGCAAAAGATATTGAAACGAACCTTAATGTTGAAATAATGAACCCAGAACAAGAAATTGCACATATAGATAACAATACAGTCCTTGAAATGGAAATGGAAGTAAATATGGGAAAAGGGTACATGCTTGCTGAAGAGTTAAAATCTTATAAAGATTCTGTAGGCACAATTCTTTTGGACTCTTTGTTTTCACCTGTAACGAAAGTCAATTATGAAGTCGAAAACACGCGTGTAGAACAAAATTTAAATTACGATATGCTTATTATAGAAGTTTGGACAGATGGGTCTATAGCCCCTAAAGATGCTTTAATAAAGTCTGCAAAAATACTTAGAAATAGTTTGGTAACGTTTACTGGTTTACCAGTAGACGAAGAGGTTGTTGTAGACAATTCTAAGGCATACGAACAAGGCATTTTTGGGAAAAATGTAAGCACTATGGTCCTTTCGACAAGATCTTCAAATATTTTAAAAAATGCTAGGATAAAAACTATTGGCCAACTCGTAAAACTGACAGAAAACGAGATATTAAAGCTTCACAACTTTGGAAAACACTCGTTTGAAGAGGTGAAAGGCAAGCTTGAAAAGTTAAACTTAACATTTGGAATGGAATTTAATAACGGAGCAAAGAAATGATAAAAACTTATAATGGCAGAAAACTCGGTGTAACAAGCTCGCATAAAAAAGCATTACTTCGCAATTTAGCTACCCAATTGTTTCTTCATGAGAAAATAACTATTACACTTCCAAAAGCAAAAGAGCTTGTAAGTTACGCTGAAAAACTCGTAACAAAAGCAAAAAAAACAGATTTAAGTGCTATAAGAGCAATAAATAGTGAAATTCATAGCAAAGATGTTGCAAAAAAAGTTTTTGATGTTTTGGTTCCAAGGTACAAAGAAAGACATGGCGGATACACACAAATTTTAAAAGTTGGAACAAGGCGTGGTGATAGTGCAGAAATAGCTATAGTGAAATTAGTTGTTTAACAAATTTTTGTTATAACAGCGTTCAATTAATGTAATTTACTATACAATATAAATTATGTTTTTAGTGTAAAATCAAACTGTTAAATTTATATTTATTTAAATATTAAAAAGTTTAGACCGTTGATAAGGTTGATAAGATAGTTAAGGCAAAAAATCCTATAAAGTTTTATGTTGCGTTAGCTTAATTCTGTACTATAACTTTTTATTTACTGATTTTAAAGAGGGAGAAAAATTGTAAATGTTTAATTATATTTTTAGTTTGTTTTCATACGATATGGGTATTGATCTTGGTACAGCTTCGGTTTTGGTGTACATTAAAGGCAAAAATATTGTTTTAAGAGAACCTTCGGTAGTTGCTATGGACAAAGAAACAAAACGGGTTTTAGCTATTGGCATTGATGCAAAAAAAATGTTAGGCAAAACTCCTGCAAATATTATTGCTTTAAGGCCTCTTAGGAATGGCGTTATAGCAGATTTTGAAGCTACAGAAAAAATGATTAGATATTTTATAAAGAAGGTGCATAACAAAAGAGCGTTACTTCATCCAAGAGTAGTTATAGGTGTACCTTCTGGGATAACAGAAGTTGAACGAAGAGCAGTAAGAGAATCTGCAGAGCAAGCCGGCGCAAGAGAAGTATATCTTATAGATGAACCTATGGCTGCAGCAATTGGGGCTGGAATTCCTATCCAAGACCCTGAAGGTAGTATGATAGCAGATATTGGTGGTGGTACAACAGAAGTTGCTGTCGTTTCTTTAGGTGGGCTGGTATTAGCAAAATCTTTAGAAGTTGCTGGTGACAAGATGGACGAAGCAATCATTCAATATTTTAGACGCAAATATAACCTTACAATTGGGGAAAATACTGCTGAATCAGTAAAAATGCAAATTGGTTCAGCTTTTCCTTTAGAGCAAGAACTGGTGATGAATGTAAAAGGAAGAGACTTGCTTACAGGCCTTCCTAAAACTGTAACAATCTCTTCAGAAGAAGTTAGAATAGCGTTAGAAGATCCTATAAGAAAAATAGTAGAGATAGTAAAAAATGTTTTAGAGGAAACCCCTGCGGAACTTTCTGCAGACCTTGTAGACAGAGGTATAATATTAAGTGGTGGAGGTTCTTTAGTAAAAGGATTTCCTGAACTATTATCTCACGAGACACAACTTCCTGTAAATCTTGCAGACGACCCTCTTACTTGCGTAGCAAAAGGAACGGGCGCATATTTAGAAGAACTTGACAACATAAAAAGATCTAAGAAGAAAAATATATAAAACAATTTTTTGGGTTTTTAAGATGAAATGAATTTATATCAAAAATCAAAATATGAAAATATTGTTTTTGTAATTTTATTACTGATATGCTTTTTGTTTATGTTTGGCAAGTTTTTTACTACTATAAACTGTATAAAACATTTTGTTTATTATATGGCCTATCCCAGCCTAAGTGTAGCAAGTGATATTTTTAAATTTTCTGGCAATTTTGCTGATAATATTAAATCTTTAATCTATCTGCATCAAGAAAATATATTTTATAAACAAAAAAATCAAGAATTAACAGACAAACTTCGTAATTACACGTCAATAAACCGTGAGTACGAAAATTTGTTAAAACTTTTCAAGTTAGACAAAATTAACAACACAGAATCTATATACGCTAAAATTACAGTTAGAGAACCTAGCTTGTGGTATCAGAGTTTTATAATAGATAAGGGCTTAGAAGACGGTCTTTATAATGAACTGCCCGTTGTTGTTTTTAGTAAAACAAAAAACAGTTTGTGTGCAATAGGTACTATAGTTGAAACTTACAAAAAATCATCCAAAGTTTCTTTAATAACCAACTCAGAATCTGTTCTGCCAGCAGAAATTAAAAACAAAGGTGTAAATTGTTTGGTCGAAGGTTTTAACTCGAATTTAGTTAAAGTAACTTATATACCACTAAGCGTGGACGTTAAACCCGGTGACGAACTTATAGTTAGCAACTTAAGTTCTTTCTTTAATGAAGGGATTCCTGTAGGTGTTATTAAAAATATTGTACAAGAACCATATGTGGATTTTCAAATTGCCACTGCGGAAGTTTATTTTGATATGTGCTCTTCAAATATAGCGATTATTTTAGTACCTCTGGAACAAAAACAATGAAAAAAACAACACTTTATTTTTTTATTTATATAGTTTTTTGTTTGCTGCAATTCTTCCTTAATCAATACTTAAACGTTTTTGGAATTTCGCCAAACTTTATTTTAGTGTTAATTGTTTGTATAGGCCTTATGAAAGGTTCTTTTGACGCGCAAATTATAGGGTTTTTGTTTGGCTTTACTTGGGACGTTTTTTCTACAGACATTTTTACAACAAGGACATTGCTGTTTACAATGTTAGGCTATTTTTCTGGGAAATTAAACAAAAAGTTTAACGCTGACAGTATTTTCTTTCAGTGTACTATTGTGCTTGTTGGAAGTTTAGTTTACAACCTAGGAATTTATTTAGTTAGCTCTATTATAATGCAAAACAACGTGTTGTGCAGTTCAAATATTACTGTGCTTAAAAACATCTCAAAAATTTTAGCTGCAGTGGCTATAACCCCTTTTGTTTTTTATGTTTTACATCGTCTTTTAAAGGAAGTGTAAATGGTTTGGCAAAAAAAAGACAAATTTACCTACGAAACTTTCCTTATTAAACACAAGGCAATCCTTGTGTTTTTTATATTTTTATTTGCATGTTTATCTTTTCGTCTTTTTTATTTGCAAGTTATAAACGGCAGCAGGTATAAAAATATTTCAGAACAACAAAGGATTCATAACACTAGAGAATGCGCTAAAAGAGGCATTATATATTCTTCAGACAACCAAGTGCTTGCAGAGAGCGAAAACTCATACGTTTTATTGTACTATCCTTATCTAGACCACCAGAAACCTTCAGACCAAATTTTGTCAGAGATAAGCGCAATTTTAAAAAAAGAAATAAAACCTTCCAGTAGCATTTTTTCTAAGTATGGTAGAAAAGTTATAGTTCTTGCAGAAAATCTAACTCTTAAGGACATATTTAAAATTCAAGAAAAAAGGTTTAAATTAAAAGGGGTTTATGTAACAAAAGAACCTAAACGTTTATACCATTTTTCTAAAGAAACTAGCCACGTAGTAGGTTATATTAGTCAGATACAATCAAATGAGATGGAATCTTTATCTGAAATGGGCTACAAACTAGGAGACTATATTGGTAGAGGAGGTATAGAACAATTCTATGACGAGTATCTACAAGGTGAAGATGGTGGTTGGCAAATAGAAGTGAACGCTAAAGGATACAAAGTAAGAACGTCAAACTATACCCTGCCCGAGTCTGGAAATAATATATACTCTACTATAGATTTAAAACTTCAACACTGTGCATACAAGGCTCTAAAACATAGCGATACAGGTAGAGGTGCGGTAGTTGTTTTAGACGTAAAAACTGGGGCCGTAAAAGCTTTAGTGTCATGTCCTGGGTTTGACTCAAACAAAATCTTAAATAAAAAAATTGGCAAGTATTTAAAAGATAAAAAACTTCCACTCTTTAACAGAGCGTTGCAAGCCTTATACCCTCCAGGATCTACATTCAAGGTTGTTACGTTTGCTGCAGCTATGGACTTGTTTGATATTAACCCTTATGAAGCTATAGAATGTAAGGGTAATTTTGAGTTAGGGGATAGAATCTACATCTGTTATCACAAAACTGCTCACGGTAGATTAAACTTAATTTCAGCTATGGCAGTTTCATGTAATGTTTATTTTTATAACCTGGGTTTAAGATTGGGCATAAAGAACTTAGAGGTATATACTAGAAAATTTCTGTTCGGACAAAAAACTTTAATAGACTTACCAAACGAAAAGCAAGGTTTTATTCCAACACCAGAATGGAAAAAAGCAAAATTTAAAATACCTTGGCTACAAGGAGATACGTTGGTTTTTGCAATAGGACAGGGTGCAGTTTGTGTAACGCCTCTACAAATGGCCAACATCATGTCCGTCATTGCAAACAAAGGTGTTATCCACAAACCTTATGTAGTTGATAAAATTTTAGACTTAAACGGTAACGAAGTTTATAAATATAAAGAAACACTAAACGAAAATAAAGTAGAACTTTCCAGCAAAACTTGGGAATTTTTCCACAAAGCTCTTTTAGAAGTTGTTGAAAATGGTACAGCAATAAGATGCAAAATACCAGGTATAAAAATATCAGGCAAAACAGGTACAGCGCAATTCCCGCACCAAAAAGATCACGCTTGGTTTATTTCGTATGCTCCTTCACAAGACCCAGAAATTGCAATGGCAGTCATTGTTGAAAATGGCGGTGGCGGTGGTTTAAACGCTGTACCAATAGCAAAAAAAATATATGAAACTTATTTTGGAGTTAGCACGCTTCCAACTTTGGATTAACAAAAATAAATAGGAAACAAAATTAAAATGATTCAAAAAAAAAGTTTTTTACAACGTTTTGTCTCTAGCGTAGACATTTGGCTTATTTTTGCAGTTTCTGTACTTCTCTTGGTAAGTTTTTGTGCTATATACTCTGCAGGTTTTACTTATGGTTTATCTTTTAGATATATTTTTGTACAACTTGTCGCTAGCGGTGCTGGTTTAGCATGCCTTTTATTTTTAGCAGGTTTTAATTATCAATACTATAAACATTTCAATAAAACTGTTTATGTTTTATCTTTAGTGCTTCTAATATCTGTGCTCGTGTTTGGATCTTTCAAAAGAGGCACAAAAGGTTGGTTTGATTTTGGTTTTGTTTCTTTTCAACCTGTAGAGATTGCCAAAATAATGTTTGTTTTGGTACTAGCTGCATTTTTAGACGCGAAAGCAAAAATGTCAAAATCTGTTTCTTTTTTAGTTCGCGTGTTTTCAATACTTATGGGCCATTTAATTCTTATAATGATGCAACCGGACTTTTCTTCCACACTCTCATATTTCCCTGTTACTTTGGTTTTACTTTTTGTAATAGATGTAAACCCTTTTTACCTTTTTTGTATGATCGTTTTTGGCGGGCTAGCTGTAGGGATTCCTCTTTTGGCCACATTTATAAACTTACAGTTTAAATTCGTACAAGATGAAACGTTTTTATTTAAATTGGCCACATTTTTTAAAAACGATAAAAATATCATATATATAATATTTGCAACTTTAGTCTTTATTATGGGCATTTGGCACTTTTTATGGAAATTAAAAATCGAGATTCCATTTATATACCCTGTTATTTTATGTTTATCTTTATTGTTAGGTGCTGTATCATCTGTGCCTGTAGAAAAATCTTTAAAAGATTATCAAAGAAAAAGGTTAATAGTTTTTTTTAACCCTAATATAGACCCTAAGGGAGCAGGGTACAACATAATACAATCTAAAATAGCTATAGGATCAGGAGAAATTTTAGGTAAAGGTTTTAAAAAAGGCACACAAACTCAGCTAGGATTTCTGCCTGAACAACATACAGATTTTATATTTTCTGTTATAGGTGAGGAAGGTGGTTGGCTAATATCTCAAGCTACACTCATGTTTTATTTTCTTTTCATTTGGCGCGCTTTAGTTATAGCAAAAGAGGCTCGCGACAGATATGGATCTTTAGTTGCTATTGGGATTGCCACAATGTTTACTTTTTATGTTGTTATAAACATAGGAATGGTTATGGGCATGATGCCTGTAACTGGAATGCCATTACCTTTGCTTTCTTACGGAGGATCTTCCATACTTTCTTCTTTATGTGCAATAGGAATTTTGTGTTCTATTAGTTTAAGAAAACATATTTATTACTAATCTAATAAAATCAAAAACATCAAAAACTGCTCTAATATTTTAACTTATTACAAAAATAAAAATATAGGGACTGATATTGAAAAATACAGATAAGTTTGATTAAATTTTAATATAAATTTTTAAATATTCGTACTAAATTAAAATTTTATTTAAAATATTTAAAAAAAGGCCTTCTGTCTATGTATATAACGAATAATATCAGATACCATTATTGCCTCTTTATATAAAGGTAAAATTAGAAACTACAAACGAACAGATTATTAAAGATTTTTAGGTAATAACGATTTAGTTGTTTTAGATGAAGCGCAAACAATTTCTCAAATTGGTCTAACTTTAAAAATTATTTCAGATACTTTCCCAAACATTCAAATTATTGCCACGGGGTCAAGCAGTTTTGACCTTTCAAATCATATAGGGGAACCTCTTGTAGGAAGAAGCAGAGAATTTAAGCTATTGCCATTATCTGTTAGCGAATTAAAAACCAAACATACTAATTTTGAAATAGAAGCCAGTAAAATAAATAATATATTAAGATTTGGCTCTTACTCATAGATTTGCCAGAGATGGAATCTATGATAGACTTAGAAAGTCTTGCTAGCAGTTATTTGTTTAAAAATATCTTAGCTTTTGAAAATATCAATAACTAAAAAACATATTACTTTCTCTTTCCAACAACATAAACAAACTTGAAGACATTCGCAATGAAGCAAAGTGATGTGAAGTATATGTAAAATCAATGTGGTTTTTTTTGTATAAATAGCTAAGTTTTTTCGGAGAAGGATTAGTACAGCAAAGGTTTTTAAGTTTTTATTTCAATGTGAAAAGGCCGTCAAATTCATGAGAGTCAATTGATATACTATCTTTTTCTACATTTTTTGGTGTATTAAATAATATATTGCCACTACCTTTAATACTGTAATTATAAGCTGCTGGAAGTTTGTCAATAGTTAAGACTATATTTGCTCTGGTGTTTTCTATATTTATAGACTTAAAAATTCCGTTTGCCCTTACAGGACTATCAACACTGTCTATTTCAAGTCGCCCATTGAAATTAGTTATGTTTACATTCCCAGCGGTAGTATCTATGTCTAGGAGTCCAGAAAGTCCATTAATATTAATGGTTGCTACTGTAGAATTAATTTCTAAATTAGATATTTTAGGTACAGTCATATTAATTATTGTTTTGTCTGTAATTTCGGAATCAATTAAATAAACATTTAACTCTCTATCTTTAACAGATATTTGTCTATCTGTCTTTGGCGATTTGCTTGGCGTAATGTCTATTGTTATATCTTTAACATTTGAGGACTTTATGTTTATTGTCCCATTATTTATAATAATATCTATTTCTTTGACATTCCTTGCTGGGAATGAATATGATTCAGCAAACAAGTAAGAAGAGAAGATAAAGAAAGATATAATTATAAAAAATTTTTTCATAATACCTCCAAATGTTAAATGTTAAGTATTAATTAAAATATTTTAGTATTTTTTGTATGTTCAGTAAAGTTAATTTTTTGTGCTATTAATAGAACTACTCTAAAATAGAGGGTTACTTATTTTTGTTGACAGTTTTTAGTATCTTTTTATACAATATATAAAATAGGTTGAAAATATAAGAGGTTTTGATGATAATACTTACTGGCGGAGCAGGTTTTATAGGTAGTTGTTTTCTTTGGAAATTAAATCAAGAAGGAATAAAAGATGTTTTAGTTGTTGATCACCTTGATGATAGCGAAAAATGGAAAAATTTATTAGGCAAAAGTTATTATGATTATATACAAAAAAATGATTTTTTTAATGCAGTTATAAATAGGCAAGTACCAAAGCCTGAAGCTATTATTCATCTTGGCGCATGTAGTTCTACTACTTTGTATGATGCAAGTTATTATATAAGAAACAATTACGAATATTCAAAAGTTCTTGCTTTGTGGGCTTTTGAGCTTGGTGTGCCTTTCATTTATGCTTCTTCTGCTGCGACATATGGAAATGGCGATAATGGCTATGATGACGATATATCAAAAATAAAAAGTTTGTCTCCTCTTAATATGTATGGTTTTTCAAAACATATGTTTGACTTATGGCTTTTAAATAATAATTATTTAAATAAAACTACTGGTATTAAATTTTTTAATGTTTTTGGGCCAAATGAGTACCATAAAGGCGATATGCGTAGTGTGATATGTAAAAATTATGGTGCTGTTTTATATGATGGTCTAATAAATTTGTTTAAATCTTATAACCCTCAATATGAAGACGGTCAGCAAAGAAGAGATTTTGTATATATAAAAGATGTAGTAGAGGTTATGTATTTTTTATTTAGAAATCCTCCAAAAACTGGAATATTTAACATTGGAACTGGTAAGTCAAGAACATGGAACGATATAGCAAAATCTATGTTTTTGGCTGTGGGGAAAAAAGAAAATATTAAATACATAGATATGCCGGATAATTTAAAGTTAAAATATCAATATTTTACAGAAGCTAAAATGGATAATTTAAAAAATGCAGGATATACAAAACCATTTATGGAATTGGAAGATTCTGTAAAAGATTATTGTTGTTATTTGGCAAATAAATCTTATTTATAATTGCTTACTTTGAGGCGAAGAATGAATATTAAACTTTTAGATCTAATAGACTCTTTTAAAAAACAGTCAGTTTTAATTGTCGGTGACACAATGATTGACAAATTTGTGTGGGGTAAAGTTGAAAGGATTTCTCCTGAAGCTCCAGTCCCTCTAGTAGAAGTCATGAAAGAAACACAAGTTTTAGGTGGAGCAGCTAATGTTACAAACAATATAACAGCTTTAGGTGCTAAAGCTTATATGGTAAGTAGTATTGGAAATGATTTAGACGGAAAAAATGTAATAGGAATGTTTAAAGAAAAAGAAATTGATTCTGATTGTTTAGTATGTGATGAAAAAAGGCCTACCATAGTAAAAACTAGAATTATCGCAGTAAGTCAACAACTTGTTAGGGTAGATAAAGAAGTTAAAGGGCAATTTGACAGTCGTATAGAAAATAAACTCATAAGTAATATAGAGTCGCTTATTCCTAAGGTAAATGCTGTGATAATTTCAGATTATGGTAAAGGAGTTGTAGGCCCAAAAGTTTTAAAAAGAACAATTGCATTAGCGAAAAAATATAAAATTCCTGTGACAGTTGATCCCAAAATAGAACATTTCAAAAAATATAAAAATATAACTACAATTACGCCAAATGAAAAAGAAGCAATTGAAGGCATGAATGCTAAAAATATAAAAACAGATTTTGATGTGGCAAATTTAGGAAAAAAGATTTTAAAAACTTTAAAATCTGATTCTGTGGTTATTACTCGTGGGGAAAAAGGGATGACTTTAATTGAACCAAACAATAAAATTACAAATATTCCTACAAGAGCAAAGGAAGTTTATGATGTTACAGGTGCAGGAGATACTGTCATTTCTACTATGACGTTAGCTCTTGCCGCCAAAGCCAATCTGTTGATTGCTGCAGAGCTTGCAAATTTTGCAGCAGGTATAGTTGTGGCAAAATTGGGTACTGCTACTGCAACTTCAGAAGAACTTAAGGACGTTATTAAGGAGTTTTATAAATGAGGGTAGCTGTTGTTATACCATCTAGATATGGGTCCAATCGTTTTCCTGGAAAACCTTTGGCATTGATTAACAACAAACCTCTTGTTTGGCACACTATTGAAAGAGTCAAAATGTGTAAAGAGGTTGACTTTATAGCTGTAGCTACTGACGATAAACGTATCTTTAATTTTGTAAAAAAACTGGGTTTTAATGTTTTTATGAGTCCAAAAACTTGTAAAAGTGGGACAGATAGAATTGCTTTTTTAGCTAAAGATAGCTTGGATAAGTACGATATATTTATAAATGTGCAAGGTGATGAACCTTTAATAGACCCTATCCTTATTGATGAACTTATAAAATCTTTTAAAGAGAATAAATCTTTAGAATATATTACGGCTGCTTTTAAAATAAAAGATGAAAAAAGTATAAACAATCCTAATATCGTAAAAGTTGTTTTTGATAAAAATGGATATGCACTTTATTTTTCAAGGAGTCCTATACCATATAATAGAGACAATATAAAAGCTAATTATTATAAACATGTGGGTATATATGGATATAAAAAGGAATTTTTGTTGAATTTTTCAAAAAGTAAAAGGTCTCTATTAGAAAAAACTGAAAATTTAGAACAATTGAGAGCTCTAGAAAATGGTAAAAAAATAAAAGTTGTTATTGCAAAACATGATTCTATCGGTGTAGATACGCCAGAAGATATTTTAAAAATAAAGAAATATTTAAGGATACAAAATGCAAAAACATTACGTTAAAATTGGCAAAGATGTTGTTTTGTCAAATAATAGACCGTTAGTAATTATAGCAGGACCTTGTGTGATAGAAAGCCAGGATCACGCATTTAAGATAGCGGTCAGTTTAAAAAAGATAACATCACAATTGAGAGTTCCATTTATTTTTAAATCCTCTTATGATAAGGCCAACCGCTCTTCAGTACAATCTTATAGAGGGCCTGGTATTGATGAAGGATTAACGATATTAGCAAAAATCAAAAAAGAATTAAAAGTTCCTGTAATTACAGATGTACATTCTCCAGAACAGGCTAAAAAAGCTGCAGAATTTGTAGATTTTTTACAAGTGCCTGCTTTTTTGTCGCGCCAGACAGACTTAATAAAAGCTTGTGCTGTTACCGGTAAACCTGTAAATGTGAAAAAGGGACAATTTTTAGCTCCAGAAGATATGATTAATGTTGTTAAAAAATTTGAAAAATTTGGGAATAATCAAATTTCTTTAACAGAAAGAGGTGCATCTTTTGGTTATCATAACTTAGTTGTTGATTTTAGAGGTTTAGAAATTATGAAAGGGACATATTATCCTGTTATTTTTGATGCCACTCATAGTGTACAACTTCCAGGTGGAGGTGGTACTTATACTGCTGGGAGCAGAGAGTTTATAGTGCCTCTTTCTAAAGCTGCAGTAGCAATTGGCATTTCCGCACTTTTTATTGAAGTTCACGATAATCCTGATAAAGCTCTTTCTGATGGAGCAAACAGTTTATATTTGAGAGATTTTAAACGAATTTTAAAGACAATTAAGGCAATAGACAAGGTGGCTAAATGTCAGAAAATCTAAAAAAAAGTAATAAAAATCTAATTTGGAAGCCGACATATTCTTGGTATGGTAAAGTTTTTGTAATAATTTTTGTACTGTTAATTGTTTTATTTTTTGTATTAAATATTGTTTTTAAACCGTATATGAGAAAAATTAATCCTGAACTAACCCCTTGGCTTAATAATACGCAAAAAGGTAGTAGCAAAAATGCGTAGTGTATTAGACACAGCTAAAAACGTTAAACTTTTAGCTTGTGATATTGATGGAGTGTTAACCAAAGGTAAAATAATAATTTTTAATAATGGTGAAGAAATAAAGGATTGGAACGTTAAAGATGGAATGGGATATGCTCTTCTTTTTATGAGTGAGCTTAATATTAAAACAGCTTGGATAACAGGAAGGGGATCTCTTCAGGTTCAAAAAAGAGCAAAAGATATAAAAATAGATTATCTTGTGGAAAATTGTAGCGACAAACTGAAAGCTTTAAATAATATATTAGGAGCTACTGGTTTAAATTTATCAGAAGCTGCATATATTGGAGACGATATTATAGATTTACCTGTTTTAAAGTCTGTTGGATTTGCAGCGTGCCCTAAGGATGCAGCACAAGATGTGAAGAATAATTCTTTATATATTTCATCTTTAAATGGTGGAGAAGGTGTTGTTAGAGATGTTATAGAAATAATTATGAAGTCTCAAGGAGTTTGGAAAAAAGTTTTAGATAAGTTCTCATGTTAAGCTTTACAAATTCAAAAGTTGTATTGTTTATACCCTATAGAGTTTCAGTTTGTTGCTATTAGTGGCAAGAATATTACAAAAAAAATATAAGGCGTTGTTTCCCTCAAAAAACTGACAGCGAAATTAGAAAAATGATTATAGAAATTTTTTCTAATGAAGCTAAAAATTTCTTTGAACTTGCTAATTCTCCAAGAATGGATTGTAAATTTTTAAATAATATTTCCACTATTGAAAATGTATATATTATAAAAAGTAGTTTAGCTAAAGGAATGATATTCTTCTTTTAAGTGTACATGCTGGACTTGGGAAATCGCTGCAGCTTCTCTAGCAGCTTTAGGCATATTTCTTAACGTTGTTGCAAAAAAGATTTATATAGACGAACTCAATGACATGCTTGTAAAGTATAGAACGATAAAAAATGTAAAAGTTATTTTGCGTGATCGTCTAGATACAGCCATAAAGCTTTTAAGGGCTTTGAAAAGATTAGAATGTCTTATTTTGATTATAGATCAAGATACAAATGTGCCGGGGGTTTTTGTTGATTTTTTTGGACAAAAAGCTTGGCCCCCTGTAGGACTTGCTGTAATGGCTTTAAAATCTAAAGCAGGTATTTTGCTTGTCTAGATCAGCGAATAGATAAATATGGACATAAAATTGTAGTTAAAGGACCTATAGCAATAGAACGTTCTGGAACTTTTGATGATGATGTTAAAAATTTTACGCAAGAAGCACCTTTGATGTTAGAAGAACATATAAAACAATATCCTTCCCAATGAGTTTGGTTTCACGATAGATGGAAAACTAGACCAAAATAAAAAAATAGTAAATAAGGATTTTTTATGAGTGACTTAAAAAAAGTGAAATTAAATTTAGTTTTTATTTCTCTCATTTTTATTATACTTTTTGGTTGCAAAGAAAAGAAAATTATTATAGATGAAACTCCACCTATTTCAGAACAAGCAATAGAAAAGTTTACTATTACTCAGACAAATGAAGGGAAATTAAAGATGATTTTAGAAGCAGAATCTGCCACAATAAATGAAGAAACTCAAATTGCTAATTTAAAATTACCTATTGTGAAATTTTATAATAATGGAGGTTATGCTTCTACTCTTGTTGCTGAGAGGGCAAAAATAAATATGGAAACGTACGATATACAAGGTGTTGGTAAATGTACTATTGACACTATAGATAACGAACAGCTTCAAACTACGGATTTGATGTATGATGCATCTAAAGAATTAATATATAGCAATAGAGATATCGTAATTACAAACCCTGGTCAAAAAATTTATGGAACAAGTTTTCACTCTGATACAAAACTAGATAATATTATAATAAAAGATCAGAGGACAGTAATTGATGAGGTCTAATATTGTATTTTTTATTATTTGTTTTTTTGTTAGGTTCTCTTTTGCAGAAGTTACATCTGAAAAGACTGTTGTAACAGGTGATATAATGGAAATAAAAAATGCAGGTAAGGTAACTATTTCTAAAGGTCATTCTGTTGCGGTTAATGAAGATAGCATTGTAAATGCCGATGAAATGTCTTATGATAAAGAAAAATCTTTAATTTCAGCGAAGGGGAATGTTAAATTGTTTTCTAAAACTCAAGAATTAGAACGTGTTGAAGTTTGTGGTAATTATTCAAATTATAATCCAAAAACTCAAGAGGGAAAAGTTTGGGGAAATGCGTTAATAAATTATTTTATTAGTACATCTACGTCTCCTTTGGTTTTACGCGCTGAAGAAATCTATGTAGATAAAAGCAAGCAAACTCTAGATGCACGTAATAATGTTGTAGTTACAACTTCTTCTGGAACAATTTACGCTGATAACGGCAATTTTGACAAAAAAACTGTAAGAATTGTTTTTAAAAAAGGTAAAAAAAAACCTGTAGCACATGTGTTAAGTGATGGTAAAAAGGAAGTATATGAAGCAGATGAAATGATTTTTTATCATCCCCAAAATGATGATAAAAGGATAATTATGAAAGGTTCTGTTTTAGGGAAAATTAAAATGGAAGATGAAAAAAATGATACTAAAAACTGAAGAATTATTTAAGAAATATAAATACAGAATGGTTGTAAATGGTATAAGTATAAGCGTAAGACAAGGGGAAGTTGTAGGCCTTTTAGGCCCCAATGGAGCTGGTAAAACAACAACGTTTTATATGGTAGTAGGTCTTATAAAACCTTATGATGGTAGTGTGTATTTAAACAATGAGGAAATAACAGATTGGACTATATTCCAAAGAGCAAGAGCAGGTATTGGTTATCTATCTCAAGAGGCATCTATATTTCGTGGACTTAGTGTTGAGGATAATTTGTTTGCTATAGCGCAAATGTTGCCCATTGAAAAATCTCAGCAAAAAGAAAAAGTGAATACATTGCTTTCAGATTTTGGCCTTACAAAATTGCGTAAACAACAAAGTGTGACTTTATCTGGAGGAGAAAAAAGAAGGCTTGAAATTGCAAGGTCTTTAATTAGAGGTCCTAAATTTTTGCTTTTAGATGAACCTTTTGTT
The DNA here is from genome assembly GCA_031257835.1 of Candidatus Endomicrobiellum cryptotermitis. Lineage (GTDB taxonomy): Bacteria > Elusimicrobiota > Endomicrobiia > Endomicrobiales > Endomicrobiaceae > Endomicrobiellum > Endomicrobiellum cryptotermitis. The sequence goes on from JAIRNY010000027.1 coordinate 30,820, forward strand.
GGAATTGATCCTGTAACTGTTGACGAGATTCAACAAATTATAAAAAGTTTAAAAGAAAGAGGCTTAGGAATACTGATAACAGATCACAATGTAAGAGAAACTCTTGAAATTATAGATAGGGCTTATATAATTTATGAAGGTAAAATTTTACTAGAAGGAACTGCCCAAGATTTATTAAATAGCCCAAAAGCAAGGAAAATTTACCTTGGTGATAACTTTAAGATGTAACTATTGATTGAAAGATTATAAGCAAATTTTGTATATTTTAACCTATTCTAAAAGGAGAAGAAAATGCAGATTAATATTACTGCTAGACACCTAAAGTTAACAGATGCTATTGATTCTTATGTACGCAAGAAAGTTTTAAAATTTGATAAGTTATATGATGGAGCTAATAATGTTTATTCGCATGTAATCCTCTCAGTAGAAAAGAATAGACAAATAACAGAAATAATTTTTCATATAGGAAAAATTTCATTTAGAGCAAAAGACCAATCAGAAGATTTATACGCATCAATAGACTTAGCCTCAGATAAGCTTGAAAAACAACTTAAAAAACATAAAGAAATTTCAAAAGATCATAGAAAGGAATCCTCAAAAGAATACACGACTTTAGAAGAAGTTTTTTCTTATGATGTTATGAACGACTCTAGGACAAAAATTGCCGAGATAAAACGTTTTGATTTAAAACCTGTAAGCTTAGAAGAAGCTATTGATGAAATGGATAATCTAGGATATAGAGTTTATATGTTTAAAGATGGCCAAAAAGATAAAATATGTGTGCTTTATAGGAATGATGGTGGTTCAATAGTGCTTTTAGAACCTAATGAAAAAATGTAGCACAAAAATAGGAGAAACTTAGATGAAAATTATGGATTTTTTGAGTCAAAATGAAATTATTGTTGGTTTGAATGCAACAGATAAAAAATCAGCGATACTTGAACTAGTAAATGTTTTAGAAAAAACAAAAAAAATCAAAAAGACTGATGAAATTATAAATGTGGTTTTAGAAAGAGAAAAGCTAGGTTCAACAGGGATTGGACAAGGTGTAGCTATTCCTCATGGCAAAATAGATATACTTTCAGAACAAATGGGAGTGCTAGGCATATCTCATAAAGGAATAGAGTTTAACTCTTTAGATGGAGAATTAGTGCATATAATTTTTCTTCTATTAGGTCCTCTGGAAGTGGCTGGGCAACATTTAAAGGCATTATCTAGAATTTCAAGATTATTTAAAGATAAATTTTTGAGGCAAGCTATAAGGGAAGCTAAAACGACAGAAGACGTTGTAAAAATTATACAGCAAGAGGATATATATTAAAATATGGATATAAAAACCTTCTTGGCTGAAAAAGCTAAAGATTTTAAACTAGAGCTTTTAGTAGGTAAAGAGGGGTTAGATAGAAAAATTTTAGTACCTGAGATAAATAGGCCAGGTTTGGCTATTGCTGGTTTTTTCGAACATTTCCCGTATGAACGTATACAGATTATTGGTATAATAGAATATACATACTTAAAGCACTTAAGTTATGATCAACAGTTAAATGTTTTAAATAAAATTTTTTCTCATGAAAAGTCTGTAGGGTGTATTTTAACAAGAGGTTTAGAGCCTACAGAATCAATGTTTAAAACTTTTGCTGATTTAAACGTTCCTTTATTAAGTACAGAATTAAGATCTTCTCTATTTATGGGAGATTTAGGTTATTATCTGAATGAAAAACTTGCTCCATCGATTAAAATTCATGCTGTTATGACAAATGTTTATGGGCTAGGAGTTTTAATTATTGGTAAGGCTGCAATTGGTAAGTCTGAATGCGCTATAGAACTTGTTAAAAGAGGTCATAAATTTGTTGCTGATGATGTTGTAAATATAAGAAAGCGTTCGGGACGAACTTTAGTAGGCAGAGGGTTAGAGGTTACTAAACACCTTATAGAAATAAGGGGTATAGGAGTAATAGATGTTAAGGATTTGTTTGGTGTTGGCAATATTTTAGATGAATCTAAAATAGAGCTTGTAATAAGGCTGGAAGAGTGGGAAAGCTCAAAGAAGTATGATAGGGCAGGTTTAGATGAGTCTTTTATTGAATATTTAGATGTGAAAATTCCAGAAGTTGTAGTACCTGTGGCACCAGGTCGTAACCTTGCTGTTTTAGTTGAAACTGCAAGTTTAAATCAAAGGATTAAAAGTAGAGGTTGTTTTACTGCTAGAGATTTAGATGTCAGGTTACAAAAAGAGATAAACAAAAATAATTTATGACTAAATTATATATAATTTCAGGAATGTCTGGTGCTGGAAAAAGTCAAACACTTAAGATTTTTGAAGATTTTGGTTTTGAGTGTGTTGATAATATGCCAATTGTAATGTTCCAACCTTTTTTAAATATTTATCTTAAGAACAAAAATAAATACAAAAATGTTGCAATTAGTATTGATTCTAGAGCAGGTAAAGATTTATCTCATTTCAAAGAAATTCTAGTTGTTTTAAAAAATAAAAAAATTAAATATAAAGTTATTTTTTTGAACGCCACTGATAAAGTTTTAATAAGACGTTATTCGGAAACACGCCGCAGACATCCCTTAGGTAAGTCGGTTTCTTTAGGCATATCTCTTGAAAGAGAAATTGTAAAAGATATTTTTGAGGTTGCAGATGAAGTTATAGACACTTCAATTCTAACTGTAGGTGAATTAAAAAAAGCTATTTCAGTAATCGCGAAAGTTACCCAATTTGGTAGACAATATTTAAATATATCTGTAGTTTCTTTTGGATATAAATATGGAATTCCTAATGACGCAGATATTGTCTATGATGTACGCTTTATAACAAATCCAAATTATGTGTACGAGCTAAAATACAAAACAGGCCAAAATAGGGCTGTTAAGGACTATATAAAAAAACAAAAAGAATTTAAAGTTTTTTTTAGTATGTTTTCTAAATTGATAGAATTTACCTTGCCATACTATATAAAGGAAGGCAAAAGTTACTTAACTATTGCAATTGGTTGTACAGGTGGTAGACATAGATCAGTTTTTATTGCAGAAAAGCTTGCTGATTTTTTTAAAAGTCAAAAATATAAAGTGCAACTAAATCATAGAGATATACTTGCAAAGTAGATAATAGACGGTTACCTCTTCCTTGGGAGACTAATTTATGGTTAAAATTTTTATAGCAGCACATGGTAACTTGGCTAATTCTTTAATTAATTCTGTAGAACTTATAGTTGGCAAGCAGAAAAATCTTTATGCTATTTCTAACGAAAAAAGTGATAGTCTAACACACTTACAATATAAAATAAAAACCCTTTTAAGCAATGTAATAGATCAAGATGGTGTTTTAATACTTACAGACATGATGGGTGGCAGTCCAAACAATGCTTCCCTTAGAATGCTTGATGATTTTAAAGTTGAAATTATTTCAGGTGTAAATCTTCCTATGTTATTATCTGCTATTTCTGCAATTAAAAACTCTCAAGATATTTCACAATTGGCTGATAAAGTTTTTACTGAAGGGCAAAAAAGCATAATTAATATTAGAAAGGCTTTGTTTGAGAAAAAATAGTATGTTAAGTGAGGAAAGATAGTGCCTATATCTCTTGTAAGAATAGATGATAGACTTGTTCATGGTCAGGTAGTTCAAGGTTGGCTTAAAGCAATTTCTGTGGATATTCTTTTGGTGGCTTCAGATATTGCAGCTGAAGACAAAATGCAAAAACTGCTTATGGAAATGGCTGTTCCAAGCGATATCAAACTTGAAGTAAAGAGTCTGCAAGATGCAGTTGCGGTTTTAAAAGTGGTTAATTGTAAATATAATATTATGGTTTTAGTTGCAAGCCCAAAAGAAGCTTTCTATATACTGGAACAAGGTGTGAGATTTAATTCTTTAAATATTGGAGGCATGCACTTTTTTAGTGAAAAAAGACAAATTTTAAGTAATGTTTGTGCTGATGATAACGATATTAAATTTTTATATAGAATTTATCAGAAAGGCATTGAGTTAGAGTCGAGGGTTTTGCCAGGAGATGAAAGGTTAAACATTATTCCCTTGATAGAAAAAGAATATTTAGCTTTACCAGAGGTGAAAAAATGAGTAAAGTTAAATTTATTTTTTGTACACATAATCACCAACCGGTTGGTAATTTTGGTTGGGTTTTTGAAAAAGCTTATCAATTAGCATATAAACCATTTTTAGATGTTTTATCTAAACACAGTGACATAAAATGGAATTTGCATTTAAGTGGAATTCTCTGGGAGTATTTAGAAAGGGAACACAAAGACTATGTTAAGATTGTTCAAAATTTTGTTGATAAGGGAAAGATAGAAATATTATCTGGAGGTTATTTTGAACCTATAATGTCTTCTGTTCCAGATAAAGATAAACTTGGACAAATAGAGAAGTTAACGAAATATTTAAAAAGTAAATTTGGAAAATCTCAGGCAAATGGCATGTGGCTTGCAGAAAAAGTATGGGAACCTTCTATGGCAAAAGTTTTTGCCCAGGCTGGTATGAAATATACGGTTGTAGATGATTGCCATTTTGTAAATGCAGGTTTTGATGTCGATAAATTAAATGGTTATTATACGACAGAAGAAGATGGGTATAAATTAGATATATTTCCTATAAGTCAAAAGATGAGATATTTAATTCCTTTTTCTAATGTAGAAGATACGGTTGAATATTTTAGATATTTGATACAAAAGAGTCCAGTAGAAGACCCTATCATTATTATGGCAGATGACGGTGAGAAGTTTGGCATGTGGCCTAGTACATATAAACATGTTTATGAGAATAAATGGCTGCATGCTTTTTTGACTGCATTAGAAAATAATTCAGATATTGTAGAGACTGTAACTTTTAGTGAGATTCTAAAATTAAGAGACTCTTCTCAAAGGGTATATTTGCCATGCTCGTCTTACTTTGAAATGTCTCAATGGGCATTGCCATTTGAGCTGCAAGAGAATTTTGAAAATGTTTTAAATAGAAATACTTGTGATATTGAAACAATAAAGTTTTTAAGAGGAGGGTTTTGGAGAAATTTTCTTGTAAAATATGAAGAGTCAAATAATATGCATAAAAAAATGCTCTATATAAGTGGTAAAGTGGAATGTTTAAAAGATGATGATAAGAAAGCTTTTAAACAAGCTAAGGATTTTTTGTATGCTGGACAATGCAATTGTGCATATTGGCATGGAGTTTTTGGAGGTATTTATCTTCCTCATTTGAGGAATGCTGTTTATAATAACATTATAAAAGCTGAAAACTGTTGTAATAAGTCTATGTTTAAAAAATCTTCTTGGAATATTTTTGATATAAATTGTGACGGTCAAGACGAGTACTTGTATGAAGGTAAAACACAAAACATTTATATGTCTGCATATTCTGGAGGCTCAATTTTTGAGTGGGATATTTTTAAAATCAGTTACAATTTATTGGACGTGCTTACAAGACGATATGAACCTTACCATAAAAGGTTAAAAGAAAATATTGATAAAGCTGTAATAGCAAATGATAATTCATTAGAAGTACAAAGTATACACAATGATTCTATAAAAGTTAAAGAATTCGGGCTAGATAAATATCTTGTATATGATAATTATAAAAGAGCCTCTTTAATTGATCACTTTTTTTCATGTGATATAGAGTATGATTCTTGTGTGTTTGGCAATTATGAAGAAAAAGGTGATTTTGTGTCTGGCAAATATGAAGTGAAATTAGTTGATGTGAGAAAATTTTTAAAAAAGCAAGCAAAACTTAGTTTGTGTCGTTATGGTAGTGTTTGTGGAAAAAATGTTAAGCTCGTTAAAGAAATTTTCCCATTGACAAATGGCTATCATGTAGACTATTCCATAAAAAATAATTTTAGTGATAATTTAGAGATTTGTTTTTCTCCAGAACAAATGTTTGCCTTTTCTTCAAAAACAAGAGATGATGTAGGAAGTTTAAAAAATGTTGAAATTTGGAAAAGATACGATGATTATCTAAAAATAGAAATAGAGCTTAAATTATCTGAAAAATGTGATTTGTTTGTTTATCCAGTTGAAACTGTTATCAATTCTGATAATGGCTATGAACGGACATATCAAGGAACAGCTGTGATGCCATTAGTTAAATGTAATATAGAATCTGGCAAAGAAAAGAAATTTTCTATGGAGACAATTGTAAATTTTAGATAAGGTTTAGGTGGCCTATGACAGAAAGTATATTTTTTTACGCTTTAATAGGTTCATTTTGTAGTATGGACATAACTGCTTTTGGGCAGTTTATGATTTGTCGTCCTATATTTTGTGCTCCTATTGTTGGTTATTTTATGGGAGATGTTAATAGTGGGCTTTGGATAGGCATGATTGTAGAGTTACTTTGGGTAAATGCTATTCCAATGGGAGTAATAGTACCAGTTGATGTTTCATTGATAAGCATTTTATCTACTTTTTGGGTATGCAAATATTTTCTTGGAGTACAGGAAGCAGCGGTTTTTTCTTTAGTTTTAGCTATTCCTTTTGCGTATTTTTATAGAGACATGGATATATCTGGGCGAAATTTTAACACTAAAATTATGCATTTTGTTGAAGATGGTATAAAAAACCAAAAATATTGGCGTATGTATGCAGGTATATATGTAGGACTTTTTCTTTTTGCATTAAGACTTTTTTTGTTTTATTTGTTTGCTATGTATGTTGGAGGTTTAATATATTCTGGCCTTTATTTACAGCTATCTCAATTTATTATTTTGGGTTTAAGAAATGCTTGGTATTTGCTACCTATAATTGGTTTTGCTTTAGTTATAAAAGAGTTTAATATTTTTAGAAGATTGTTTTTAAAGGAACGTTAAGATGATTAAAGTATATATAAAAATGTTTGTGAGGTCTTTTTTCTTGCAGGCGTTATGGAATTTTGAAAGAATGCAAAACATAGGTTTTGTTTATATTTTAAAACCATTTTTAGATAAAGTGTATCTAGATGAAAAATCTAAGCAAGAGGCTTTAATGAGACATATAGGCTATTTTAATACTCACCCATATATGGCAAATTTACTTTTTGCTATAGTGGCAAACTTAGAAAAAGGAAAAAGTGAAAATAAAGAAAATTTCCTTGACATAAGTGTTATTAAAAATCAAATGGCAGGTCCACTAGCAGCAATTGGCGACCCTTTATTTTTTGGTTCGCTAAGGCCTTTAGTAGCTTGTTTTAGTATTTTAGTTATGTTGCTGTTTATGAAATTTTTAGATCAGAATTTTCAAGAGTATGCAATTTTTGTGCCGATTATTTTTATTGTTGGCTATAATGTTTTTCATATTGTTTCTAGATGTTGGCTTATGTTTATAGGTTTTAAGTTTGGACAAGATAGTTTTTCTGTCATCTCAAATACTAAAACTTTAATGCCTATAATAAAATATGCTGTATTTATTGTTACTGCAGTTACGTTATTTGTATACCTATTAATTTTTAAATCTAGTCCTATAAGCAACTTGTTTTTTGGAATCAAAGAAAACGACTTGGCTTTATATATAATAGCTTTTTTGTTTTCAATAATTTTTAGTAGATTGGGAGTAGTTTTTTTACTTTACAGCATAATAATAATATGTTCTTTAGTATCTTACTTAAGGATTTAAAAGATGAAAGAAAAGATTATAATTGTTTCTAATAAGATGGGTTTACATGCAAGACCTGCAGCTATGCTTGTGCAAACTGCAAGTAAGTATAAATCTTCTGTGAAAATTATAAAAGATGACTTCGTCGATATAGATGCAAAAAGTATTATGGGAATTATGTCTTTAGCTGCAAGGCAAGGAAGTCAGTTGAAATTTATCGCAGATGGTCCAGACGAAAACGAAGTTTTAACTGAACTTGAGAGTTTGTTTAAGTCTAATTTTAGTGAATAAGAGGAAATAAGATGTCAAAATCGAATAATATCATCTTAAAAGGAGTTGCTGCATCCGCAGGTGTAGTCATAGGGAAAGCATTTCTTTTAGATGAAGATGAACTTTGTCTAATTTATAAAGAAATTCCTAAGAATGAAAGAGCAAGTGAAAAAAAACGTCTTGATGCTGCAGTTGAGAAAACAAGACAAGAACTTAAAGAAATTTATAATAAAATTAATGATGTTTTGGGTGAAAATTATGCTCATATAGCAGACGCTCATATTTTGATTTTAGATGATCCAACTATGAGAAAAGATGTTTATAAACTTATAGAAGATGGCACTAATGCAGAATATGCCATATTTAAAGTAATAGATAAGATTGTTCGTTCTTTTGAATCGATTAAAGATGATTATTTTAAAGAAAGAAAAGTTGACGTACAGGAAGTTGGTAAAAAAATTTTGGCAAATTTGTTGGGCAAACAAGAAAAGAGTCTTATAAATTTAAAAAAAAGTTCTATAGTAGTTGCTCATAATTTGACGCCTGCAGATACTGTTACAATAAGGGAAAAACTAATTAAAGGTTTTGTTATTGATATTGGTGGAAAAACTTCTCATACTGCTATCATGGCACAAGGGCTTGGAATACCTGCAGTGGTTGGTTTAAAAGTTGCATCTTCTCAAATAAAAACAGGAGACACAATAATACTAGACGGAAATGTTGGTGAAATAATATTAAATCCGTCTGCAGAAATATTAGAAAAATATCAAAAAGATTATGATAGGCAATATGAAGAGATCAAAGAGTTAAGAAAATTAAAAAATTTAAGTATTGAAACGATAGACAAGCACAGTGCTTTGATTTTTGCAAATATTGATAACTCTGGCGAAGTGTCAACTGCTTTAAATAATGGAGCAATAGGTATAGGTCTTTACAGGACAGAATTTATGTATTTTAATCGTAATGCTATGCCATCTGAGCAGGATCATTTTGAAGAATATGCTAAAGTTGTAAAAGAAATGTCGCAGTATCCTACAACTATAAGGACAGTAGATTTAGGCGGAGATAAATTTACAAAGCTCGGACTATTAAAGCTTGGACAAGAACAAAATCCATTTTTAGGGTTGAGAGCGATAAGGTTATGTCTTAAATATCCTGATATTTTTATTTCTCAATTAAAAGGTATTTTAAGAGCGTCTGTTTTTGGTAAGGTAAGACTCATGTATCCTATGATATCAGGTATTGATGAGCTTAGAGCCGCAAACAAAATACTTCAAAGTGTTAAGCAAGAATTAAGAAAAAAGGATGTAAGTTTTGACGAAAACATGGAAGTAGGCGCAATGATAGAAATACCTTCTGCGGCTGTTATTATGGACGTTATAGCTAAAGAAGTAGACTTCGTTTCAATAGGTACTAATGATTTGATACAATATACTCTAGCAGTTGATAGAGTAAACGAAAACGTTGCAAATATTTATGATCCTAAACATCCAGCAGTTTTAAGACTTATTAAACAGATTATAGATAGTGCTCATAAAGGAAAAATAGAGGTTGGCATTTGTGGCGAAATGGCTGGAGATCCACTCTATACAGCTGTTCTTTTAGGTTTTGGACTTGATGAATTTAGTGTATCGGCATCACAAATTCTTAAAATAAAAAAAGTTATACGTAGCGTATCTTTTAAAGAAGTAAAAGAGATATCAGATAAAATTCTACAATGCGGGGACAAAGAATCTATTTTAAAAATAATGAGTAGGATACAAGTGCATTAGCTAAATTAAGATTAAAGGAGAATATTTTATGCTAAATAATGTTTATGATTGTTCTGAAAAAATTGAATCTGTTGTAGCAATGTTGCGCAATTTTTCACCAAAGGAACCAGTAGAAGATGCTGTTATATATTTTTGGGAAAGCCATAATAAACATCCCGATGAAAAAAGAAAAACGCAGGCTACAAGTGACTTAGATTTATAAAGAATTTGATATGCTCTCATGTGAAAAGTATGAGGTACGTACGGGATATTTAAATCGTTGGAACTATATGCCAAAACGTTTAGAAATGTGCTCTCAGGATGAAATAGAAAAATCTATTAATAAAGGTAAAGAGGAAGAAGCTGAGTGGATTAGTAGATGTCAGCCAGATTTTCCAGAATTTATAAAAAAAGATTGGCAAGATTGTATATCTAAACAAAAAAACCCGTACTACCAGAGCTGTAAAAGTCTTGTTATTAAAAAGATAAATACTGATAATGTCTTTTCTAGTGCTTTTGCTAAAAGTGTTGATGAATTTTTGTCTACCCATAATAATATAGACAGATTAAACTGTAATTCATATGTTTTGGAAGAAACTTCATGGATACTCACACTTCCATTATTGCATTTAAATAAGCCTATATACTTACTGCATATAGGAAGTGCTAATAGCGCTGTTGTGGCAATGTTCCATCATTTTCCAAATCTTCAAAAAGGAGTAAAGTGGTTAGCTCCTCGTTTTAGCGTAAGGAAGTTTGAAAATGGTTCTGAATTTATATTAGATTATAGAAATTGGTTTGCATACTGGATATTCATATGCGATTGAGAATAAAGAAATTGTAAAAGAAATGAGGATTTTTAAAAGACAAAAGATAAATGATTTAAAAAATTCGAAGAAACTACTAGAGAATGAGCTTATGGAAAATAGTTTATATAAAGCTGTACTTGATCATGTTCCATGCCATGTTTATTGGGTGGATTATAATAATATTTATCAAGGTTGTAACGATGTACAGGCTAAAGCATTAGGGTTAAATAGTACTACTGAAATAATTGGTAAAACAAATTATGATTTACATGATGTTTCAGAGGCAGATATGTTAAACGAAATTAATAATAATGTTATGGCAACAGGTACAGTATATGAATGTGAAGAAACTGTTTTTATGAAAGGAAGCAGTAAAAGTGGGACTTATTTGTCGAGAAAGACTCCTTTATTTGATAATAATGGAAAAGTTATAGGTTTAGCTGGAGTCTCAATAGACATAACAGACAGGAAAAGAGCGGAAGAATTAGAATTAAGATTAGAAAAAATAGAGCAAGAGAAGCAGAAAGAGTTATACGAAATAGCCAAAGGAGTGTCCCATGATATATGCTCACCAATTTCTGCATTAAATGCAGTAAAATATATGTGCGCAGACAATTTGCCAGAGCCAGGAAAAAAGATGTTTGAGT
>JAIRNY010000002.1 GCA_031257835.1 Candidatus Endomicrobiellum cryptotermitis
TTTTAATTTTTGATTCAACATTAAGAGATGGCTCTCATGCCTTAAAACAACAATTGGAATTGTCGACAATACGAGATTATTGCGATATTGTTGATAATTCAGGAGTGGATTCTGTTATAGTAGGACATGGGAATGGATTAGGTGCAAGTTCCTTACAAATAGGGGTTTCAAAATATTCAGATAAAGAGATGTTAGTAGAAGCTAAAAGTCATTTGAAGAAAACAAAGTTAGGCATCTATATGATCCCAGGCTTTGGTACTATAAAAGATAATTTGCTTGAAGCTATTGATATAGGAGTTGATATTTTCAAAATAGGATGTCATTGTACCGAAGCTGATACAACAAAAGAACATATAGAATTTTTGCATAATCACAATAAGCAAGTTTACGGTCTTCTTATGATGTCTCATATGGCTTCTTCAAAAAGGTTACTAGAAGAAGTTTTAAAGATGGAATCTTATGGGGCACTTGGCGTTATATTGATGGATTCTGCGGGTTTTATGCTGCCAACAGATGTAAAAGAAAGAGTTTCATTTTTAACATCAAAATCAAATATTAAAATAGGTTTCCATGCTCATAATAATTTAGGGTGTGCTGTTGCAAATACATTAATGGCATTAAACTGTGGGGCATCAATTGTTGATGCTGCTACGAGAGGATTCGGAGCAGGAGCAGGAAATTGTCAATTAGAGACACTTGTAGCTATTCTGAAAAGGGTTGAAAAGCACTTTGATGTAAATCTTTATAAATTACTTGATGCCAGTGAAATGATAAAAAAGATAGCTCCGTTAGAAACAGGGGTAGATACAATCAGTATTATGATGGGGGTTGCTGGTATTTTTAGTGCTTTCAAGAATAGAATTAGAGCAGTAGCTAAAGAGTTTGATGTGGATGAGAGGGATATTATTTTGGAATTGGAAAAAAAGAAGGCTATAGGTGGACAAGAAGATATGATAATAGAATCTGCAATGGCAATAATAGAAAGAAATAATAATAAAAAAGACAGTTCTCCATCTTTTTTAGAAACTTTATCTTAAGAGAAAATTATAATGAATGTATCAGAATATATTTTTGACTTTTTAATTAAGAAGGGTGTAGATACTGCTTTTGTAGTAACCGGTGGACAGGCAATGTATTTAGACGATGCATTATATAAGAGAAAAGAAATAAAAACAATATTTGCTCATCATGAACAAACGTGTGGAATGTCCGCTGATGCTTATTCCAGAATAACTAGAAAGTTAGGTCTTGCAGTAGTGACAGCTGGACCGGGAAGTATAAATGTAGTTAATGGACTTGTTGGAGGATATTGTGATTCTGCTCCTATGATGATAGTTTCTGGTCAATCTGCATTATCATTTGTGAAATATCAAGAAGAAAGTGGAATAAGACAATATGGAACACAAGGAATTTTTATTAAACCTTTTGTTGAGAAGGCAACGAAGTATTTTATAACAATAGATGATGAAAAGAAACTTAGTTTTTATTTGGAAAAGGCTTATTATATGGCAACTAACGGTCGCCCGGGTCCTGTTTGGGTTGATGTTCCTTTAGATATACAGAGAAAAGAAGTTTCTGAACAGAAAATTTTCTTTCAGCCTCAAAATGATATAAATATGTATTCTGTGGTTCAAAGAAAAGAAAATGTGGACAAAGTTTTTTCCTTATTACAAAATTCTAAAAAACCACTGGTTATAGCAGGACAAGGTATTTGCTTGTCAAATTCGCAAAATAGTTTAAAAACATTTATAGAAAGATACAATATTCCTATAGTTACAACAAGATTAGGTATAGATATAATAGACTCTTCTCATCGTTTATATGTTGGCAGACCTGGTAATTATGGAGAAAGAAGTGCAAACTTTGCTGTGCAAAATGCAGATTTGGTTTTAATTTTAGGGTCTAGGTTGTCAACTTCTTCAATAGGTCATGACGGCAAGAAATTTGCAAGAAATGCAAAAAAAATAATGGTTGATATAGATGAAAAAGAGCTTAATAAGCCATTACCTGATATTGATATAAAAATCAAAGATAATGTAAGTCTTTTTTTAGATTCTTTATTAAAATATGAAAAAGTAAATCTTGGCAATTTTCAATCTTGGCAAAACAAGTGTTTTGAGTGGAAACAAAAATATCCTGTTGTTTTAGAGGAATATAAAAGAGAAACACCAATAAATTCTTATTATTTTACAGATAGACTTTCAGCCCTAGCCGACAAAGATTGTATGGTTCTTGTTGACACTGGTTCGTGTTTCCATGTGGTAAGTCAAGTTTGGAAAATAAAGCAAAGACAAAGATTTTTAACTACAGGTGGTTTGTCATCTATGGGGTATTGGGCTGCCAGTATAGGGTCCTGTGCTGCTCATAATTACCAAAAAACTTTAGTTATTACTGGTGATGGTAGCTTGCAAATGAATATTCAAGAGTTCGCCACAATTAAATATAATAATTTGCCTATAAAGGTATTTGTTTATAATAATAATGGATATTTATTGATTAGACAAACACAAAGAAATTTTATGGATAATCGTCTTTTTGGAGAAAGCCCTAAATCTGGACTTTGGTGCCCTGATTCCATGAAAATTGCAGATGCATATGGAATAAAGGGAGTTAGAATAGAAAAACTAGATGATATAGATGAAAAAATAAAAGAAGTTTTGGATTATCAAGGACCTGTTATATGTGATATAGTTATGCGAGAATTACAAGAACTAATGCCTAGAACAGCTTCTAAGAAACTTCCTGATGGAACACTTGAAGCAATGCCTTTTGACGATATGTATCCTTTTCTCAGTAGAGAGGAGTATGAGCAGAATAAAAATTCTTAAAAAACTTAAAATGATTTTATTTAATATTTTGATTATGAGAATATTTATAGTGCTTGTTTTTATTGTTATTCCATCCAGATGTACTTTAAAGAAAAAGATTGTTTTTAAAAGACGTATCTAAGGAAATTCAATGAAAAAAGTAAGTTTCATAATACCCTGTTATAACGAAGAAAAAAATATTTTGCTTATATATAATGCTGTAAAAAAAATAATAAATGATATTAAAAAATATAATTACGAATTTATTTTTGTTGATAATGCTTCAACAGATAATACATTTCAGATTCTTAAAAATTTAGCACTAAAAGATAAACTTGTAAAAATTATAGTCAATTATCGTACTTTTGGGGTAGAAAGAAGTGTTATGAACGCTTTTTTATCTGCGGACTGTGATGCTATAATAGAAATGGCTTGCGATATGCAGGATCCACCAGATCTTATACCTAATTTTTTGAAACACTGGGAGAATGGTGCAAAAGTAGTTTGGGGACAGAGAACTGGCAGCGAAATGAAAAAAATTCGTAATTTATATTATAAAATTATAAAAAAGTTTAGTTATATCAAACAATATGAAAAAGTTACAGGTTGGGGATTATATGATAAAAGTGTGATAAACAATTTTCGTAATCTTAACGATCCTATGCCTATTTTACGAAATATCATTCCTGATTTTGGATATGATGTTGTTTTGGTCCCATATCATCAACCAATTCGCACACAGGGAAAAAGCTCTTATAGCTTGTTTTCTTATTTTGACTTGGCATTATCATCTCTTGTTCATACAAGTAAAGTGCCATTAAAATGTTGTATTGGAATACTTTTGAAGTGGGTGTTGCCCCTTTAATTATAGGGGGGTTCTTTTTCTTTTCAGTACAAATTTTATTTTTTGGTCTATTATCAGAATATGTTTTGAGTATA
>JAIRNY010000001.1 GCA_031257835.1 Candidatus Endomicrobiellum cryptotermitis
AACTAGCAAAATGATAAGACAAGCAAGAGTTAACTGTATTTAGCTTCAAACAATGAATAAGGTCTGTCTAAAAACCTTAGCGCATATCCTTGCAATTATAGGCATTAGGGTTTTTTAGAGAGTCCTCTTTTGCAATATTAAATGTTTATTGCTTATAAGCCGCTCTTTTAAGTCAAGTTTATAAAATTTACTGTATAAATATGCTATAAGCTTGTTTTAGTGTTATCTTTGGAGATACTAAAATGTCTAAGTCTATATTATATATGTTTGATAAATATATTAAAAATTATATAATCAAAGTCAGAATGTTTTTAATGAGGTGACATGTATAAAAAGTTGCTTGAAAAAATTAATTCTAAAGCTGCAGAAATTGGTGTTATAGGTCAAGGGTATGTAGGTCTTCCTTTATCTTGTCAGCTTGCAAAACAAGGGTTTAGTGTTACAGGTTTTGAAGTGGACGAGTCTAAAGTTAAGATGATAAATAGTGGGAAATCGTATATTGGTGATGTAAGTTCTAAAGATTTAAAAGAGTTGGTCGATACTAAAAAGATTTTTGCTGACACAAATTTTAAAAACCTTTCACATATGGATGTTTTAATTATTTGTGTACCAACACCTCTTAGGAAGTCTAAAGATCCAGATGTCTCTTATATACTTGAGGCAGCAGAGAATGTTAGAAAAACTTTAAAAAAGGGCCAACTTATTATATTAGAGTCTACAACTTATCCTGGCACTACAGAAGAGTTGGTGCTTCCCATATTAGAAGAAACAGATTTGGCTGTGGGAAAAGATTTCTTTTTAGCTTTTAGTCCAGAAAGAATAGATCCATCAAATAAAAAGTTTGATATAAAAAGTACACCAAAAGTTGTTGGTGGTATGTGTGCAAAGTGTACTGGTCTTGCTTTGGCAGTGTATTCTTCTTTTACGGAAGTTTATAAAGTTTCGTCAACTCAAGCTGCAGAAATGGTAAAACTTTTAGAAAACACTTTTAGAGCAGTAAATATTGCTTTGGTTAATGAAGTTGCTTTAATGTGTAATAAATTGAACCTTAATGTTTGGGAAATTATAGATGCAGCGTCAACAAAACCGTTTGGATTTATGCCTTTTTATCCTGGTCCTGGAATAGGTGGTCATTGTATACCTTTAGATCCACATTATTTGTCCTGGAAACTTAAGACAGTAAACTTTTATTCAAAGTTTATAGATTTGGCTGGAGATTTAAATGCTAAAATGCCAGGCTATGTTGTCTCAAAATTGCAAGATGCGTTAAATGCAAGGTCTAGAGCTTTAAAAAATGCAAAGATTTTAATTTTGGGTGTAGCTTATAAAAAAGACGTGTCTGATGGCAGAGAATCACCAGCAATAGATGTTATAAATATATTGATTGAAAAAATGGCAAACGTTTTTTATTATGATGCACATGTGCCTATTGTAAGAAATTGTGGGAGTGGTAAAATTTTGAGTTCCTTAAATAATCTTAACAATTTAAATAAATTTGATGCTGTCGTGGTTGTTACAGACCATTCAGATGTAGATTATAAAAAAGTTTTAAAAGATGCTAAAGTTATTGTAGATACAAGAAATGTTTTTAAAAATGTTAAGTCGAGTAAAATTGTAAGAATATAATCAATTTGTATAATTGATTACTATAAAACAAATCTGAAAATAAATAGTTTCAATGTCTAAAATTTTTAAAGGGTAGAGTTTTTAATAACTCCGGAGGAAGTATGGTAAAAGATGAAAAACTTAAAGCTTTGGATTTAGCGTTATCTCAAATTGAAAAAGATTTTGGCAAAGAAGCAATTATGAGGCTTGGTGAAAAACACACAAAAGAAAATGTAGATTCTATATCTACTGGCGCACTTCCGTTAGATATTGCTATAGGGATTGGCGGTATTCCTAGAGGTAGGATCATTGAAATTTATGGGCCAGAATCTTCTGGTAAAACTACTCTTGCTTTATGTATGGTAGCGCAAACTCAAAAGCTTGGTGGAATAGCAGCATACATAGACGCTGAACATGCAATGGACCCAGAATACGCAAAAAAGATAGGTGTGGATATAGAAAATTTGTTAATATCTCAACCAGATTCAGGTGAGCAAGGTCTTGAAATTGCAGATAAACTTGTACGTTCTGGAGCTGTGGATATAATAGTTGTAGACTCAGTAGCGGCACTTGTCCCCAAAGCTGAAATTGAAGGTGAAATGGGAGATTCTTTTGTAGGGCTTCAAGCTAGACTTATGAGTCAAGCTTTAAGGAAACTTACTTCTAATATTTCAAGATCAAAAACTTCTATTGTATTTATAAATCAATTAAGGCAGAAGATAGGAGTCATGTGGGGAAGTCCAGAGACAACTCCTGGTGGTCTTGCTTTGAAGTTCTATTCTTCTGTAAGGCTTGATATTAGAAGAATTGAGTCTGTCAAAAAAGGGGACGAAGTTTTGGGTAACAGGGTGAGAGTAAAAGTTGTTAAAAATAAAGTAGCAGCTCCATTTAAACAAGCAGAATTTGAAATAATTTTTGGGCAGGGTGTAGACAAGTTTGGCTATTTAATAGATATGGGTGTAAATGATGGCATAATAGAAAAAGCAGGTGCTTTTTTTAGTTATAAAGGTGAGAAACTTGGACAGGGTAGAGAAAATGTAAAAGCCTTTTTAGTTGAAAATCATGCCATAGCAGAAGAAATAGAAACAAAAATAAGAGAGAAAGCTTTTGGTTTAGAAAAAAGTGAAGAAAACAAATCAGAATCTTCTGTTTCAAAAGAAAAAAGTTCTAAAAACTCAAAAAAAGAGAATAAGTAATGATTGTAAGTTGTGGTCCAGACAATAAACAACTGCTAAAAGAGTCTGACTTATATATATCTAATTTAAGTAGAAAGCTTTTAAGGAAGCAGATACGTATTTCTTTTAGACGAACTTTAAAAGATTTTTTTAAAAGTTGGCCTGAATCTTTAAAGTTTGTCTTTAAAAAGAATAATAAGACAAAGATATATATTGCGCTTGTGCTTGCAGGTGGTATGGGCGATGTTTTAAGACAGAAAGACGCTTTTTGTGCTATTTTAGAATTGTTCCCTTCCTCTGTGGTTGATGTTTATGGTAAAACTTATAAGTTATTTTTTAAAGATATAAAAAATGTAAGATTTTTTTTCAATAGATATTTTATAGGTTTTTCTACAAAAAGATATGACATAGTTTTAGACTATTTTTCTAGTGACAATATTACAAGTGGTATTTGTAATTTAACTATTAATTCCTTAAGAACTGATAGTTTAAAAAGCTTTAAAGCAGACTTTGAATATTTGAAAACTCAGTACCCTTATTGTTTTAAATTTGAAAATCAATATTTTTTTCAAAAGAAAGCTGTAGAAAACAAATTAAAATTTAACAATATAGTTAAACTAACTGCAGGGATTAAAGATTTTACAAAAATTGCGTTGCCATTAAATTTTAGAGAACAAGATATTTTAAAGTTTGGGGTAAATAAACAATATGAATATATAACCTTTCAACATGGGTGGGGAAACAAAGGTTATATTCCAAATAAAATGTATATGTCCATACATCTTTGGGAGACAAAAAATTGGGAAGAATTACTTAAAGAGATAAAAAAGATGTTACCTGAATATAAAATAGTTCAAGTAGGGCTGGCAAGTCCGCCTGTTACATGTGTAGACATAAACTTAGTAGGCAAAACTTCTTTTGACGAGCTTTGCTCTGTTATTAAGTACTCATCATTGCATATAGATACTGATTGTGGTTGTGTTCATATTGCTCAAGCTGTTAATACTAGATCTGTAGTGCTTTTTGGTCCTTCAAATGCAGAGTATGTTGGATATGAAGATAATATAAATATTGTTGCTAATTCGTGTCGTAACTGTTTTGTGATAGAAAAGTGGTATGAAAAGTGTGTTAGAGGTTTTAAGAATCCAATATGTATGAAATCGATATTGCCAAATTTTGTTGCAAACACCATAAAAGAAAATTTAAGAGATATCATATGAAAGTTCTTGTTACAGGGGGTGCAGGTTTTATAGGTTCTAATATTGTGGACGCTTTACTTGAAAAGAAACATTCAATTGTTGTTATTGACAATTTATCTTCAGGGAAAAAAGAAAATGTCAATAAACAATCTAAATTTTACAAAGTTGATATTTGTGATCAGAAAAAAGTGTTAGAGATATTTAAACAAGAAAAACCGCAAATTGTAATACATCATGCCGCTCAAATTGATGTAAGGAAATCTGTTGCCGACCCTGTTTTTGATGTAAATGTAAATATTATAGGATCAATTAATATTCTCGGTGCATGTGTGCAAACAAAAGTTAAAAAGATAATTTTTGCTTCTTCAGGCGGTACAATTTATGGGGAATGTAAAGCTGTTGCTCCAAAAGAAGATTCAATGCCAGCTGCTTTGTCTCCATATGGTATTTCCAAGAATTCTGTGGAGAACTATATAAAATTTTATTCTGATATTTATGGTTTAGAATATACAATTTTAAGATATGGGAATGTTTTTGGGCCAAGACAAGACCCTTATGGCGAGGCAGGTGTAGTTGCTATATTTGCTCAAAGAATGCTTAAAAATGAAGGTATTAGGGTTTTTGGAGACGGTAAACAGATGAGAGATTATGTTTATGTCTCTGATGTTGTATATGCAAATGTTAAATCTTTAACAAAAGGGAAAAATGAAGTTATAAATATAGGTA
The DNA here is from genome assembly GCA_031257835.1 of Candidatus Endomicrobiellum cryptotermitis. GTDB lineage: Bacteria > Elusimicrobiota > Endomicrobiia > Endomicrobiales > Endomicrobiaceae > Endomicrobiellum > Endomicrobiellum cryptotermitis. Next base: position 4,706 of record JAIRNY010000001.1, read on the forward strand.
CATCTAAAACAACTTCTGTTAATAAACTTGTAGAAGTTATGAGCAAGGTTAGTGGGTATAAGAAAAAAGCTATACGTAAACCTAAAAGAGTAGGAGAACTATTTAAAAGTTTTTTAAACATAAACAGAGCAAAAAAAGTTTTAGGGTGGACACCTAAAGTAAGTTTAGATAATGGCATAAAAGTTACTGTAGAATATTTTAAAGAAAGGCTAAATAAATGAAAGCGTTTGTTTTAGCTGCTGGAATTGGCACAAGACTTAAACCTCTTACTACAGATATACCTAAGCCAATGGTCCCTATTTTAGGCAGACCAGCTTTATATTATACATTTGCTAATCTTTTAAAGTATGGTTTTGACAGTGTTTGTGTAAATACACATTACCGGAGCGAAGTTATAACAGACTATTTTAAAGATAATAAATTTGGCATAAATTTAAAATTTTCTTGTGAGCACAAACTTTTAGGTACAGCAGGAGCAATAAAAAAGAATGAATCTTTTTTTGATGATACATTTGTTGTTATGTCTGGTGACGGTTTAACTGATATTAACCTTAAAAAAGCTCTAGAATTTCATAAACAAAAAAAGTCTATTGCAACTGTTGTTTTAAAAAGAATAAAGTTAAGATTTGAATATGGTATAGCAATAACGGACAGAACAGGGCAAATTAACTCTTTTGTGGAAAAGCCGTTATGGGGAGATGTTTTTAATGATGAAGTAAATACTGGTATATATATATTTGAGCCCAAAATTTTTGATTTTATCCCCAAGGACAAATTTTTTGATTTTGGCAAGGACTTATTTCCTCTTTTAATGCAGAAAAAAGAGAAGATGTACGGATATTTAATGGATGAATATTGGACAGATATCGGAAATATTAGTGAGTATAAAAAGGGTCTTTTTGATATTTTAGATGACAAAGTGAAAATAGATTTAAATGCTGTAAAAAGTTCAAGTAATAAGTATATATCTTCTAGCGCTAAAATAGATAAAACTGTAAAAATACAAGGCCCTTGTTATATTGGTGACAACGTTGTAATAAAAGGAGGGGCAAAGATAAAACCTTATAGTGTTGTATCAAAAAATGTCATAATAGACAAAAACAGTGTAATAGAGAAGTCTATACTTTGGGAAAATACTAAAATTGGTAAAAGAGTGAAATTAAGAAACACAATAGTTGGTAGTAATATCCTGGTTACTAACCAAATAACATTGTTTGATTCTATACTAATGGAAGAAAAAACATCTTTTTAAATATTATAGGAGAATTATTTTATGTCAAATAAAAACAGGTACTTTTTTACATCTGAATCTGTTACAGAAGGGCATCCAGATAAAGTATGCGATATAGTTTCAGATACCATTTTAGATGCTATTTTAGAACAGGATACAAAAGCTAGAGTAGCATGTGAAACTTTTATATCTAAAGGGCTTCTTATTGTTGGTGGGGAAATTACAACTACGGCAAAAATAAATACAAGGGGAATTATAAAGAATGCAATAAAAAAAATAGGATATGATAGACCTTCTTTTGGTTTTGATTATAATACTTGCGCAATAATAGATACAATAAATACGCAATCTCCTGATATTGCTATGGGTGTTGACGATGGTGGAGCTGGTGATCAAGGTTTAATGATGGGGTTTGCTTGTAAAGAAACTCCAGAGCTTATGCCTCTTTCTATAACTTTAGCTCATAAGCTTTCTATGAGACTTACTCAAGTAAGAAAAGAAAATATTTTACCTTATTTAGGACCAGATGGTAAAACTCAAGTTACTGTAGAATATGTTGATTGGAAACCTAAAAGAATAAGCGCTGTTGTTTTATCTACACAGCATACGGAAACAATTTTAGATAAAACGGGTAACCATATAACAGAAAAAGCAAAAAATGAAATTTTTGATGCTGTAATAAGCCCAATTTTAGAAAAATTGATAGATAAAGACACAAAGATTTATATAAATCCAACGGGTAAATTTATTGTTGGCGGTCCTGCAGCAGATACTGGGCTTACTGGTAGAAAAATAATAGTTGATACGTACGGTGCAATGGCGGCACATGGTGGCGGCGCTTTTTCTGGTAAAGATTCTACAAAGGTTGATAGAAGTGCTTGTTATATGGCAAGACATATAGCAAAGAATATAGTTGCAGCAGGCTTTGCGCAAAAGTGTACAGTTCAGCTTGCTTATGCTATAGGAGTTAAAGATCCTGTGTCAGTTATGGTAGATACTCATAGTAGCAGTAAAATTTCAGGTTTTAAATTAGAACCAATTGTAAGAAAAATTTTTCCTCTTACTCCTAAAGGTATAGCAGATTATTTGCAACTTTATAAACCTATTTTTGCTAAGACAGCTTCTTATGGACATTTTGGTAGAAAAGAGTTTACTTGGGAAAATTTAAATAAAGTTGAAGAGCTTCATAAATGTTTGAGACAATAAAGTAAGCTAAGTATATAAAAAAGCAACTTTAAGTTTGTTTTACAAATGTAAAATAAATACTTTAATTATAGTAAAGAGGGTTTAAATATTAAAAAGTTAAGGTCATAAAGTTAATGAGTTGGTATATAAAAAAAAAATTAAAATCATTACGTAAAAATATTGCAAAAAAATTTTTAGATAAAAAAAATAGAAAATTTAATATTTTTGACGTTAATAACATTAAATCAATTCTGTTTTTTAGAAATGACGATAAAATTGGTGATATGGTAGTTTCTACATTAATTTTTAGAGAGATCAAAAAACATTATCCTGATGTTAAAATTATAGTTTTATGTGGTAAAAATAGCGCTAAAATTTTAAAATATAATAAAAATGTTGACTCAGTTTATGTAACAAGTGGTAACTTTTTTAAAGATTTACCAATTTATATTAGTTTAAGAAAACAGCACATTTCTTTAGGTGTAGATTTTTATACGTTTGGGCTTTGCTTTATACCGTTACTTATTTTACGTATTATTGCTGTTAATACCTTAATAGGTTTTTATAAAAGTTTATATAATATTTACGATATATCAATAGATAAAGATTTTTTAAATGAGCATATTTCAAAACGTTATAAATATGTTTTAAATATATTAAAGATTAATAAACCAAATTTAAGTTATGATGTTTTTACTAGTAATAAAGAAGATAGTATAGCTGTTAAGTTGTTAGAAAAATCTAATTCAAAGTACAACATAGTTTTAAATCCTTTTGCTGCAAGTAAGCATAGAAGTTTTCCATTTAGTAAATTGCAATCTTTAATCTCTCTTTTAGAAAAACAAATTGATTGTAGTATTTTTGTAATAGGTCATAAAAATAATAAGTTATATTCTTTAGAAAATGATAGGACTTTTATTTGTTTATTTGATGACATTTTAGAGAGTGCAAGTTTAGTAAAATATTCTGATATTATTATTACTCCAGACACATCTATAGTACATATAGCGTCTGCTTTTAATAAAAAAACAGTAGCTTTGTATTTAGACTATTCAAAAGTATCTGAAAAAATAAATATAATTTGGGCACCTAATAACAAAAATGCTATTAGGGTATCTTTAGATACTAGAAATGGTTTAAAAGATAATGTAAAAAATATACCTGATGTCGATATTATAAGTGCAGTAGAAAAACTTTTATAGAGGTTTTTATGAAGTTAATGATTGCAATTCCTGTTTATAATAGAAAAAAGTATCTTAATATAATGCTTAAATCTCTAAAAAAGTGTGGTCATATTAACAAGACTTTTGTTAAAGTATTTAATGATTGTAGTACGGAATTTGATGAGGCTTATTTAGGACAGATATTCAAAGTGTTAAATGTAAACATTATTACAAGACGTGAAAATTTAAGAGCAGATAGAAATAATTATCAAATAATGCTTGACTTTTTAAATACAGATAATGATGTCCTTTTTATTTGCGATTCGGATCTTTTGCTAAGGCCAGATACTATTGAGTATATATATTCTAACTTTAAAAAGACTGATGGTTTTTTAAGTGTATATAATTCAGATCTTCATAGAGATATTTATTTTGACGGTAAATTTGTATATAAGCAAGATGTTGGTTTTGCTGGTATGTGTATATCAAAAGATTTGCTTAAAAGTTTTATTTTAAAGCAAAAAGAAGCTCCGCGCTCTATGGACTTTAAGCTGTCCTCTTTTTTGCTCAAAATGGGTATTAGGCTTATAGTTCCAAAAAACAGTTATGTTCAACATATAGGTTTTGATGGACAAAATTGTAGTAGTGAATCTGTAGACTTTTCTTCAAGTTTTGTTCCTTTGTCTGACTTTAATAAGAAGATAATTGATGAAGTTGCTCCTATTGTTTTAAAACGTCAAGCAGAAATGATAAAGTATCTTTTATTTAAAGATAAATATAAAAGATGTGGTTTTATGTTCCACCAACCTACGAAACATTTTGCCCAGAATCTGCTTTTTAAAAAACTAAGAAAACTTTATTTTAAGCTTTACCCAGCTGGTAATTAAAAAAGGGAGTTATGTGGAATGAAGAAGAAACTTATAGTCAATGCAGACGATTTTGGAAAAAGTGTAGATATTACTCGAGCTATTATATTTGCTCATAGATATGGTGTGCTTTCATCTACTACAGTTATGACAAGAGGGATAGCTTTTGAATTTGCCAGTAAACTTATTAAAGAAACCCCTAATTTAAAGACAGGTCTTCATATAGACTTAGATTCTATATTTTTAATGAGAGAACCTAACAGGTTTTACAAAAAACTTATAAAAATTACTCACCCTATGAAAATAAAAATAAAAGATGAAATAAACAAACAATTGGATGAATTTTTAAAAGCAGGTTTTGTTTTAACGCATTTAGATAGTCATCATCATTCTCATATGCATCCTGAAGTTTTACCTATTGTAGCTTCTAAAGCAAAAGAGTTAGGTGTACTTATAAGGTTTTATAATGGGTACTATGACAGTAGTAAGTTTTTTTATAAAAATCTTGAAAAAGAAGTTTTAATTCCAATTTTAAAACATTTTGATTTAAAGTGCCCATACTTTTTTATAGATAATTTTGATTTAGATTCAAACTATGAAGCTGGAGAAGTTATGATACATCCTGGATTTTTAGAAAGATGGAGAGCTTGGGACTTTGTTAAATGTTTAAATCCAGAACTTAAAAAGAATATTGAAGAAAAAAATATAGAAATAGTTTCTTTTAGTGACTTAAAATAATCGGGCATTAATTTGTTCAGATTAAAATTAACTTCAGTATACTTTTTTATCTTAATTACTGTTTTTTTTGTATTTAGGGTTGTGTTATTGTGTACTAATTACAGATTTTTAAATCAATTGTCTTGTCTTGAACTTTTATACTCTTTTTTACTGGGGTTTCGTTTTGATCTTTTTGCAATTTCTGTAATTTGTGGAATCTTTTGTTTTTAATAAATATACCTAAATTTTTTAATAAACACTTAACTACAGAAATATTATTAGCTAAAAATCATGCCAGCTACTTTTTAAGTTTAGCGTTTAAAGATTATTTTTTTATCACTTTTTTAAATTTATTTGTAACTTTTATAGTAGGTTTTATTTTGGTTGTTTTTGCTAGGGGGTGGGGTGCAAGAGAAGATTCTTTCTATTACAGATGCATATTCTAGAAATAAAATTTCTGGAGAATTACAGCTGAACGGTGTTTTTACTTCTTTAAAAAGTATAAGCGCTCAAACTTTGCCAAATGATATAAATATTTCTTATAAAAGTGTGCTTTCTATTTGTAAGAGATAACCTTTTAGATAAAAGTGAAGAGGTTTTTGTAGATGAGAAATATACTTTAATGAGGCAAAGAATTAAGTTTAATGTGAATGCGCAAGGATATAATGTTATAATTATCTTGCTTGAAAGTTGGCAAAAAGATTATATAGATTCGTTGGCTGGAACAAACTATGGTGTTAGTCCAAATTTTGACAACATTTCTAAGGATTCAATAATGTTTGACAACTTTTATGCTAATGGGCAAAGAAGTATAATGGGGTTGATGTCCCTTTTTTTTTTTGAGTATTCCTTATGTAAAAGGTATGCTCTATTTTGGACAAGGTCTTGAAAATTGTGGTCAAACAAGACTGCCTGCGATACTAGGAAAAAGTGGGTATGGCAATGTATTTGTTCAGGGTGATAAAAGAGAATCTGATAATGCGATAGCAATAGCAAACTATTTAGATTTTAACAATTCTTATGGTAAGCAAGATATTCCACTGCATCATAACTATTTGCAGATAAATAAAGGTTATGACATAGAGGGGCTGGAATTTTTCTTTAATAAAGTTCAAAAATTAAAAAGTCCTTTTTTTGGATTTTACTTTACTTCAACTACCCACATCCCTTACACAAAAACAGTTTTAAAATTTCTTGAAAAATATCCTGAAGATGGTACAGAGAGAACTGGATATTTAAACAGACTCTATTATTCTGACTATGCGTTGGGTGAATTTTTTAAAAAAGTAAAAGAGTCTAAGTGGTTTGATAAAACAATTTTTATATTACTTTATGATCATCAAGCTTATGGGGTTGGTGGGATAAACGGACTTTTTGAAAAGACAAAAGTAGACAAAACATTTAAAATTCCAGCAATAATATACTGCCCAAAATTGTTTAAGTTTCAAAGGAATACTGCTCTTGCAAGTCAAATTGACATTGTGTCTACAATAATTGATTTGTTGAACATAAAAACTCCTTACTCTTCTTTAGGAAAAAGTTTGTTTTCTAAAACAAAAAATAGATTTGTTTTTCTTTCTTATGAAGGAGAACAGGTTTATCTGATAAATAGTGAAGGGGTTTTAAGTTGCGATTGGAAAGATGTTTATAATAAACAAAAAAAGTTGTTGTTTGAAAAGAATGAAAAGTTATTGTTTTCAATAGAGAAAGTGGTCTATTATTTAACTGCAAAAGATAAGTGGTACGATACTAAAATTTTAAATTAAATTTATAGAGAGTTTAATTTTATGAAAAATTTTATCTGTTTGTTTTTCATTCTTTTATTAGTTACTATGCCCAAAACCTTAGAAGCTTTTTTTAGTAATTCAGGTTATCAAATTTTTAATTATAATAATTTCTTCATGTCGTGTGACTTTTTGTATGAGGATAGTATTATTTGTCCTTTTTGTACTAAGATGTCTGCAGGCAGTAATAAAAGTTATGTAGAGGTTACGAATTTATATTTTGAAGAGTTTGATTATGAACCTAGTTTAGAATTTAAACTTTTAACCCCACAACATCAAAGTGATTCTATTTCTATATATGATGAAGAAGACGTTATTTTTAATGTAGTGCATAATGATGTAGTAAATAATGCCCCTCAAGAAGGCTATCCAAAAATTCTATTAAAGTTTCCTGACGCTTCAACTAAAACTTACTCAATGGATAAAGGTGGGTCTGTAGATAAATATAAAGCTTCATATACGTACACTTTAAAATTGGATAAAGGTAGTTATGAATATAAGTATATAACTACAAACAAATATGACAGTACTAATTTGTGCGAAGTAAAAGGAAATTGGCATGTTACTAGTAGACCTTACAATTTTATTAAAAAATCACCACATTCTACATTTGAAGAAATACCACCAGACAATATATTCTTTTCTTGGAACGTAAATACTGATGAAAATGACGATAAACTATCTTATGAGTTATACTTAGGTCTTGAATCAAAGAAGTCTGATATTAAAAAAATAGAAAAATGTCCAGATATTAATTCTTTATCTCATAACATATCAAAATTAAAACATAAGAAAAAATATTATTGGTATATGATTATAAAAAATAAGTTTGGAGTATTTCTTGAAACTGAAATGTTTTCTTTTTTTACAGGAGGGTTAGTAGAAAAGTTTTATAATGTACCTAATCCATTTAATCCTGATATAGGTACAGTAACTGACTTTGTTTTTCCTATGTATTATGACGGCAGTGCTGAAATAAAAATTTATTCTGAATATGGTGACCTTGTTTGGGAATCAGATAAATCTTTTTTTGATGGGAGTACTACTGGCAACATAAAGTATGATGGAAAAGATAATTTAGGAAGAACTCTTTATAATGGTAGTTACATTGCAATTTTAACTAAAAAGTACGAAGATAAAATGGAAACTGAACGGTGCAGAATACTTATAATAAAATAATATTAGCTATTCTATTATTGTTATTGATATGTCAAGCTAAAGAAATATATGGATATTCCGGTAGAAGAAAACATTTTCTATCGCATGGGGCAAGCGTTGCTGCTTTTGGTGCTGGAGAAACTGTTTTTTCTGCTTACAGAGATCCGTCAGTTTTGCAATATAATCCAGCTTTAATGTTTTTTGCTGCAAATGCGATATCTGTATCTCATTTTAATTTGTTTGAAGGCTCTTCTTATAATTCTGCAACACTTGCTTTTAGGCTAAGTAAAAAAATTCATCTTGGACTTTCTGCATCTAATTTAGCTAGTGGAAATATTGAAATAAGAGAAAATATTTATACTTTAGAGAAAATTGTTTCTGTAAATAGTTGGAACTATGTTTTTTCTTTTTCAGATTTTTTAGAAAATTTGGCAGTTGTGTATGGATTAAATGTAAAATATGTATATTTTGATATGTACTTTAAAAAAGGACCAATGTATTGTTGTGATTTTGGTTTAGCAAAAGAGGTGTTTTTGGCAGATGCAATAAAAATAAAAACTGCTTTTTCTGTGCAAAATTTTATTGCAAATAAACCTAGGATTGATTACACCTTTGACGAGATCCCTTTAATTTATAGATTTAGCTCTGCTTTTGTTTTACCAACGTATTATAGGTTTACGTCAAAGGATACTTTTAATATTTATGTAGATTTAAAGTATGAAGATTCTTTTAGTGAGGTTTGTGCAGGGTTGTCTTATATTTTTGCAGAAAAATATGCTTTACGTGCAGGCTATTATACTAAACACATTACATTTGGTGCCGGAGCTGATTTTTATATGTTTACAGTAGACTATGCTGCAGATTTTAGTGAAATAGATTTGATAAACAGATTTATGTTGACATATAGGTGGATAAAAAAGTGTGATGTTTTACTAAAAGAAGCAAAAATTGCCTTACATGAAGAGATATCTTATATGAAGATAGCTCAAGAAGAGTTTAAAAAAGCAAAGGAGTTATATAATAAAAAAGAGTATTTAAAAGCTACAGATAAATTGTCAAAAGTCATTGTTTCTTATCCAAATTTTGAATCGTCGAGCCATTTTTATAACGATATTATTACATTGATGAATAATAATGCTAATGATAAAAATCTTAATTTTGCTGATAAATATTATGCTAAAGCTTATATTGAATATTATAATGCAAATTATAAGGAAGCTTTAAATGAATGGATAAAATATATAGCGTTTACTGGAGGAAAAGCAGAAATTTTTGAGTACAAAGATAAGATAGATAACATCTTAAAATTAAAGGAAATGGAAGATAAAGAAAAAGAGGTTACCCTTAAAGTTCAAAAACTTTTTCAAGAAGGAATTGAACTTTATAGTTTAAAAAAATGGATACATTGTATTAAAAAGATGGAATCTATGGAGAAATTTATAAGTAATAATAATTTTTCAAAGTCAGTAGAATTTTATAATAAAGCTAAAGAATATATAAATAAATGCGTTATTGAATTGTCGAATAGTATGTTAGTAGTAGACTCAAAAGATAAAGATTCTTTAAGAGAAGAAGTCAAGTATGATGAAGTTGCTGCAGATGAAAAATACAGAGAAGGGCTTGTCTTATATGCTCAAGGTAAGTACTATCAAGCAAGTAGGATGTGGGAGCTAGCTTTAAGACTAAACCATAATCATAAAAAAGCAAAAATTGCTTTACATAGAATAAAAAAAATTAAGCTTGAGTAATTGTAAATGGACCCTTTTGAAAAAGTTAAAATTTTTATTTTAATATTTCTTATATTAATTACTCTAACATATAAAGTAAATTCTAAAGATGTTGAAAGGGAATATTCCGTGCTTGGACCTTACAGGGATGAAGTTTATAGAGAATTTGATAAGTATAATATGTTTAAAAATGTTGATGCTGTTGAACCATCTGGAACAACAATATCCCAAGAATATTTTTCACAACATAATGAGTTTAAATTGCCAGAATCTGCTCAAGAAATTGCAGGTCAGGAAATTTTAAAATATTTAGAAAATAAAGAAGATGATAATATAAAGTATTCACAAAATAGTTGGCTACTAAAAGATCTCATCATCTCTGACACAAATACTGTTTTAGTTTCGTCTACTTCTTTGTCTAAAATAAGATTACCGCTTCAGTCGAGCTTATCAATTACTGGAAGAAAATTGATAGGCTTTAATTATTCTCAAAGAGTTTATGATAATCAAGAAGATGGTAAACGTCAAAACTCGTCATCATTTAAAATGGAACAAGAAATGCAGATGAAGGTTTTAGGAGGTGTTGGTGATAGGTTTAATGTCAATATTGATTATGATGATAAAGCAGAAAAAAAGGATATATCGTTAATATATAATGGAAAACCTGGAGAATTTATACAACAGGCTTCATTTGGTGATATAGAAGTATCATTACCCACTACAGAATTTACAGGGTATAAAAAAGAACTGTTTGGCTTAAAAGTGGATACTCATTATAAAAATTTAGGAGTTAACGCTTTTTTTAGTAAAACTAAAGGACTTTCTGAAGTTAAACGTTTTGTAGGAAATACTCAGTTAGAAAGAAAAGTTATACCAGATACTGCTTATATAAAATTAAAATATTATTCTCTTTTACGAAATGGAGATAATCGTAAAATAAAAAGTGGAACAGTTAAGGTATATGTGGCTTATCAAAAGTTAGACCCAAAATATAATTTTACTATTACTTCAGATGTAACTCTTTATAATTTAAATGCTACTGATGGTTTTTCTTATAAGGGAAACTTTGTTCTTCTTGTTGCAGGACAAGATTTTAGTGTTGATTATAATACTGGTGTGCTTGTTTTTAAAAATCCCATATCTAAAGGTGATGTTGTAGCTGTAAATTATGATTTTGAAGATGGCACACCTCTTTCAGTTAACCCTTTAATTATTAAGGATATTAATGATACTCAAAATATCACGACACAAATTAAAACTTTTTATAATTTAGGTAATTTAAAAATAATAAGAGATAATGGAAGAGGAAATTTTTTACTTGTAATTAAAGATCTCAATGGCAATACTCCTACAGTTATTGATGGAAGTAAAAATGTACCATTATATCCTCAAAAACCAGGATATAATGCAAATATTGACGTTGATTTTGAAAATGGTATTTTTAAATTGTCTGAAACTTTGCACGATTCTTTGTATTTAACTAATGACCATAAATATAATTTTGAGACAGAGTACCAGTATAATGTCAAAATAATAATGTTAAGGCCAAACATCGTTCCAAAGTCGGAGAAAGTTGTTGTTGATGGTGTCACTTTAAGTCCTGAGATAGATTATATTTTAGATTATGATTTAGGTATTTTAACAATAAAGAATGAAAATATAATAAAAGAAAAGTCTGTGATAGATGTGTCTTATGATTACTCTTTATTAGGTGCTCAGGCAGAGACTGTTCTTCTTGGAGCTAGTAGTAAGTTTAACTTAACTGAAAATATTTCTATTGGCGCGAGTATGTTGCACAATTTTATGTCTAAAAGTACAGCTTTGCCAGATATAAGGAATGCGCCTATAAGTCTTACTGTAGGAGAAGGTGATTTTAAAATTGATAATTTAAATATAGATGCATTAAATATACAACTTAATGCAAATGCAGAGTACGCTTTAAGTGCTTATAATGAAAATACTGTAAATAAAGCTTTAATAGATTCTATGGACAGTTCTGTTAGAGAAGATTCAATTATTCTTTTAGAAGATAATTGGTTTCATAGCGCAGATAAATACCCTACAACAAGAAGAATGTTAAACGATTTATCTTGGAATAGTTATGAGATTAATATAAAAGATATTGATCCAAGTTTGGAGCTAGTTGATGGTCAAAAACAACTAGTTTTAGAGTTAAATTACGATGTTAGGTATAGAAGTCAAATAGCTTTTGCTCAAAAAATTTGTCCAAATTGGAACGGTTTAGATTTTTCTAAAAAACTTTATCTTGAAGTGTGGATAAAAGATAATAGCTCTAATTTTCATGAAATGGTGATAGATTGTGCTTCATGTATTAATGAGGATTCAGATGGATGTGGTGTGTTAGATACTGAAGATGTCGATGGTACAGGAATTTTAAGTCCTTGGAAAGATACTGGCAGAAAATTTCATAATGTTGACGGTACAGTGTCTTTAATAGGTGCTCATAATAGTAAGCTTGAGACGGAAGACATAAATGGTAATGGAGTACTAGATACTTTAGAAGACATAGCTGGTAGCTATAGTCTTTCAAGCTCAAGTGTTGCTGTAATTAAACAGAATATTAATGGGTGGAAACAAGTTAGGATACCTTTAGGTATAAATGATGCCAATAGGACAAATTGGAAAAACATAAGAATTTTGCGTATTAGAATGAAGCAGATGGATTCCGGAGGTGATTTAGGTAAGATTATTATAGGCAAAATTTCTATAGTTGGAAACAAATGGGGAAAGACAGGTCTTAATTCAGATAATTTTAGTATTTCTTCTATAGGAAGATATGACCCCGAATATAGGTCAGTTTTAACTAGTAAATACTATTTAGATTTATATGGAATAAGTGGTCAAATTAAAAAAGATGAAAGTGCTTTAAAGTTTTCTTATGATACGTTTATTACCAATGCTCCTTTACTTGCAAAAGCGGTTTATACTGGAGATGTTTTAGATATATCTAAATATGACAGTATATGTTTTATGGTTTATGCAAAACCCAGTGATGGCTTTGCACAAGTAGGAGATGAAATAATATTTAGAGCTTGTGGAAATGATGATAATTATTTTGAGTATAAAACTATAGTTAGTAATGATGTATCGTGGCAAGATTGGAAAGTTATTAAAATTAATCAATCAGGTTTTGGGAAAAATGCTTCCTGGACAAGCTTTGACTCTAGTGGACAAATAACAATAACTGGAAACCCGTCATTAAATAGGATTTCTCAATTTGTGTTAGGTGTTAAGTCAAACTCTGTGGGAAATAAACATCAAATTTGGTTTAAAGAATTGCATGTAATTGGTAGTAAACAGACCATAGGTAAAGCTTATAAAACAGCAGGTGACATCAAGTGGAATGGAACATCTAGCTTAGGTGCAGTTTCTATTGGAGGATCTAAAAAATCTATAAATAGAGATTTTCAAAATCTTGCAGCGGGAGTGTATAATAGAGATTTACGTGAAGAAGACGCTTATATTAGTTTGGGAGGATTTACTCCTAAAGAACATATAAGTATTCTCCCTATCAAAACTGGAATTTCAAGAAGTTGTACAGTAACCCCTGAAGTTATAGAAAATAAATCTAATTTAATTTCTTTAAACGAGAAAGGGCGAGTAATAACATATACAGGTTATACTCAAACTGATTTAAGTTTAGGCACAAATTTACCGCAAATATCTGCAAAATATGCTAGGTCTATTATAGATACTTCTAAAATCAGTCGTTTAGAAGATAGGGAAACTTTGTCAGGCACTATGGTTTATAATAACCCTATTAGGATTTTTCTGTTGCCTACAAATATTAACGCTGATGTAAAAACGATAAAGTCTTATTATAAAGTTTATCCTTCAACTCCCATACTAGAGTCCGATTCTTTTTTAGGTTTAGACAAAATAAACAAATACTTGGATGTTAATCAATACCATACGTTAGAAGAGTCTAAAATGTTTATTTTTAAACTTCCTTTTAAATTTTTTGATGGTGTTACATTTTTACCAGCTTATTCATTAAATATGGTAAAAGAAAAAAATAACGATTTTACTACTGAAATTGAGTACGACAAAACTTTAAACCAAACTGTAGGTGCAAGTGTAATTTTAGGGTTTGTAAATTGGTTTAGTCCGTCTTGTATATATAGTATTAACACAAAAGAAAATTATGATATAAATTTAAGTACATCTCAGACAACTTTAAAAATACCCGGTCAAAAAAAGTATATAGAAAGAAATGGTGTTGGTGAAATTGCATGGAACTTAAACGCTTGTGATATTACAAAGTTAGCTTTGTTTAAAAGTTTAACTTTTTCAACATATTATCGATTACAGGATTCTGATTCTTATGATAGGGTAAATAAAGATTTTAGGTCTATAGGTTTTGCTATGGACAGACTTTGGGTCAGAGATAATATTTTAATGGATTTGGAACCTTTTTATTCTACTAATTCTTATATTGTTAAAACAATTTTAAATAAAGATGATATTCGTTTTTCTGGTAAATATATGCCTTTTGAAATATTTTCTTTTCAAGGATACCTTTTACCATTAAACACGTTTACTACTAATTGTACTTACACACAGGGAAATGAAAATTCATATATAACTGGAACAAGACGAACTATATGTACTTTGACTTGGCCAGATATTCTTATAGGCATATCTAAAACAGAGAGATTTTTATTTAGTACAAATTTTTTAAGTGACACTCAATTGAATGCTAAATATAAAAATAAGCATATGACAACTTATGGAATTGCATATTCTGATAGTCTTTTATATGGTTTAGAGTATAGGTTCAAATTTATAAAACTTTTTGATTTGTATTTAGGTTTAGATAATACAGACTCTCAAGAACATGATTATATCACTTCCGATGTTATTTATAATGGTAATGGTCAAAAATATGCGTGTCAGAGCACTTTTGATGTGGGTAAATGGAGATTTTCTATAAGATATGAAAATGAACATAATTGGCAAAAAAATGCTTCTGGAAGATATGTGTCTAATGTTAAAAAAAATACTTATTTAGGACAAGTAAATTTAGACACTTTGTTCCCTTCGGGTTTGAGTATACCAATTATAAAAATATTTGTTCCACTTAGAAACAGAATTATTTTTACGTCTACTCTTAAATATATAGACCAACAGTCTCAAGTAACTATAGAAAAAGACAATAATACAAACTTTGGTGTTTCGCTAAATACTGATTACGAAATATCTAAATATTTTAGATTTATTTTTGGACTTAGTTGGGATAGGTTTGAGTTTCGATATAACAGAAATTTAAATTATCACGATATTACTGCTTTAAGTAAATTAACTTTTCAGTTTTAAAATTTTTAAAATGATAAAAAAAATATTTTTAAAAACAATTAATTTGTTATATCCTGTTACCTGTTCTTTATGTGGTAAAGATTTGACTGCTATATCTAAATATAAAATTTGTGATGAATGTAAAAAATCTTTTAATAAAATAAAAGATGATATATGCCAAAAGTGTGGTATTAATTTAGGTGATGGGGGAAAGTTGTGTTGTACATGTAGGAAAAATTTACAAACATATGGCTTTGACAAATTAAGATCAGTTTATTTATATAAAGGGAACTTGAGAAAATTAATTTTAAAATTTAAGTACTCAAACAGACCTTTTTTATATAAAGACTTTGCTTTTGAAATGAGTAAATTAATACAAGAATATGATTTTTTTAGCAGTTCAGATTTCATTATATCTGTGCCCCTAAATATTTTAAGGAAAATAAAAAGAGGTTATAATCAAGCAGAACTTTTGGCAAAAGGAGTGTCTATTAAAACAGAAATTCCTATATTAAGAAATATTTTGTTTAGAAAAAAAATTACAAAACCTCAATTTAAATTGTCTAAATCTGAAAGAGTGAAAAATATTGACAATTCTTTTGTTGTGAAAAATAAAAATGTGATAAAAGGTAAAACGATTTTGTTAGTAGATGATATAGCTACTACTTGTTCAACTGTGTCTTCTTGTGCTAATGTACTTAAATGTAATGGAGCACAAAAAGTTTACGTTTTAACGCTTGCCAGAGACTAATATGTTATAGAGCTAGAATTTGACAATATAGAATTTTTTTATTATACTAATAAAATTACATATATTATACATAACGTCGCGGGGTGGAGCAGCTCGGTAGCTCGTCAGGCTCATAACCTGAAGGCCGCAGGTTCAAATCCTGCCCCCGCAATGATATAAAACGACAGTAGTTAAGTCGTTTTTTTATTTATTAAAGGTTTCTTATTTGTTATAATTATTAACATGATAATAGATGATTTAAAAAATATTAATTTTTATTCTAAGTTTAGTCCTATAATCAAGGAATCTTTAAGTTTTATAAAAACAAATCTTTCTACTTTTGAGGAAAGGCGTTATAATATAAACGAGTATATGTTTGCAGTTGTAGAGACATCTTTCCCAAAACCTATTGTTGAACAAAAACTTGAGATTCATAAAAAATATATTGATGTTCAGTACATTATTGAAGGTTGTGATATTATAGGTTGGAAAAATCTTCTAAATTGTAAGCAAATTCATCAAGACTACCAATTGTCAAAAGATATTGCTTTTTATAACGATAAACCTGATGTTAATATTGTTTTAAATCAAGGAACTTTTGCAGTATTTTTCCATCATGATGCACATGCTCCATTATGTTCAACATTGCCAGTAAAAAAGTGTGTAGTAAAAATTGCAATTGAAAATTTGTCTTAATTTTAGAGGACAAAAAATGATAATTGGGTTAACGGGTTCTTATTGTTCTGGTAAAGATACAGTAGCTGAATATATTTCGCAAAAGCACGGTTATATTCATTTTTCTTTGTCAGATATTATAAGAGAACTAATGCAAAAAGATGCTATAGAACCAACTAGAGAAAATTTAATAGTTTTTGGGACAAATTTAAGGGGGAAAAATGGAAATGCAATGCTTGCAAGGAAAGTTTTAGATAAGATTGATTTGCATGGTAAATATTGTGTAACTTCTATAAGGCATCCAGATGAAGTTAATGAATTTAAAAAAAGAAAAGATTTTGTGCTTGTAAATGTAGATGCGCCTGAAGATGTACGTTTTAAAAGAATGAAAAAAAGACAAAGGCCTGGAGATCCTCAAACTTTAGAGGAGTTTATTGAGTTTGAAAAAAAAGAATCTCAAAGTGAAGGTTCTGGTCAACAGATTGTAAAAACAGCAAGAATGGCAGATGTCACATTTATTAACGATTCAAATGATATATATACGCTTAAAGTTACAATAGATGGATTATTGAAGAATATTGAAGATGAAAGAAATTTATGATGTTTGCATTATGGGAGCGGGCCCGTCAGGCATGATGGCAGCAATTCAAGCAGGCCAAAAAGGTCTAGAGGTTTTAATTTACAGGCTGCATTTTCAACAAGGTTTGTTGCTGGGGCAAGTGTAAATGCCTTAAACGCAGATGCTGTAATTTAGTTTAGCTCAAAATTATGGTTGTTCAAATAGTTTATTGTTCTCTATGTATAGTGAGCTGACGATTTAGTGATATTGACTGACAGGTTTAATTTTTATATATTCAACCCCTACTTAATTATGGTGCGGTACCCAAGCGGCAAGGGAGCAGTCTGCAAAACTGTTATTCGCCGGTTCGATTCCGGCCCGCACCTTTTTTTAGTGATGTGGTCCCACAAGTACTAAGAAAATTATTTGTAAAGCTGTTGTTTATTGTCAATTGCGCTGGTACTCTTTAAATAAATAGTAAATCAAATATGTCGCCCGGTTAGCTCAGTTGGTTAGAGTACTTCCTTGACATGGAAGGGGTCAGGAGTTCGAGTCTTCTACCGGGCATGTTTGAAGGTAGACACCATAATGAAAAAAGCATTAAACTCTAACATAGCAAAACAGTCTAAGGCTCCTCTATTTGACATTTTATTAGATCATGCTAAAAGAAATGTTACGTCTTTTCATTGTCCAGGTCACAAAAATGGAAGGAGTATAGACGAAAACTTAAAAAATTATGTTGGAGAAGAAGTTTTTAAGTTTGATGTTACCGTTTTTAACGAAGTGGACTCTTTACATGATCCTGTTGGTCCTATAAAAAAAGCTCAAGAACTTATGTCTGAAGCTTATGGAGTAAAACACTCTCTATTTTTAGTAAATGGAACTTCTGTTGGCAATATGGCGATGTTTCTTTCTGCCTGCGATTCTGGAGATTCGATAATAGTTTCAAGGAGTTCTCATAAGTCTATAATGGCAGGTATTGTAATGTCTGGGGTATGGCCTATTTGGATACAGCCTAAGGTAGACCAAAATTTGGATTTAATTTTTAGTGTAACTTATGATCAAATAAAAGAAGCTTTAGATAAATATCCTGAATCAAAAGCAGTTTTTGTTACAAGCCCGACATATAATGGTGTAGTTACTAATTTAAGAAAGATTGTAGATTTATGCCATAAAAGAGGTAAAATTGTTCTTGTAGATGAAGCCCATGGTGCGCATTTACACTTTAATGACAATTTACCTGAGTCTGCTGTTGATGTTGGTGCAGATTTGTGTGTACAGTCTACTCATAAAATTTTATCTGCTATGTCCCAAGGATCTGTACTTCACTTTAATTCTAAACTTATTGATATAAATAGAGTAAAAAAGATAGTTTCGATGCTACAAACTACAAGTCCAAACTATTTGACACTTGCAAGCCTTGACTTAGCAAGAAGGCAAGTGTTTTTGCATGGAAAGGAAAGTTTTGATAAAGTTATAAAAGCCGCAAGATGGGGGAGAATGTATGTAAATAACAATATTCCTTCTATGAGATGTTTCACTCGCAAAGAAATGCAAAATTTAGGTTTTAACTTGGATGAAACAAAGCTTACAGTGAATGTAACTAAAACTGGGCTTTCAGGGAATGAAATAGAAGAAATACTTGCTAAGGAGTATAATGTTCAGCTTGATTATGCAGATCTGTTTAATTTGGTAGCTATTATGGGAGAAGGATCAACTAAGGAGGATGTAGAAATTTTTGTAAGAGCTCTTGAAAGTATAAATAAAAATTATCACGGTAAACAAAAAAATTGGGTACTAAAAATTCCATCTCTTGCTACAGAAATGGTTATGAGACCTAGAGAAGTGTTTCTTTCAAATAACACAAAGAAAGTTAGTTTAAAAAAAGCTGTTGGTCATGTTGCTGCGCAGACGCTTACCCCGTATCCCCCGGGGATACCAGTACTAATACCTGGAGAGCGAATTACAAAGGAAATATGTGATTATCTTATAGAGATGTCTTCGAAAGATATAAGAATTAGCGGGCAAGAGACTGAAAAGTTAAGAATGGTTAAAGTTTTTACAAATTAATGGAGAAAATTATGAACAAAAAAGATTTAACAAATTTAAAAAAATTTTTAATACAAAAAAAAACAGAGTTTTTAAATAAGACAAATAATGGTCAAAGAGAACTTAAGAATGACTTAGACGTGACCATTGGCGATGAAATAGACACTGCTACTCAAAATAGTGAAAAAGAGATGTTTTTTGAGCTTGCTGCAAATGACAGAATAACTTTAAATGCTATCAACGACGCTTTAGTAAAAATAGAAAAAGGTGGTTATGGTCTTTGTGAGTCTTGTAATAGAGCTATAATTTTACAAAGATTAAATGCTATACCTTGGACAAGATATTGTATTAAATGCCAAGAAGAAGTTGAAAATTTTAAGGAGTAAAAATGGTATTGGACTTTTTAAGCAAGTTTGTTTCAAAAGATTTTGCCTTATGGATAGAAAGTATATTTTTATTTATTGTTATTTTTTCTCTAGGTATTTTGCTTAATAAGTATGTTATTAGTTTTATCAGAAAGATTTTAGAGAAGTATAGTTATTTATGAAGAAGTGTTTATTATTTCAAAAAAGTATATATATTTTTGGTTTTTGCTTGCAGCTTTGTACTTTGGATTTATAAGTTCTCCAGTAAATACTAAAAACACAATTTTTTTTAAAACATTTTACTTATTGTTTGCATTTTCGTTAGTTCTTTTAATTGCATCACTTATTTCGAGTTTCTTTTAGAGTAAAAGATGTGTATTCTAAAGTGTCACTTCAAAGTGAAGTTGTGAAAAATATTTATAAAAAGTTTAATGAAGAAAATATAGAAATTCCATTTCCTCAAAGAGTTGTAACAATTAATAAATAACATAATAGTTTTAAGGAGTTTGCAATGAAGTTTGTTTTAAGTTCAAAAATATTTAAGGCTACTGTAACAGAAACCAATTTAAACTATAAAGGAAGTATAACAATAGACACAGACCTTTGTGATAAAGCTGGTTTTTGGATAGGTGAAAAAGTTTTAGTGGTTTCTAATACTTCTGGGGCTAGACTTGAAACTTATGTAATACCGGGCAAGCCAGGTTCTGGGGTTATATGTTTAAATGGTGCGGCAGCTCACTTAATAAAAAAAGGGGAGGAAGTAATAATTATGGGTTTTGCTCTTTCAGATAAGCCTATTGAACCTAAAATTGTTTTTGTAGATCAGAACAATAAGATTATAGAGAAAAGTAATATTTAAGTGAAGGTAAGGTAATAAGAATTTAAATTTTATGTTTTTTATTTATCGGGGCGTGGCTCAGGTGGCTAGAGCACACGGTTCGGGACCGTGAGGTCGCTGGTTCAAGTCCAGTCGCCCCGAATTGAAGAGGACAAAAATGAATACAAAATTTGATTCACTTGGTCTTTACTTTGATGCGATAAGAACTATAGAATCTGTTTCTCCTGAAGCTATGAAAGAACTTTGGCATTTGTCGAAAACAGACAAAAGAGCTTTTGATAAAATAGTAGAGCAAAACTATAAACTTGTTATACCTATAGCTAAAAGGTTTACAAAAAAAGGTATGGACATTATGGACCTTATAGAAGAAGGTAATATTGGGCTTATGAAGGCTGTAGAAAAGTTTGATGTTTCAAAAGGAGTGGCTTTTTCTACATATGCAGTTTATTGGATAGAACAGTATGTAAGAAAAGCTGTAGAAAATCAACTAAAAACAATAAGAATCCCTTCACATGTTTGGGATGCTTTGAATCGCTGGACAAAAACAAAAGTGATATTAAAAACACAGTTAAACAGAGAAGTAACAGATGAGGAAGTGGCAAAAAAATTGAAGTTAAATAAGAAACAAGTTGATGATTTAAGAAGATTTTCATCTGTGTTTAACGGAACTTGTTCATTAGAAACGCCTATGTCTGAAGATTCTAATATACAGCTTAAGGATACAATTTCTGATGTTTTAGATAATTCGCCAGAATCTGTTACAGAAATTGTAAGAACTAGAGAGGACATTAGTATAGCTTTAAATGACTTACTTGATAGAGAAAGAGAAACTATTCGCATGAGGTTTGGAATTGGTGGGATAGATGTGGTATCTTTAGATGGCATAGGGAAAATTTTTAATATTTCAAGGGAACGTGTTAGACAATTGGAACTTAAAGCTTTTAAAAAATTAAAAGATATTCTTGCAAAATATAATTTTATTAGTCCAGAAGAGGCTAAAAATCTTAAGCTTGATAGTAGAAGTGGCAAAGATAGGCGTAAAAAAGAAACTATACTTTCTCCTCTTACAGATAAGAGGTTTAATGTAGAAAGAAGATCTCGGTGGATATAGGAGGGGTGGAAAAACAATTTATTTTATAAACACATTGGGATTTTTTTGTAATTTTTACTGTAAATTTTATATAGTTGTGATATAACCATTAATGTTGTGCCCTGATAGCTCAATTGGATAGAGCAGATCCGTCCTAAGGATAAGGTTGGAGGTTCAACTCCTCTTCAGGGCGTTTTATAGTTTAATTAAAACATTATGTTGCCTACATTTCACTTCGCAACTTCACATCTAGTCTAGGGGGGGGGGGGGCTTGCCTTTTTTAGAAAACTAATTTAAGGAAAATTTCACAAAAATTTCACAAGTTA
Source organism: Candidatus Endomicrobiellum cryptotermitis (assembly GCA_031257835.1). Taxonomy (GTDB): domain Bacteria; phylum Elusimicrobiota; class Endomicrobiia; order Endomicrobiales; family Endomicrobiaceae; genus Endomicrobiellum; species Endomicrobiellum cryptotermitis. The sequence continues at coordinate 26,485 of JAIRNY010000001.1, forward strand.
TTGTCTTTTTTAATATAAATTATCAGATTAAAATGATATTATTAATATGTTATGGATGCATAATTATATAAATTGTGGGAGAAAGTTCATGGTTTCAATATCAATTGAAGGAGCAAATAAATTTAAGTATTGGCAAATCCGTACTATGGTATCAACTTGGGTTGCTTATGCTGTATTTTTTATTATGCGTAAAAGTCTCGCCATGGCTATGCCTGGAATGCAGGCAGATTTAGGTATATCTAAAGCTCAACTTGGCATATTTTTAACTTTGTCCGGAATAGTATATGGTATATCAAGATTTACAAATGGTTTTATTGTTCACAAATTTATGGCCCGTAATTTTATTACTTGTGGTCTTATTATTTGTGCAGTGTGTAATTTTATCTTTGGTTTTAGTTCTACAATTTTTGTTATGGGTATAATATGGATTATTCATGGTTGGGCTCAAGGAATGGGTTGGCCTCCAAATGCTAGACTTTTGCCTCATTGGATTGTTCCTGAAGAGCTTGCAACGAAAATGTCTTGGTGGAACACGTCACATTGTGTTGGAGCTGTAGCTATCCTACTATCTGGTGGGTATTTAGCTACTTTAGGGTGGAGGTATGTGTTTTTTGTTCCTTCCTTTCTTGCTATTGCTATTGCGATAGTGTTATGGTTTCTTATTTATGATACTCCGAGTTCTGTAGGACTTCCTGAAATTACATTTGGTGAAAATTATAAAAGATCTCAAGATAAAAAAGAACAGTCTGCTGAATATAAAAAATTTATAAAAAAGCAAGTGTTTAGAAATCCATACGTTTGGATTATTGCTGTATCAAATTTGTTTGTTTATGCTTTAAGATTTGCAATATTAGATTGGGGTCCGACACTATTGAAAGAGTGGAAAGGTATGCATCTAGCACATGCAGGGTGGATGGTTGCAGCTTTTGAAATATCAGGTGCTATAGGTATTATTTTTTGTGGATGGATTACGGACAAATATTTTAATGGTAAAGGTCCTCGTGTTTGTGCAATTGCTATGGCTCTTGCATCTTCTTTTATATTTTTATTTTGGAACACAATTGATGCGTCAGTATTAGTTTCTCTACTATTTTTGGTAGCGTCTGGTTTTTGTATTTATGGAACGCAGTCTTTACTACTTGTTTCTGTATCTAACATAGCTACAAAACGTGCTGCGGCAGTAGCAAATGGTTTTGTTGGTATTTTTGGGTATACTTCTACTATTCTAACTGGTGTTTTACTTGGTTTAGTTACAGATAAGTTTGGTTGGAAGACTTCTTTTGGTTTATTGATTTTCTTGGGAGTGATTGGTACTATACTGCTCTCTTTTGCATGGAAAGCAAAAGCTACAGGTTATGATAGTCTTGAAACTGAATAAATTTTGTAAAAAATACGCCAACATAATTAATGTTGGCATATTTTTTTGTATAAATTTATACAAAAGTATAAAATATTGATAAAGATAAAGTTAAGGAGTTTATATGGAAAATAAACTACCGGTCTTTGACAAAGTTACGCCATCTTTACTTGAAGTTATGCCGTATGAATTTGTCGAGAAAAATATCAATGTTTGTATAGAATCTGAAGAATTTACTTGTCTTTGCCCTTGGACTGGTCTTCCTGATTTTGCATATATAGTTATAAATTATGTTCCCAATGAGACTGTTATAGAACTTAAGTCGTTAAAAATGTATTTACAGTCCTATAGAATGGTAGGGATGGTACATGAGAGCGCAGTAAACAATATTTTAGGGGACTTGATAAGTATATTAAACCCTAAAGAAATGTCTATAGATATGGAGTTTGGAATAAGAGGTGGGTTTACTACGACTGTTAGTGCAGAGTATATAAAAAAATAATTTTATTTTTTTTGTAGATGGGGTAGTTCCAATATTTATCATTGAGTTTAAGGGAAAATAGATGTTAAAAGATTGCTATAAATTACATTTTGTTGGTATTGGTGGTTCTGGCATGTCTGGTATTGCTGAGGTTCTTATAAATTTGGGACACATTGTTTCTGGTTCAGATTTAAAAAAGACAAAAATTACAGATCATCTTGAAGAAATTGGAGCAAAAATTTACATAGGCCATAATGCAGAAAATGTAACTAATGTTGACGTTGTGGTGACATCTACTGCAATAGATATAGATAATCCAGAAGTTGATGTAGCATTAAAAAATAAAATTCCAATTATACCTCGTGTAGAAATGCTTGCAGAACTTGCAAGGCTAAAACATGCAGTAACTATAGCTGGGACTCATGGAAAAACAACAACAACATCACTTGCGTCTCTTGTGCTTTCTGAAGGTGGTTTAGACCCGACAATAGTTATAGGAGGGAGACTTAAAAATCTTAATACTAGTGCAAGGCTAGGGAAAGGATTTTATATTGTCGTAGAAGCAGATGAATCTGACGGTTCTTTTTTAAAACTTTTTCCTGTGGTTACGGTGGTAACAAACATAGATAATGACCATTTAGATTATTATGGTAGTATGGACGCTCTTAAAGAAGCTTTTATTAATCATATTAATTCTATTCCTTTTTATGGTGCAGCAATTATATGTTCTGATGATAATAGTATAAAGGAGATAATGTGTAAGATTAAAAGAAAGTACATGACTTACGGACTTAGAGGATCTCCTGACATTAAGGCAACAAATATAAAAATTTTAGAAACGTGTACAAGTTTTGATGTTTTTTATATGAATAAAAAGCTTGGTAATGTGTGTATAAAAGTTCCCGGGGAGCACAATGTGTTAAATTCTTTAGCTGCAATAGGTGTAGGTGTTTGGTTAGGTATTCCTTTTGCTTTAATTGCCAAAGCTATAGGTAGTTTTGGTGGGGTGGGCAGACGTTTAGAAATTAAAGGTGAAAAAAATGGCATTATGGTTATTGATGATTATGGGCATCATCCGACTGAAGTGGAAGTTACATTAAAAGCTATTAAACATTTTTGGCCAAAAAGGAAAGTGATAGTTTTATTTCAACCTCATAGATACACAAGAACAAAAAATCTTTTTGATGAGTTTGGTAAAAGTTTTAAGTATGCAGATGTTGTTAAAGTTTTAGACATTTATTCTGCTGGAGAGAAAGCTATAGATGGCGTAAATGCGGAACTTGTTTTAAATAGTCTTTTAAAAAATAAGTCTATAGCGGACAAATTTATCGATATAAAAACATTATCAAAAAGTCTTTCTTTTGGAGATATAGTACTTACTTTAGGCGCTGGTGATGTTTGGAAAAAAGGAGAAGAGTTATTAACGTTAATTTAATACAAGAGTTATCTTTATTAGGATGTAAAATTTTAAAAGATGAACCTTTATGCAAACACTCATCTTTTAAAATAGGAGGTAATGCAGATTTTTTTATTGAAATACCAAATGAAAAAGCTCTTTTTTGTTGTTTAGAAAATATCTTTAGTTATAGGTATATGATTTTAGGTGGAGGGAGTAATGTTTTATTTTCCGATAATGGGTATAGAGGTATTATAATTACTTTAACAGGCGAGTTTAAAAACATTGAGGTTTGCCAAAAAGAAATATTAGCAGGTGCGGGAGCTTCAGTCCAGCAAGTTTTGAATGTTGCTTTAAAAAATGGTTTAGTAGGTTTAGAATGTGTTGCTGGTGTTCCTGGTACTGTAGGTGCTGCAGTTTATGGGAATGCAGGAAGCAAAAATATGTGGATAGGGTCTTTTGTAGAAAGTGTTGAGGTGTACAAAGATGCAAAAAAAAGATGTTTAAATAAGGACCAAATAAATTTTAATTATAGAAAAAGTAGTTTGGAAAGTTGTGTTATTACTAGAGTTAAGTTTTTATTGAAAAAAGATACAAAAAATGATAGTTTAAGCCTGATTTATACCAACACTCACAACCGATTACTGAGCCAACCTTTGGATATGTCTAATGCGGGTAGTATATTCAAGAATCCTATTGGCTATAGCGCTGGAAAACTTATAGAAGAAGCTAATTTAAAAGGGTTTCAAATAGGTGGAGCAAAAATTTCTGATAAACATGGAAATTTTATAGTAAATACTGGGCAAGCAACTTCAAAAGATGTTTTAACTTTAATAAATTTAATGAAAGAAACAATAAAGTTAAAATTTGATATAGCTTTTGAAACAGAGGTCAAAATAGTAAATGATAAATAATGATGAAATTATTAAAGAATTAAAAAATAAAAAAATAGGGGTTTTATATGGGGGGATATCTAGTGAAAGGGAAATATCTATTTTATCTGGTAAGGCAATTTTAAAAGCTTTGAAGAAGTTGAAATTAAATGTCTGTGGTATAGATGTAAATAAAAATATTGAAGAAAAAGTTAAAAAAGAAAAAATTGATATTGCTTACATTGCTTTGCATGGCCCAATTGGAGAGGATGGAACAGTACAAGGCATGCTTGAAATATTAGGTGTACCGTATACTGGTTGTGGTGTTTTTGCTTCGTCTGTTTCAATGGACAAAAATATATCAAAAAACCTTTTTAATTGTATAAATATATTAACCCCTCAGTGGATTGTATTAAAGAAGTTTGAAAGTTTGCCTGATATAAAACATTATCCTGTTGTTGTAAAGCCTGTGTCTTGTGGTTCTGCTTTAGGGGTTACAATAGTGAAGAATTTTAAAGAGTTTAGTAAAGCTGCAAAAAAAGCTTTTGAATATGACAATGAAATTATTATAGAAAATTTTATAAAAGGTAAAGAAATAACGGTTGGGGTTTTAGATGGAAAATCTTTGCCGATTATAGAAATAGTACCTAAAGGACAATTTTATGATTTTAAGTCAAAATATCAAAAAGGTGGGTCGAAACATATAATACCTGCTAATATAAACGAAAGAGTTTATGATACAGCTCAAAGTTATTCTGAACAAATTTACAAATTTTTTAGGTGTAAGGCTGTTTGTAGGGTTGACATGATTGTAGATGAAAACGATAAAATATGGGTGCTAGAAAATAATACTATTCCAGGCATGACAGAAACATCTCTGCTTCCGGATGCAAGCCGTTTTGCAGGATATAATTTTGAAAGTTTAGTTTTAAAAATTATAGAGAGCTCTATAAGAAATGTCTAAAAAAAGACGTTATGCTTATAAAGCGGTTTATAGTAATAGACGTATTTCTAACTCTAGCAAGAAAGGAAGAAAGTTTTTAAAAATTTTTCTGTTTATAGTATTTTGTATAGCGATTCTGTTTGCAATTTATATTGCTTGTAAAAAATTATTTGATATTGCATATAATTCTAATAAGATGATTATAAAAGACATAAAAATAGTAGGTACTAAAAACGTAACGAAAACAGAAATACGAGAACTTTTACCTTTTAATGTTGGAGATAATCTTTTAAAAATTAATCTTTCTGAAGCAGAAAGTGAAATAAAAAAATTAAAACCAGAATTAAAAAATATTGTTATGCGTAGATATTGGCAAAAAGTACAAGTTAGACTTTATGAAAGAACACCAGAAGCGTTTATAATCACTAATGATGAATTATTAGGTTTAGATTTTGATGATACCCCATTTCCGTTACGTGGTTTTATGAGCGCAATGAAAGTGCCTAAGTTGCTTTATAGTACAGATAAAGAAAGAAAACAATTGTTGGATTTTATTAAAAGGTTTAAGAGTGTTGCAGGAGATTTCTTAAGTAATATTTTAGAGATTAAAATGAGTAGTACAGGGGATATTGTTTTTGTCATTAATTCAAACACTATAGTTTTCTGGGGTGATGAAATGCCGGAACAATCGTTTTATAAGTTTAAAAAATTTCAAAAAATTTATGTTGATGCAATGTCTAGATATAAAAATATAGAGTATATTGATATGACTTTGTATTTATTAGGGAGAGCAATTGTAAAACCAGTTAAGTAGAGGATAAAAATGTCAAAAAAATCTCTTGTAGCGGGTCTTGATATTGGGAGTAACAAGGTATGTTGCGTAGCTGGAATGCGTGACCAAGACACAAGGATAGTAAAAATATTAGGTGCTGTTTGTGTGCCTTGTGATGGTATAAAAGCGGGTGCTGTTATAAATATACAAGAAACGGCTTTAGCTATTAGCAAAGTTTTTGAAGAGACAGAAAAAGTAGTGGGTGGCCAAATAGGCAATGTAGTTACTGCTATGAGAGGAAGTTTTATTAAGTCTAAAGATTCTAAAGGTGTTGCAAATATAAGTTATTCAAATAGAGAAATTTCTCAAGAGACAGTTGATAATGCTTTAGAAAGTGCAAAGAAACAGATACGACTAGAACCTGATCAAGAAATACTTCAAATAATACCTAGAGAATATATATTGAACCAACAAAGAGGTATACAAAATCCTATTGGAATGGAAGGCACATATATAGAAGTTGATGTTTGTGCTTTTATTGCTTGTAGTAGTAATATAGGAAATATTGCTAAATCTATGAACTCTATTGGTGTAAATTGTGATGATAGAGTTTATGGTTATTTGTCTGCAAGTGACATATTAGTTACAAAAGAAGAGAAAGAGTTAAGTTGTCTTGTTGTTGATTTTGGAGGTCTTACAACAGGACTTGTGCATTATTTAGATGGCATTATTAGACACACTGATGAACTTTCTGATGGGTCAGATTATATTACAAGAGATATAGGCCATAAATTGAGAGCAACTTATTCTGTTTCAAGAGATGTTAAAGAAAAATATGGTGCGGCATTTATGTATAGTGATTTTAAGAATGAAGAGTTTGAATATAAATCTGCAGATGGTAGAAGTATAAAGAAATGTGATAGATTAGAACTTGTAAATGGCATAATTACTCTACGAATAGATAGAATTTTGTACGAGATTAAAGAAATTATAAATAGAAATAATTATGGGGAAGAGTTTTTGTCAGGAGGCATAATTCTTACAGGCGGAGGTAGTAATCTTGCTGGACTTACTGAAGCGTTTGAAAAAGCTTTTAATTGTTCAGCTAGAACAGGCGTACCAAACTCAGAAAAAGTTGTTGGTCCAAGTGAGATATTAATGAATCCGTCTTATACTACAGCTATAGGAGCTATAGTTTCGAGTTTTTCGAATGGTAAATATGTTAAAAGAAAAAGTTCTGGTAGTGGTATGATGTCGAGAATATCAAAATGGTTTGAGGAAGTTTTTTAAATGAGTATGAAAATAGTTTTGCCTCAAGAAGAGGTAAATTCAGGGCAGTTTGCTACAATTAAAATTTTAGGTGTTGGCGGTGGTGGTTGTAATGCTGTAAATAGAATGATTGCTGCAAATGTGGGGAATGTGGAATTTGTAGCAATCAATACAGATGCACAAGCCTTGCTTAAGTCTGCAGCTCCTGACGTTTTGCAAATAGGTGAGAAGATAACTAAAGGGCTTGGAGTTGGTGGTAATCCAGAAATGGGCAGGCAATCTGCAGAGGAAAGTTTAGAGGACATAAGAGGACGGTTAATTGGTGCAGATATGGTATTTATTACTGCTGGTATGGGTGGAGGGACTGGTACAGGCGCAGCGCCTATTGTAGCTAAACTTGCAAAAGAATCAGGTATTTTAACTATCGGTGTTGTTACAAAGCCTTTTGAACATGAAGGTAAAGTTAGAATGGCACAAGCAGAAGAAGGGATTAAAAACCTTGAAGAGTTTACAGATGCTTTAATTGTTATTCCAAATGAAAGAGTTTTTAATGTTATAAATGAGAGAATAGCTTTAGACACTTTTTACCAGATTATAGATGATGTTTTAAGACAAAGTATTCAAGCCATTACAGATGTTATAACAGTGACTGGTGAAATTAATAGAGATTTTGCAGATGTTAGAAATATTTTGTCTAATGCAGGTACTGCTTTAATAGGTATTGGAGAAAGTACAAGTGACATTCCTAAAGAAGCTGTAAAAAAAGCTTTAACAAGTCCACTTCTTGATAATTATGATATTTCTAAATCAAAAAAAGCTTTAGTTAATATAACTACAAATTCTAGTGTAACAGCTTTTACTTTACAAGAAATATTTAGTGATATAAAAAATTATGGTATTAATGGTCATGTATTTTTTGGACATACAATAGATAATAGACTTGATGATAAAATTAAAGTTACTATTATCGCTACAGGTTTTGCTAGTGACGATTTGCCTGATAATTTTTCTGTAGCAAATGTTCAACAAGATCTATTTTTAGAACAGAAATCTAAAATAAAAGATATAGAACCTTCCAAGCCTGCCTATACGTACTGGAAACCTAAATTTTTAAAATGAAAATAATGGAAGAATTTATATTTCATAAAAATTTTAATTACAAGCATTTTACGAGCACTATTTTATCTGGTAATTTGAAAGACAAAACAACACGTGATAATTTTTTAAATTCGCAAGGTTTAAGACCAAATGATTTAGTGCTTGCAAATCAGGGCCATAGTGCTAATATCAAAATTGTTGGAAACACTGATAGTGGTAATTTTATTGATAATTGTGATGGCTTAATTAGTAACGATAAGTCTATAATGCTAGGTGTTTTTACGGCAGACTGTGTGCCTTTACTTATAACAAATGGGACAATTAAAGCTGCAATTCATGCTGGTTGGAAAGGTATTTATTTGGGGATAGTAGAAAATACAATTGAGATTTTTAAGAATAAATTCTCTGTACATGTTAAAGATATTGAGGTTTACATTGGTCCTCATATTCGTTCTTGTTGTTATGAAGTTGGTAAAAATTTTGAAGATCTTTTTAATTTAAAGTTACAAGATAATAAATTAGATTTATCAAGAATTGTTTTTAATAAGTTAAAAAACTTAGGAGTTGTTAATATTTTTGATGTAAATAAGTGTACTTTTTGCAAAGGTAGTCACTTTTTTTCTTATAGGCAAAATAAAACATCCGAAAGGATGTTGTCTTTGATTGTTTAATTATTAAATTGTTAAAAAATTGGCATAGTCTGAATCTGAGTCTGATTGTAATTTTAAAATCTTATACAAAATAGTCCAGTTTTAATTTTTAAATGACATAACCAACAATACACTCTTTTATCTTTTTATATATTGATTAATACAAAATCTTAAAAGCCGGTCAACTCAGCGAATATAGTTTCTATTGCCGAATTAATTTATAAAGGAGTAAATAATGGAATGTTTAACATGTCAAATACTACAAGGAGATGTAATCCCGCCCGCCTCAATTCAAACTTCCAATTGTCCCTATTTCACCTCCACCGCGTTCTATGCTATATTACCGCCACCATGGGCGCCTAAACTTTTTTAAGTTTGTTTATAAAATTAAATTATCCCAGGAGATTTATAGCATTAAACGATTTGTTAAGAATTTAGAGATATTTTAGAACTAAAAAACAGTATTTTATAAAAAAGAGGTACAGTTGAATTGTGGACAATGGTTACGACACAAACTTATTAATCGACACCAGAAATGCAAATAAAGAAATATATCCGTATAATATTTTTACTTTAAAAAATTGCCAAAACATCGAATTAGATAACAAAGTAACATTTTTTATCGGTGAAAATTGAAAAGATCGTTAAAAAGACCAAAAACTGGATATTTTTTTAGAGCAGAAAGTTTTTATAACGTTGCTACAAATATTGAAAGTTTAGATGATTGCCTGCTGCGTGTGAGAAAATAATTAAGGCTTATGGCGGAAAGTCTTTGCATGAACAATCGCGAGGAGAATTTCTTTAATCTTAAATAGATTTTGCAAAAATGGATTTTACATACTTGATGAACCGGAATCTGGACTCTCTTTAGAAAGACAGTTTGCATTTATTTCTAGACTTAATGAACTTGTTGGCGAGCAATCTCAGTTTATTATTGCTACGCATTCACCAATAATATTGTCTTACCCACCTTCTACCATATATCAAATAACGGAAAGTGGTATGCACGAAGTTGAATATGAACAAACAAACGCTTTTAAATTTATGAAAATGTTTGCTGAAAATCATTCTAATTTTTTAAATGAATTACTAAAAGTAAAGTAGTAGGTTAATTATTAATATAACAGTTTTGGATGAACATCATGAAGTTATGCTGTTTTGGGAAGAAATAAGAATAATTTAGCTGCAACATTGTTGCATGTGGATTTTCATTCAGACATGTGGGCGCCAGGTAACCCAATTTATTATCAATTTTCTAAGATGCTCGGTTTCTTTGTCAATCTACACTGAAAGTATTTACGATCTAGTTGAAAATGGTGTTTGCATTACTAGCTTTTTGTTACCTTCTGTTTTTTTTAAGGTATGGGTTTGATAATATTATATTTTTAAAAGCAATTGGTAATGAAGAACGATATCTGCACAGCATCAAATAGGCACAGTAAATGGAGAAGGAAAATTTATAAGAAATCCAAATAATAAAAATACTTTATTTTTCCCAGATAAAAAATCGTTTAAGTACACTGAAACAACATCTTTAGAAAATGTAAATTGCGATGATTAGGTTTGATACGAACGTCTTCTGAGCTGTCAGTATAGGCAGTGGAAGCCTCGAGGAAATTGACAGTCCCATTATGCCATTACCAGCTATTGTGTAATAGTGCTAGTGTCTTTAAATATTAGCTTCTTGTTTGCTGTTTTTAACATTTATTTATGGAGTTGGCGGGTCACTTTCTATGTAAAAGTTTCCTTCATTTTTGTCTTTTAATGCATCTTTTGTATATACACAACGAGGATTCCATAATAGCCAGTTTCCAACTTTGTTATCATAACAAGCCTGCATTTGAGCTCTTACTTCATTTTTACTGTATTTATATCCTAAACTAAAATCTTGTAACCATGGACGAAGTTTTTCTGGCGGTATTCTTTTTAATGCTCCTTCGATGGAATAATAAACTACTTTGTACGGTTCTTTGTTTGGTTCTTCTATACCATAATTCCATTTCCCGTAATGAGAAGGGTATACCATAGGGCTTACATAATCCACGCATTCTGTCATTTCAATTATTTTCTGGCCTATGCCTAAATCGTCATCTGCTGTAGTGGTTAATCCAAAAACATCTATAGAAATTTTTGTTCCTTTAGATTTTAACTGACTGCTAGCTTCTTTTAAAAAGCCAACTAAAGCTTTTGATGCTTGTGACGGAGAATGGGGTTTGGAATATCTGCAATTTCTTGTGTTTCCATCAGATGGAAAACGTATATAGTCAAATTGAATTTCATCAAATCCTATCTCAGCGGCTTTTTTAGCTATTTGCAAATTATATTGCCATGCTTCTTTATTATAAGGGTCAAGCCAGGCTACATTTCGTCTGTCTGTCCAAATTGTTCCATCTGGATTTTTAACTGCAAGTTCTGGTTTTTTTCTAGAAATTGCATTATCTCTAAAAACAACTATTCTTGCTATAGTGTAAATTCCTTTTTCTTTTAATTGTTTTAAGTATTGTTCTATATCTGGTATAGCTGGGTCATATAAATTGTATGAATTTACTATTTTTATCCCATCAATATAAACGCGCCCCTCATACTCTTTTATATCTATGACTGCTGCATTTAGCTCTGTATTGTCAAAAAGGTCTGCTGCAGCTTCTCTATATTTTTTTGAACCGCTTACCCACGCAGAAAGATGTATTCCTCTTATAAAATTACCAAAGATTTGTTTGTTGTTAGTGATGCTTAGTATAGTTGTTTTAGCTATTTGGTATGATAAAGTTTCTTCTTTTTGAGGTTTTTCTAAAACAACAGCTCTATTGTTAGAGTTTTTTGGGTGAGTAATGCAACCTTGTAAAATAAAAAATAGTAATAGGACAAATTTAATATTTCGTTTTAGCATGACTTTAATTTTACTTGAAATTAATATTTTTTGTCAATTTAAATTTGGTAAAGTTAAATGTTTATTGCTCATGTGCTGTTTGGTGTTTTTTTTAACTGAATGAATTTTAACTTATACATAATAATGCTATAATACTTAAATTATGAATAAGATTGCTTATAACCTGTTGCGAGTCTTTTTAATAATTATATCGTTTTGTTGCATGTCTTTTTGTGATGATTGTAAGTATATAGTTTTTTTTTCAGATAATTCTGATATTACAGATTCAGTAATTAACAAAATAATTCTTTCAAATCGTTTTTGTATGACAGTACCAATTTTAGCCAAGGAAGAAATACCGGATAATTTGCAAGAAGTTGTTGCTTCAGGAAAGATAGAAGTTTCTCTTTCTTTAAATCCGGAACCTATTCTTCCTGTTTTTACAGAGCTTGCAAATGTTTTAGAACACTCAAAGAAATTAAATTCTAGCATGATGTTTGAAAAGTATATTGCAAGCAATTTTATTGCTTTTGAGCGAAATATAAATAACAATTTTGGGTTGTTTTTAAACTTTGCTGAGCTTTCTAATGATTTGCTTTACTATTTTACAAATTTAGGTTTTGTGTGGGTTAATGTAGATAATCTTAAAGAGAATATCTTTGGAGCATATAAAATAAACGATATTACAACATTTTCATTATATAAAGATTTTCCGACCAACCAAAAAAATGTGATGGGGTGGCTTTCTGCTAAAAAAGATCAAAATATTATACCGGTCCTTCTTACAAAAAAGCATTTGCAAAATTCAAAATTTATGGACTATTTAATTTATATCTTTGATAATAGCAAATACATAAAACCTGCTGTTCCTACATATGTTTGTAAATTTTGTGAGATTTCAAAATTAGAGAAACCTCAACTATTTCAATATTTTCAAGTAGAATCTAATATAAAAGCAAAACTTCTTTCTGCTGTTAACTTGCTTAATGCTTATATTAATAATGCAAGTGATTTTAGTGAATATGCGTATATTAATGCTCAAAATGAATTTATTTATTTGCTTAGCTATGATATTTTAAAAAATTATCTTTATTCAAGTAGTAGCGCAAGAAAATTTGATGCGGCATATAATAATATTTGCCGTCTTGTAGGAGCAGCTGTTGATAAAGCAAATGTTGAGCAAAAAAGTAAAGTTTTTTTTAGAGGGCAAACTCAAGTAGAACCAGTAGCAAATGGTGTTTTTATTAAAAATGAAGGAACCCTAAAAAATATTAAAGTTTTATCTAGAAACGAAAATACTGAAATAAGTTTTATTTTTGATTCTTTGACATGGAAAGAGATTTCTTTTTTGGACTTTTATATAGACTTGAACAATATTGAAGGAGCAGGGTCGAGTTCATTTATTTCTGGTGTTTTGGGTTTTTTTAGTAATAATTCAGGTTGGGAGTATGCTTTAAGAATACATAAGGATAAGGCTGTTTTATATAAATATTCGCCAAGTGGAGCATCTGCAGTTATAAATTTAGATGTAAAGGATAATGTGGTCTATATCCCTCATAAATATATAAGAGGAAATCCATCTAATTGGGGATATCAAGCTATTGTTGTTGCAGAAAAAGAAAACAAAAAACATATTATTGATTTTTTAAATCAATCTAGTAGGTCTAAAGAAAGTATTATTTCTGCAAATCCTTTTGAGGTTTCTATGGTAAGATAGGAATGTTAAGTTGAAAGTTGAGTTATTAAATTTTGTATATAATTGTTAAAATTTGTTTTATCCTCTCCTTTTAATGTAGTAGTTGGTGGTTGTTTCATTGTTAGAAAGTTAAAAAATTTACCATTGAGTTTGATTCTAAAATCAAGATGTGGCCCTGTTGCAAGTCCTGTCATGCCAACGTAACCGATAACTTGCCCTTGTTTTACTTTAGAACCTTTTTTAATTCCTTTAGCGTATTTTGATAGATGTCCATAATAAGTTTCATATCCATTATTATGCTTTATGATTATCAAATTGCCAAAACCGCCGTTATTATATTGGGCTTTTAATACGGTCCCATCACCAATAGAAGAAACGGGTGTTCCTTGTGGAGCAGCGTAGTCTATGCCTAAATGTGGTCTAGCATACTTTAGTATTGGGTGTACCCTGCTAGCTGAAAAGTATGAACTTATCCTCCTAAACTGTAAAGGGGCTTTTAAAAAAGTACTTTTTAAAGATTTTCCATCTTGATCAAAGTACCCATAATTACCTTCGCTTGTTTTAAAGTAAAAAGCATTATATGTTTTTGATGAGGTTTTATATTGTGCGGCAAGAATTTTTGAAGATAAGTTTTTGTTTTTCTTTTCTATATGCTCAACTTCATATATTATTTTGAAAATGTCTCCTTGCTTTGTATCTGTAAGAAAGTCTATCTGCCAGGCGAAAATATCTGCAAAGTATAAAATTACATCTGCAGGTATATTTTTGTAAGTCATTGCAGCCCATAAAGAAGAGTCTATAGTTCCTTCATATTTATATTCAGTTTTAGACACTTCTAGCTCTTTTTTTTGTGTTTGTATTTGTTTATCCGAAGATTGAATTATTGAATAGTAAAAAGGTCCTTGAGGGTAATAATAAAATTCTGCCCAGTCATCTGTGTTTTTATTGTAAAATATTTCGTAAAAATCACCAGGTATACAAAGATTTATATTTGTTAATTTTTGCAATTCTCTAATTATCGTGTTAGAGCTTTCCATTGAAAGTTTTGTTTTGTTTTTTAATGTTAACTGTAAAACATCCCCTTTTTGTATTATCCCCTTTTCAATTTCAATGTTTGATTCAAGTTTTTCTTCTGGTTTTTGCTTGTTTAATTGATTTAAAAAAACGTTTTTTGTTATAAAACTAATGAAAAATATAAATATTATGCTAATTATTATAATACACACAGTTTTACTTGATATACTTTTCATAATAATGCTGATTCTACTAGATTTTTATTATTTTGACAATGTGAAAGTAATTTTTGTAAAATCAGACGCGAGGGGTCTAAATTTTAATAGTGTTAGTTAAGCACATAAAACTATGTGTTTTTATCTAAACCTTGCAAGTAGAATTGTAATAGCAAGTGTAAAATAGAGTTAAAATTGATAGTAGATATTTTTTTATTAATCAGTCTGACTTTAATAGGATGGCTTGGCTGGCAGGCTGGGCTTGGGAGGGTATGTTTTGCAATTCTTGCAGGTTTTTGCGCTATTTTAGCTGCTTCGAAATATCCTTATCAAGAGGGATTTAACTTTTACTATGTTTTTGCAATTGTAGCGCTTTTTATTGTTGTGATTGGAGGAATAGTTCTTAGGATAATTAAATTTTTTTATCTTAATATTTTAGATAGGTTTGGAGGATTAATAGTAAGCGTGTTGGTTTGGCTTGTAGTTTCAGTAAAGATTGTTATACCAACTATGATTAGTGGAACTTATGGTTTAGAAGAACAAAAACATGTATTATACACATATATCTCAAATACAATTAAAGCTAAATTTTCTATATTTGATGACTACGTGCCAGGTTTTTTAGAGAAAAAATTTATTGAACATAAAGAATAATGTTAAACGGAAGGAAATGGATAGTATAAGAGTGAGATTTGCGCCATCTCCAACAGGAGATCTGCATATTGGCGGTGTGCGTACAGCTTTATTTAATTACCTTTATAGCAAAAATAAAAATGGCAAATTTATTTTAAGAATAGAAGATACAGATGAATTGCGTTCCACAAAAGAGTCTGTTGAAGTTATTTTAAGCGCTATGAAATGGTTAAAATTAACTTGGGATGAAGGGCCTGGTAATGAAATTGCAGAATATGCTCCATATTCTCAGATGGAACGTAAAGAAAAACATATATACAAAAAGTATATAGATGAACTTTTAAATAAAGGGTTAGCTTATCCATGTTATTGTACTAGTGAAGAAGTTGACGCTATGCGCAAGGAAGCTCAAAAGAATAAACTTCCTCCAAAATATGATGGAAGATGTAGGCATTTAACTGTAGAACAAAGAAAACAAAAAGAAGCAGAAGGAAAAACTTCTGTTATAAGGTTTAAAATACCTCAAGATGGGAGTACTATTTTAGATGATTTGATAAGAGGTAGGGTGGAATTTGATAATTCTTTGCTTGACGACTTTGTAATTATGAAAGCAAGCGGTGTACCAACATATAATTTTGCATGTGTTGTTGATGACTATCTTATGAAAATGACTCACGTGTTAAGAGGTGACGATCACATTTCTAATACACCTAAACAGATACAAATATATACTGCATTGAGTTGGAATATGCCTCGTTTTGCTCATTTATCTATGATTTTAGGTCCAGATGGAGCAAGACTTTCTAAAAGACATGGACACACTTCTGTGCTAGAATACAGAAAGGAAGGTTATTTGCAAGAAGCGTTAATAAATTACCTTGTACTTTTAGGCTGGTCCATGCAAGACAGCCAGCAAATTTTTACAATAGAAGAACTTATAGAAAAATTTTCTTTGGAAAGATGTGGTGTAAGTCCATCTACTTTTGACCCAGCAAAATTATTATGGCTTAATGGAGAAAAAATTCGCTCAAAAACTCCTCAAGAAGTGTACGATTTGTTTGTTGATTGGCTAAAATACACAAATAATGAAAGTTTAATATCAGGTTGGAACAAGGATTTATTAAAACGAGCTATAGCTTTAGAACACGACAAAGTAAAATTGTTAAAAGAAATTCCGTCTCTTGTAGATTTCTTTTTTGTGAAAGATGTGGATTATAAAGAAGATGCTGTTATGAAAACGCTTCTTAGTGAAAAGTCTAAAGTTTTTGCAGAAATGGTTTTGGTTGAAAGTGTAAGTAGCCTTTTAGAAAAAGAAGATTTCTCTGCCAGCTCTTTAGAGCAGTATGCTAGAGATTTTGCAGAAGAGAAGAAAATAAAGACAGGGCAAGTGTTTCACCCTTTAAGAGTTGCTATTTCTGGGAGAACTCAAGGTCCTAGTTTGTTTAATATGATGGAGCTTATGGGTAAAGATGAAGTGATTAGAAGAATTAATGTTGCTATAAATAAATTTTTTAGAAAATAGTAATTTTTGATTTAGGGAGTACAAAATGTTAGAACAAAGTAATCAGGAAGTAAACCCATACTTTTTTAATGTCATAACTATGTTTGCTTCTTCTGCATGGTGCCAACTTGGAAAAATACAGAACCCTGCAAATGGCAAAATTGAAAAAGACTTAAAGGGTGCTCAAATTACGATAGATATGTTGCTAATGTTACGTGATAAAACAAAAAACAATTTAACAAAAAAAGAAGAAGAAATGTTAACCTCTATGATTTCTAACCTTCAAGTAAATTATGCAGATGAAATATCTAAAGCAAATTCAAAAATGGGCAATAGTGTAGAAAAGACTATAGAAAAGCCAAATTAAAGAATGGTTATTCAATTATCTTTATGAGCTTATATGAAAAATAATTGCTAGTTATCTTGTATAGCAGGGGTTAGTGTATGAAAATACTTGTTATTATTGGTGGTATTTCTAAAACATCATTAAATAAGAAATTTTTTGAACTTATTAAACCTCTTGCTCCTAAAGATTTTGAATTTGATACATTTGACATTTCTCAGTTGCCATTTTTTTCTCAGGACTTAGAAAGTAGTGTGCCTCAAAGTGTTATAGATTTTAAACAAAAAGTAACTGATTGCTATGCTGTAATGTTTATAACACCGGAATACAATAGAACAATTCCAGGAGTTTTAAAAAATGCTATAGATTGGGGTTCTAGACCGATGTCTAAAAGCGTGTGGAAAGATAAACCTGCTTGTGTACTAGGAGCAAGTTTAGGTCCTATAGGGACATTCGGTGCGCAGATGCATTTAAAAGAAACTATTTCATTTTTGGAAATGCACGTAATGTACCGTCCAGAGGTTTGCTTTAGTTTTTCGTCTTATGTTGGCAAAAATGGAGAATTATTAGATTTGTCAAAAAAATTTTTAATAGACTTCTTAAATAGTTTTAAAGATGGGGTTTTAAAAAACAATAAATTGCTGTTGGTGTAGTAAAATGTTTTTGCATAGATCTACAAAAAAGGCAGTTGTTTACTAGTTTTAAGTGGACTGTAGATGAAGATATTATAAATAATCTAACTATACTCAAACTTACATTTAATTCCTTTGTTCTCACCCAAGATTGACAAAAAGTCAAAAAAAACATATATACAATATCTAATTTCTACATCAAAATATTAATAATCAAAACTTAAAACTAAAAATACTAGCAAATTGCACGTGGGTAAATTTTTATTTTTGAAACCAACTTAGAAAGTTTTGCTTTTAATGCTAATATTTCTTTGAGTCCTTTTATCAAACAACTTTTCTGAGCTAATAGAAAAAATGCAAATATCAACAAGGAATAGAGTTGTAATATTGGTAGACGAATATGATAAACCAATGATAGACAGTTTAAATAAAGCAAAAGAAGTACATGAAGAGATAAAAGAGACGTCACACAACTTTTACCAAGTAATCAAATCAGGAGATGAACACATAAAGTTTGTGTTGTTGACAGGCGTATCACAGTTTTCAGGACTATCGATATTTTCGGGGTTGAACAATCTACACGATGTACAATGAACTCTAAATACTCCAACTATATGCGGATACATAGAAACAGATTGTCCTATGAACGGAGTGTATAGTATGTCTTAAAAAGCAACCAATTGCATAAAAGCTGCCAACAAAGAAGAATTGCAAAACAGTTTGACGTCATTATTAATTAGCACACATCTCATACCAAATAAAACAAGAAAGCGAAGCTTATTATCATTCAATATTTTGTGATATGGCTTAAAACACTTGTGTTTGACATGTAGGTTAGAATAAGCACACACAAAGGCAGAACTATAGATGCTGTATTAAAACAAGACGACTTTGTTGTAATAGCTGAAATAAAGTATAGTGTTAGCAATTAGACAAGATGTTGGAGGCTGCTCTTAATTAAAGAGAGGACAGAAAATATTATGAGGCATATGTCAAAAAAATAATTCTGCCTAATGTTGCTTTCAAGAGTAAAGAAGTAAAATGCAAGTTTAGAAACTATAGGGCTTGTCAATAGCTACTTCGTAATCTGACTTAATTTAACCATTGGTTCCCCAGATATTGTCTTACCATTTTGCTAGCTTGGATAATTTGTTTAAATGCGATGCTTACCTTAGTGAGTCACTCTTGTAATTTAGGTAAGACACTAAACTAGAGTAAAATCACTTATAATAAATTCCTTTATTCCCTGACTTGATCAGTTTGTGTTCCCCCAACCTAATATTTATGTATAAATTTCTCATTTTTCCTTAAAACCAGCAAGTTAGGAGGATAGAGTTTGTTGTATATATAAGTTTTCTTACTTCACGTGAATGTTTTTAAATGTTATGCCTTGTCCGATTCCTTTCATAACTATACCCCATTTAGCATTTTATATAAACGCTGCTCAGCGATTTGTATACAATCTACTTCTATGATTTGCATAATTTTTGCATTTATGCGCAATGTGGGTTGGGCAGATTTTAAATTATACAGAATTATCCAAAGATACTGGGGTAGATGTTGGGACACTAAAATAAATATTGGTTGAGTATTTTAGAAGCAAGTTATATAATATACACACTTCAACCATATTATGCTAATAAAGGTTAAACGTCTCATAAAATCACCAAAACTATATTTTTATGAAGCGGGATTAGTATGTTATTTACTTGGGATTAAAAGTGCAGAAAATGTTTGGTGATGTTTGGGTTGTTCTTTCCAAGTGGTTACTCAATCAAGCAGGAATTAAAAGTTGTTATTTTCCTATTATATATCTGTTACATATATTTATTTCTTCTAAAAATGCGCTATCATGAGAAACTATTATTATAGCGCCAGGATACTCTTTTAGCACTTGTATTACGTGTTCTTTTGTTTCTAAGTCTATGTTGTTTGTAATTTCATCTAACAGTAATAGTTTTGGCGTTTTAATAGCTATTTTTGCAAGTAATAGTCTTGCCCTTTCTCCACCGGATAAAACAGACACATGTCTGTTTACTTCTTCATTCTTTCTAAATAAAAAGTCG
>JAIRNY010000005.1 GCA_031257835.1 Candidatus Endomicrobiellum cryptotermitis
TTTAATGTATCTATTCTCTCTTGATAACTGTGCGTAGAACAAATATTTGGGTAGAAATTTGCGGAAGTTTCAAGATTATGATGCATTTTTTTTATGCCGGCTTCTTTAAGTTTACAAAAGCTTTCGTCAGATATTCTTCCTATAGACACACCAAGATGTGATGATTTTTTATGTTGTTTAAACATTTCGCATAGTTTGCCTATTTCATTGTTGTTTAAGGCGTTTCCGCTTGAGACAATACCAAAGCAGCCGACATTTTCTAAAGCTTTTTCAGAAACTTCTTTTATCTTTTTTGTATCAAGAAGAGGATAGACTTTTACGTCAGTTTTGTTAAAAGATGACTGAGCGCAAAATTTGCAGTCTTCACTGCATTGTCCTGATTTAGCACTTATAATAGAACAAACTTTTACCTTATTGCCCTTATATTTTTTTCTTATTTTTGCTGCAGCAAAACATAAATCTTCTATCTCTAAATCAAAAAGTTTAAGAGCATCATCTTTATTTACCTGTTTGTTGTTTAAAATTTCAGTTATTAAATTTTCCATTTGTAAGCCTCGTTTATAATGTTAATCTTAGTGATTATATAACATAAGAAAAACTCGGTCAATCTATTAAAATAAAGGGTTGACCAAGTTGCAAAAAATGAAAACTGTTTTTTTTTAAAAAAAAAATAATTCTCTTAAATTTTTTACATTCCCCGACGCAATTTCAGGAACATTCAGGAATAGATTTCTTTATTTTTAACAATGTTTTTTTAAAGTACGGTAGTTGTACTGTTTGTCCTAGGAAAATAGTGTCCTTGTCCATTTTAAATCTCTATTTTAATTTTTACTACTTTGGATTTTACTATAGATTTTGTGGCATTAATTTGTTTTAAAGCCTTTTCTAAATTCTCTCTGCTGGTTTTATGCGTAATTATGATTATCTGGGCGCAGTCGTTGTCGCTTATGTCAGATTGAGTGAGGCTTGCAATTGAAACTTTAAACTTACCGAGAATACCGGAGATTTTTGACAATACGCCGGGCTTATCTAAAATTGAAAATCTTAAATAATAAGAGGCTTTGCTCTTACCTGAATGAAGAACTTTAATTTTTATTCTTTTATCATAGACAACGTCTGGTACAATCCCTGCGGTATTTGTAACTATAAACTTTGAAAGATTTATAATGTCCGACACTACAGCACTTGCAGCAGGTTGCTGTCCTGCGCCTTTGCCGTAGAATAAAACATCTCCGGAATCTTTTCCTGTAATCATGACGGCATTATATTCATTTTCAACCGTTGCAAAAGTATGATCGTGATTTACGAGGCAAGGTTGTACTGAAAGGTCTATGCCATCTTTTGTTTTTTCAGCAGAACCTATAAGTTTTACGTCGTAACCAAAATTTTGCGTTATTAGAACGTCTTCAATATCTAAATCTGATATACCCTTGACGGATATATCTTTTACCTTTATCCAGCCTCCCCAAGCAAGGGAAGAAAGAATTGCAAGTTTGTTTGCTGTGTCTATACCGTCAACGTCAAAAGATGGATCAGCTTCGGCAAACCCTGAATTCTGAGCACTTTTTAAAGCAGTTTCATAATTTATGCCATTTTTTGTCATTTCGCTCAAAATAAAGTTTGTTGTGCCGTTTAGAATTCCTTTTATTTCAAGAATTTCTTCCGAAGCAAGACCTTCGCTTAAACCTTGAACTACAGGTATTACACCACCAACGGAGGCCTCGTAATATATTGACTTTTGGCAGTCCTGAGCTGTTGTAAAAATTTGATCCCAATACTTTGCAAGAACGGCTTTATTTGCAGTTACTACATTTTTTCCAGCTTTAAGAGCTTCTATTATTATTGTTCTTGCAGGTTCGTATCCGCCGATAAGTTCAACAATTAAGTCTATTTCCGGATCTTTTATTATGTTTTTAAAATTTTTTACGTAAAGTTCAGGTTTATCTATAGGTCTTAAATTGCATATTGATTTTATGCGAATAGGTTTGCCTACTTTTCTTAAAGCTATTTTTTTGTTCGCTTCCAAAATTTTGACTACACCTTTTCCTACTGTTCCATAACCTACAAGCCCTACATTAATATATTTGTTCATAAACACCTCATTTACTTCATTGGAGCTTTTGTAAATTTACTTATCCTAAGGAGAGCATCGTGAAACCTTTTGTCGTGCGTTACAAGAGACATTCTTACGTATCCTTCGCCGTGCTTGCCAAATCCTACGCCTGGAGAAACAACAACACCAATCTCTTTCACAAGTCTTTCAGCTACAGAAAGAGATCCTTCTTTAGCCAAATAATCTGGAAGTCCGACCCATATATACATAGTCCCTTTTGTTTCTTTAGCTTTCCACCCAAGCTTTTGAAGACCGTGAACCATCTTCTTCATTCTTCTTTCGTAAATGCTTGATAATTCTCTAATGCAATCTTGCGGACCGTTTAAAGCTGCTACGCCGGCAAGCTGCATAAAAGACGGGGAACCGTAATCTAAAAATGATTTAAACTTTTCTAACGGATAAAGTAGTTTTTTTGCTCCGCAAACCCAACCAAGCCTCCATCCAGCCATATTAAAAGTTTTTGAAAATGAATGAAATTCCAG
>JAIRNY010000009.1 GCA_031257835.1 Candidatus Endomicrobiellum cryptotermitis
ACTATGTCTTGAGCTATCGATGAATAACTTGATATGGCCAACATAAAACAACTTATTACTACTATTTCTAATATCCTATTATAAAATACCTTTCCTCTCAAGCCTATCTTGGCCATTTAACACTCCTTCTATTTACTGACTTATCCTTTCCATAGGACTCTACTCTTATCCTACTACCTCCCTATCTTTCATGCTACTCTTTTACTTTCTATCCTCTCTCTTATATCCCTACACTCTATAGTTATAGTATACTTCTAAAATTAAAATAAAACTACTACATAATAATATATGTAGTAGCTTTACATTAACATTTCTAAATTATAAAAACAATCACAAATCACAATAACCCTCGCTAAAATTCTAAACTAGACCAACTTTTTTATAAATATACCCTAGCCTTTTAATTTTCCAGATGAGACCTCTTCCTAAGTAGGAAGAGGTCTCATAAAGATCCTTCAAAAACTAACAATTTTGTGAGTAACTTATCTAGGCACGTTTTTCTAAAACTGAGCAAGCAAAGAGTATTATTTTTCAAAAGTAAATTCAAAATCACAAATTTTTACAGTGTCGCCAGGTTTTGCACCCATTGTTTCTAACTCAAATTCTAAACCCATCTTTTTAAGAATATTTTGATAACGACGTAAAGAGTCATCTTCGTTAAATTTTGTCATCTTTGTAAGAGTTTGAACTTTTGATCCTGTAACCACAAAAACACCATTTTTATCAACACTAATTTTAAACTCAGTCTCATAAATGTACTTTTTTATTGGTATTGTTTCAATTTCCTCTTGAGGATTAAAAACAATTGGTTTTGAGAGTATCTTTACTACCTCTTTGAGCAAAATATCTATACCTTGCCCTGTTAGAGAAGAAATTTTAAAAAACTTTTTATCTTTTAAATTTTTTTTAAAAATTTTAATATGTTTATCTGAATATGGCAAGTCAATTTTATTTAATACTACCAGCACTTGTTTCTTTAAAATATACTTTGAATATTTTTTTAACTCGCTATTTATAATCTTATAATTATTATAAGGATTTTTATTACCATCAAAACCACTTGCATCTACTATATGTAAAAGTACCCTTGTACGTCTAATATGCCTTAAAAACTCAAAACCCAGCCCCTTGCCCTCATGTGCACCTTCAATTATACCAGGGATATCAGCTGCTACAAAATGTATCCCTTTATAATCTACTACACCTAGATTAGGAGATAAGGTCGTAAAAGGGTAATCTGCAATTTTTGGCCTAGCAGCTGAAATTTTTGATAAAAGTGTAGATTTCCCCGCGTTAGGAAAGCCAACAAAACCGACTTCTGCAATTAAACGTAACTCTAAGTTAATTTCTGCTGTTTGGCCTGGCTCGCCTTTTTCTGCAATTCTTGGAGCTGTATGTCTCCCTGTTTTAAAAGAGGCATTTCCCCTGCCACCTCTTCCGCCTTTAACAACTAAAACTTTTTCTCCAACATTTTTGATATCTGCAAAAAGTTCACCATTTTTAAACACTAAAGTACCTAAAGGTACCTTTATTACTAAATCCTGACCATACTTACCAAACTTATCATTTGGCAGTCCTTTATGTCCATCTTTAGCATTAAATTTTGGTTTATATGATAAATCTAAAAGAGTTGTTTTCTCCGGGTCACCTTCAAAATAAATATCGCCACCTTTACCGCCGTTTCCACCGTTTGGACCACCATAAGGGACGTACTTTTCACGCCTAAAAGAAATACAGCCCTCCCCACCGCGTCCGGCTGTAAGAAAAATATTAACCTTATCTATAAACATTTAGGTAATTTACTCTCAAAATTTACTGTTCAACATTTACATAACACTGGTCACCAGCTTTCTTAACAAACTTAACAGTACCTGCAACCTTTGCAAATAAAGTGTTATCTTTACCCATGCCTACATTAACGCCAGGATGGTATTTTGTTCCTCTTTGGCGAACAATTATTGCACCAGCTAAAGCTTTTTGATTTCCATATATTTTTACGCCTAACCTTTGCCCATGCGAATCACGGCCATTAGTAGACGAACCTTGCGCTTTGACGTGTGCCATTTTACTATCTCCTAATAAATTTAACGCTTAAGCATTAATCTTTGTAATTTCTAACTCAGTCACATATTGACGATGTCCCTGAAGTTTTTTATAGCCTTTTTTTGGTTTTCTCTTAAACACCAATATCTTTGAAGCTCTTTTTTGAGATACAACTTTAGCAACTACACTAGCACCTTCTACTAAAGGTTTTCCAACAGTCGCCTTATCTCCATCTGCAAGCAAAAGCACATCAGTAAGAACCACTTCTTGGCCAACTTCTGCTTCTTTAAGCTTCTCAACAACCAAATTTAAACCTTCTTCTACTCTGTACTGTTTACCGCCTGTCCTTATAATTGCATACATTGACATACTCCTTTCTGGTTCGTATAATTTACGAAAATCATAAGTGTTTGTCAAACACCGTTAAGCTCATTTACGCTTATACAGCTTTTATCATTTAGGAGTAGGAGAAATTGCGATGATTTCAAAAAGATTACAATCTATCAAACCATCCCCAACACTTGCGATTGACGCAAAAGTTAAAACATTAAAACAAAAAGGTGTAGACATAATAAATTTTGGAGTTGGAGAGCCAGATTTTGATACACCTAAAAACATAAAAGAGGCCGCAATAGTTGCCATAAATAGCGGTTTTACAAAATATTGTCCTGTACCCGGCACGCCTGAAATAAAAAATGCAATCATAAACAAATTACAAAGAGACAACAACACTGTATATCTTCCTGAAGAAATAATCGTTTCAAGTGGAGCAAAACATTCTTTATATAATTTATTTCAAGCTATAATTGACCCAAAAGATGAGGTTATAATACCTGCACCTTATTGGGTTTCTTACACAGACATGGTTATTCTTGCAGGAGGAAAACCTGTAATAATTAACAGTACAGACAAAACTAACTTCAAAATAACCGGTGACTGCATAAAAAAAGTTATAACATATAAAACAAAAGCAATTATAATTAATTCTCCATCAAATCCTACAGGGTCAACATATTACATTAATGAGCTTAAAGAAATTGTACAAGTATGTTTAGAAAATAAAATTCTTCTTATTTCAGACGAAATATACGAAAAATTAGTATATGATAATTTTAATTTTGCTTCTGTTGTTCAAGTTTCTCCACAAGCAAAAGATATAACTATTCTAATAAATGGCATATCAAAAGCTTACGCTATGACAGGCTGGAGAATAGGATATGCCGCAGGTAATAAAGAAATAATATCTGCTATGACTAAAATACAAAGTCAGTCCACTTCTAACGCTTCGTCCATATCAATTAAAGCTGCAGTAGAAGCATTAAACGGAACACAAGAATATGTAGAAATTATGAGAAAAGAATTTGAAAAAAGAAGAAATTATATTGTTGAAAAATTAAATGCTATAAAGGGTATAACTTGCCAAAAACCAGAAGGTGCTTTTTACGTTTTCCCAAACATTAGCGCTATTTTAAATAAAAATTTTAATGGTAAAATTATTAGTTCTGACATAGAATTGACAGACTATTTACTTGACCAAGCTAAAATTGCAGTCGTGCCAGGTTCTGCTTTTGGAGCTAAAAAGCATATAAGAATATCTTATGCAACTTCTATTGAAAATATAAAAGAAGGGATTAATAGGTTAGAAAACGCTTTAAAAAGCCTAAATTGACGCAACTACGTTTTTATGGTACAATACACCGCTGCTATACGTATGTCTCCGTTGTCTCCGTAGCTCAATTGGATAGAGCAACTGCCTTCTAAGCAGTAGGTTGCGTGTTCAACTCACGCCGGAGACGTTTCATTTTTGGTGGTTGTAGCTCAACTGGTTAGAGCGTCGGTTTGTGGAACCGAAGGTTGCGGGTTCAAATCCCGTCAGCCACCCCAATAGATACCACTCTTCAAGTATGAAAATTCAAACATTTTGAGTTGCTTGCACTTGAAAATAATATTGTTAATAAATTTTTTGTTTAAAGACAATTGACTTGACTTTCTGAAGTTGTTTAGTGTATAGTTTTTTATATATAACTATGAACTATAAACAAAAGAAAACAATGTGGTAGAACTCTTAACTTAAAAGAAATTGAACTAAAAGAAAAACAATAAATTCTATTATCTATCTATTCTATTACCGAGGGCATTCAAAAAAATGAGAGTGTTAGGAGGGGTGGTTATTGACAGAGCTTGCATCTACTTCTAACTCTATAATGAGGGAAATACCTTTAACACGTAAAGAAATCAACATAGAAATCAACCTAAAAAATAAGGAATATTTATGCTTATAAACAGAAATATTTGTTTAGATAATTGGTAGATTTTAAGGACAAACAGCTAATTGAGGATACGACGTTATATGTAGGTAAAATTGATGATAAATAAGTTGATTTTGTTGCTATAAAAAATGGCAAGACGCAATATTTTCAAGTCGCGCAGACTGCCAGGTATAAAAAAACATTAAAAAGAGAACTTGAACCGTTAAATTCCATATCCGACCATAACCTTAAATTTATAATAACACAAGATGACGACCCAGATGTTTCATATAACGGCATTCAACAAATATAATGTTATATATTGGCTTTTAAAATAATTCTTATCTAAAACCTGAAAATTTTAAAATTTCTTTTCATTTTACTGTATTATTTATTATGTATGTCAATCTGGTGGGAAAGGCTTACAAACAAATTTGGTTTAAATAAATTTAAGGAATAATAAATCAGATATCATATATGGAATTTGGTGTCTGTAAATTTTGATTTTCTAAAAAATTCTGGTATACTGAAACTACTTCCAGCAGTAGTTTGAGTCGGAAAAACATAGTCAGGTCTTGTTTTAGAGTTTGAAATAGAAATGAGGCTTGCCACCATTGAAGATATTTTCTTTTGACTGGCGGCGTAGCTCAGCGGTAGAGCAGAGGACTCATAAGCCTTTGGCCGTAGGTTCAATTCCTACCGCCGCCATTGTTACAAGTCTTTAAATATAAACTTTCCTTTTACTACAAAGTATGCAGACTTTTTAATATTATTAGCAGGCTTTTCAACGGCTTTACTACAGTTGTTATTTTTAGAGAAGTTTTATCTATATTTAACGGAATAGACCTTGTTATTGGATTTTTTCTTTCACTTTAGGTATTTATACATTGTTTCATTTTAAACTAGTTAAAAACGAAATTAAATATATTTTTTCTAGTACTTTTTTTCTTATACTTTTTTCTTTAACATCTTTTATTTTTTTGAAAAATATTAGGTTTATTCTTAATATCCCTTTAGGTTCAGAAATTTCTTTAAAAAATACTTTTATTTCTATATTTTCTACATTATTTCCAATTAGCTTTCTGCAAGGCTCTCTTTATTTTCGATAACAAAACTATGTTCTTTAATCCAAATAACCTCAACAAAAAATAAATTTTGTAACCAACCATCTCAAGAGACGCTTGATAACAACACAAATAGCAAGTTAATCGACAACAACAAAAAGTTACAAAATGTAGAACCAACAATAAAAGACAAAAACTATTTGAAACATTTTTTTACTTACTCATTTAGTTTTATAGTTGCAAGTTTATTATACTCATACTTATTTTACACATTTATTGGGACAAGAATACTTACTAATAGCTTTTATTTCTTTGATAACAATTACATTTATTATATCTAAAAGTAAAACTATGATAAGTCTTGCATTATTATCAATATGTATACTATTTTCTTTATTTTTATCAAACCTACCTGAAAAAATTGATAAACAGATCTTACATAAAAATTTTTCAAATAGCGAGATTAAAAGCTATCATCACACACCTTATGGGCAAATTGTTTTAACGCAAAAAAATAACGAGTATCATTCTTTAGTTAATAACTCTCTTCTATTTTCTTTACCAGACAATAACATTATAGAATCAGAAGATTTTGTACACTTTTCAATGTTGCACCATCAAAATCCTAAAAATATTTTGTTAATCGGCAAAATTTTAAAATGTCTCCCTATAATACTTAAATATAATATTGATACTATTGACTACGCAATAAACAACAAAAAAATTATAGAAAATATTACCCCCCTCCCCAATTACTAATCTAGATATTATGTTAAACGACAAAAGATTACACATTTATAGTCAGAACACAAAATATTTCATCGCACACAATAAAAATAAGTATGATTTAGTGTTTATTGCTTTTGATACTCCAACAAATTTATATATAAATAGTTTTTATTCTAAAGAATTTTTTGAAATCGTTAAATAGTCTTTAAAAAAAGACGGATTTTTGGCATTACAAGTACCAGGAAGAATGGTTTTTCATACTTATGTTATAACAGAATTAAACCAATCTATAATAGAAGCATTAAAAGCAAATTTTAAAGAAGTAAGAATAGTGCCTGGCACAAAAAACATTATACTAGCATCACAAACTCCAATGCCTTATAGAATGTTTATAAAAAGACATTTTAAAAAAGTACAAGACAAAACATTAGTATTAACAACACACCATATTGACGAAAGAATGAACACAGAAAAAACAAAATGGTTAACAGCCGAACTAAAAAAACTAAATTATAGAAGCATTACAAATACAATATGTACACCATATGCTATGATTTTTTCTGTATTGTACGAGCAAGCCAAATTTTCCCCATATTTGAGTCTTATTTTAGATAAAATATCACAGTATCTTTATTTTGTTATTTTTGGGATAATAATTATCTTTTGTTTATCAAAATCTATATATAAAACTTCATCTTTTACATGCATGTCAACATCTTGTTGGCTTAATTTTATTATTATTTTTATCTTCCAAAGTTATAATGGGCAAATCTACAAATTAGTTGGACTGTTTTTATCCTTATTTATTTTAGGTGCTACTTCTGGAACATTTCTAGCAAAAAACATACTAAAATCTATATTAGCAAAAAGAAAAATTCTTTTTGCTAATGTTTATTGCTCATATATCGCTCTTTGAGGTAACATTGCAAAGGCACTAAACTTGTATATCTTCCTTAGCGAACTTTTAAATCGTTAAAAGATTTTTAACCTATCCTATATGATAGAGCAAGTAGTGCTTTATCATATTTTTATCTTATTTTTTTAACTTTTTTTTTAATACATAAATTTATATTTGAAATTTGTAAACAAATGTGTCAGTTAGATAAAAAGAATTGAAAAAAGATGAAAAAGAAACATCTGTACTTAGAGCTATTTTAAATTTTGGTCACACGTTTGCACATACATGCTTTAGAAACTTATAGTGCTTATAAAAAGTTTTTACACGGAGAAGCTGTAGCAATTGGCATACTATTTGCAAGTTTAGTTTAATTGAAGTTAAAGTTATGTTCTAAAAAAACTTTTAAAGAAGTAAAACAAATTTTAAATCTTGCAGATTTTAAATTACATGTTAAAATAAACATAAAACAATTTTTAAGTTTAATGAAAAACGATAAAAAAACTATTTCTGGTAACATTAATCTTATTTTAATATCTGAAATAGGTAAAACAAAAAATATCTTGGTAAAAGATAATATTATTTTAACGGTCCAAGTATCAACATGGTAGGAGTCAGAGATCCTGCAATTTATGGAAACAACTCTATTGCCAATGTTGAAAAACAAATTGAAAGTCTTGCTAAAGACTTAACTTTAGAAATTGAACTTTTTCAGTCAAACCATGAAGGCCAAATTATAGACAAAATCCAAAACAGTTCAAACAATATTGCCGGCCTTATTATTAACCCTGCAGCATTTACACATACATCTATAGCAATAAGAGACGCTTTGTCTTGCCTAAAAGTACCTATAATTGAAGTGCACATTCAAATATATATAAAAGAGAAGAGTTTAGACACAAATCATATATTACCCCTATAGTAATGGGACAAATCACAGGATTTGGAACTGACGGGTATTTGTTTGCTCTAGAAAAGATTAAATCTTTAATTTAAGTACAAAAGAATAAAAAAACGCATCAAAACCACCTTTGATGCGCTTTTTTTCTTAGTGGATTAGATCTTTTTTATATTTGCTGCTTTTGGGCCTTTGTCAGAATTTACAACTTCAAATTCGACAGCATCACCTTCTGCTAACGACTTGAAACCTTCAGACTGAATAGCTGAATAGTGTGCAAAAACATCACCTGATCCATCATCATTAGAAATAAATCCATACCCTTTCTGGTCGTTAAACCACTTAACTTTACCTTGTGCCATTACCACAACTCCTTACTTTATCCGTATAGCGGATTATTGATTACAACCTACTTCAATGGTTATATTGTTATTGTAACAAAATAATTATATAATTGTCAACTATATAAACCACAAAACAAATATTTATCGTCGTAAAAATTAAATTTTGAAGGGGTAAAATGAATAAAAAGATTTTGCAAATTTTTCACAATTACAAAATTGATTCTGTGCTTTTTACAAGTCAAAAAGATATATTTTATTTGACAGGGGCCACATTTGACGGTTTTTGGTTTCTATGTACAAAAAACAATTATTACGCAATATGTTCAAAAATGATAGAAGCACAAGTTAAAAACTTTTTCTCAAAATCAAAAATTAAAGTCTGTCCTTATACCCCTTTTTATAAAGCAGTAGCAGACATCTTAAAACAAAACTCTATTAACAACACTATAATAGACCCAAACTATATAAATGCTTCTGATTTTATTTTATTAAATAAAATTTTAACAAAAAAACAAATTAAACTAAAAAAAAAAGTTGGTTTTTTAACAAATAGTCGTATTGTTAAAAATGACACTGAAGTTGCAAATATAAAAAAGGCTTGCCAAATAGTATCTAAAGTCTGTAATACTATAAAAACGGAATTAAAACCCGGGCTTAGCGAAATTGACATCTACTACAAAATCCTAGAGTTATTTGCAAAAAACCAAGTTACAGAAAGTTTTCCCCCTATAGTAGCCTGTGGACAGCATTCGGCAAACCCACATCATAAAAGTTCTAACACAAAAATAAAAGAAAACGATATAGTACTTATAGATATTGGCTGCTCTTATAATGGGTATTGCTCTGATTTGACACGTACATATTTTTTAGATAAAATCAGACGTGAAGAAAGTATAATTTGGAATACAGTAAAAGCGGCTCAAGGTGCCGTTTTAAACAATATAAAAGCAGGGGAAAAAATATCTTGGGCAGACAAAACAGCAAGAGAAGTTATAAAAAGGGCTGGTTTTGAAAATAACTTTATCCACACTACAGGACATGGAGTTGGTGTGGAAATTCATGAAATGCCTTCGCTAACATCTAATACCGAAGGTATTTTTTTGTCTAATATGGTTGTAGCAGTAGAGCCTGGTATATATATAGAAAACAATTTTGGAGTAAGAATAGAAGATACTATATTAATAAAAAACAATGGTTGCGAAATTTTAACTTTTGCAACATATTAAAGTAATATAAGTAGGAGAAAGAATGGTTCCAACATCAGATTTTAAAAATGGACTTAATATTTTAGTTGACGGAGAACCGTATCAAATAACATGGTTTCAAAACCATAAGCCCGGCAAGGGTGGAGCTGTTATGCGCGTAAAATTAAGACATCTTAAAAAAGGGGGGACAATAGAACGCACATTTAAATCTGGAGAAAAATTTGACACTTTAAGCGTTACAAGACAAAAAAAGCAATTTTTATACAAAGAAGGTGAGAATTTTAACTTTATGGATATGAACACATACGAGCAAATCACTGTTTCTCCAGAACTGTTAGGAAATAAAGTAAAGTTTCTTAAAGAAAATCTTGAAATTGAAGCTATTTATTTAGAAAATGAACTTATTGACATTGACATTCCAATAATATTAGAAATGGCAATAATGCAAGCTGAACCTGGAATAAAAGGTGATTCAGTTTCCAATCTTACAAAAATGGCAAAATTAGAAACTGGCGCTGACATAAGAGTACCACTTTTTATTAAAAAAGGTGATAAAATAAAAGTTGATACTAGAACTGGAGAATACGTAGAAAGAGTTTAGTATTTGCTATTAAATCTAACGTTTGCTACGTTAATAATGGAGTTAAAATGAATCCTCAGGAAATTGAAGATTTTTTAAAGTCAATAAAAAACACCGACATTGAGGAAATAAAATATCAAAGAGGCAACAGTTCTCTATACTTTAAAAAAACAAATGTAGAACCTGTTGCTAGCAAAGACAATTTTAAAGAAAGTATTCCTCAAAAAATAGAAGAAAAAAAGCCAGCACTTATAGCAATTAAGTCTACAATGGTTGGAACTTTTGCAAGTTCTCAAAGCAATGATAAGCCGCCATATGTTAAAGAAGGCGATATTATAGCTAAAGGACAAAAAGTCGGACAAATAGAAGCAATGAAAATTATTAAAGACGTTTTATCGTCTCTTGAAGGGAAAGTAATAAAAGTTCTTATTTCAAATGGACAATCAGTAGAATATGGACAACCGTTATTTTTGTTAGAGCAACTTAAACAAAGGAATAAGTGATGTAATTAATAGGAGAACTCATGTTCAAAAAGGTTTTGATCGCAAATAGAGGAGAGATTGCGTGTAGGATAATTAGAGCCTGCAGAGAACTCGGTATCAAAACAGTCGCCATTCACTCAGAAATAGATAAAGAAAGTATGCATGTAAAAATTGCAGACCAATCTATATGCGTAGGCCATGCAAGCGCTGCTGAAAGCTATTTAAACATACCTAGCATTATAGCAGCCGCAGAAATTTCCGGAGCAGATGCAATTCATCCTGGGTATGGTTTTTTGGCTGAAAATACATATTTTGCCGAAGTTTGTGAAGCTTGTGGTATAAAATTTATAGGCCCTTCAAAAGAGTCTATAGAGCAAATGGGTAACAAAATTTATGCAATAGAACTTATGAAAAAGTCAGGAGTGCCAACTGTGCCAGGATCTAATGGGCCAGTAAATCCTGACGACTCTAAAGTTTTTACAATAGCAAAAAAAATAGGATACCCCGTAATAGTTAAAGCAACTGCTGGCGGTGGTGGAAAAGGTATGAGAGTAGTAAATTCCCAAGAGGAGCTGCAAAACGCTATTGTAATGGCACAAACAGAAGCAAAAGCTGCTTTTGGCAACCATGACGTATATATTGAAAAATACATAGAAGAACCTAGACATATAGAATTTCAAATTCTTGGAGACAACTCTGGAAAAACAGCTTATTTGCCTGAGAGAGACTGCTCCATACAAAGAAGACATCAAAAACTTGTTGAAGAAAGCCCTTCTCCTTTCGTATCGCACGCTTTAAGAAAAAAAATGGGTAAAGCTGCAAGAAATGCAGCTTCCGCAATTAAATATGTTACCATAGGAACTGTAGAATTTCTTGTAGATAAAAAATGCCATTTTTATTTTATAGAAATGAATACAAGGATTCAAGTAGAACATCCAGTTACAGAAATGATTACAGGCATAGATTTAGTAAAAGAACAAATTAAACTTGCTGCTGGAGAAAAACTTTCTGTATACTCTGAAAAAGTTAAAATTTTAGGACACTCTATAGAATGCAGAATTAATGCAGAAGACCCTGATCACGATTTTATCCCCTCGCCGGGCACTATAAACACACTATTTTTGCCAGGCGGACCTGGAATAAGAGTTGACAGTCACGTTTATAGCGGCTATACAATCCCTCCATTTTATGACAGCTTGATAGCTAAAATTATATCTTTTGGTTCTGATAGACAAGAAGCTATAGTTAGAATGCAAAGAGCGTTAAGAGAGATAAAAATAGACGGAATTAAAAACACTTCTTCTTTACAATCTAAAATTATGAAAAATGAAGCTTTTCGTAAAGGGAATGTAACTACAGACTTCCTACCAAAAAATATATTTATAAAATAATATCTTTAACATAACCAAAGAGGTAAAATAATGGACAATAAAGAAATTATTTCTAGCTTAATATCTGATAGTCTAGAAGCAAAAAAGAAAATGCTCGAACAAAATAAAATAGAATTAATTGAAAAAATAGCAAATAAAATTGTCGAAACTTATATAAACAAAAATAAAGTTATTATTTGTGGGAATGGAGGATCAGCTTCAGATGCTTTACATTTTGCAGCAGAAATGGTTGTTAGATTTGAAAAAAATAGAGCTGCACTTCCATGTATAGCACTTTCTTCTAATGTATCATCGTTAACAGCTATAGGTAATGATTTTGGTTATGATGCATCTTTTAGTAGACAGCTAGAAGCTTTTGCGAAAAATGGTGATATTTTTGTTGCTATATCCACTAGTGGTAATTCAAAAAACGTTATAGAAACTTTAACTCTTGCAAAAAAACTTAATATATTTACTATAGGTTTTACAAATATTAACGGTGGAAAAATGAAAGATATGTGTGACTTATGCTTTTGTGCCCCGTCAAACATAACAGCAAGAACTCAAGAATGCCACATTCTTTTAATCCATATAATTGCAAAGCTAGTTGAAGAAAACTTATTTTAATTTCTTACCTGACTTGGCTGGTTTTAAGGAAAAAGGGACTTCTTTTATAAAGTTTATGTAGAAATCTAGTTTAGAACCTTATCGGAGTTACCTCAAAGAGCGGTATATGAACAACAAACATTTAGTAATACAAATTAGCACTGCTTTAAGCTAAATACATTTAAATCGTTCTTGTCTTATCTTACCATTTGCAAGTTTGCTATGATGTTTGTTATGAGTGCTTCATTTTTTTGATGTTGACTAGGAATCAATTAAAACCGGTGGCAGGTTTTAGTTAGTTCTTTTGTTCTACAAATTTAAAATATTCGTTTGTTCTATCTTGCGCATTTTTGCGTAAATTGTAATAGTAAAGAGGTATGTCGTTTTCATGTAGTACACCAAGCGGCAAATATTGTCTAGACTTTTTTGGAGAACTCCATTTTTCACGATCCACACTAGAACAAATAATTGTCCCTCTTGAATGATTTATCTTTGCGTCACCAATATGTTTATAAACTGTTTCTTTCATATTTTTGTCTACATATATAGATAGACCCAATATTATCTTCCTTTGGAGCATAATCATCTCTGGTTCTCCAAGAAATTGGATTTATTGTAACAGAGTCAGGGTTTGAAAGCGGATTTTGCCCAGCAATTATTGGGGCTTCTGTATTATATGATATTACAACTCCAATATCGTTAAATTTTTTAGCTGGTTTTAAGTGCACATTTTTATCGTCATAAGCCTTAGTTAACGGTGCGCCTATAGCATAAGCAGCTATTAACCTTTTATAAACGTCTGGATTTTTGCTCATATAATCTGACAAAATTTCAGCTATCATCATCGCGCCTTGTGAATGGCCAAGAAGTATCAATGGTCTTCCATTATTAAAATTCTTAATAAAAATCAAAAGACGCCATAATATCTGTTTTTGGGACTCCTCTATAATATTTATGCGCTGCTTCTTGAGACTCTGTTTGATATGCAAAAAGAGCGTCAAGCTGTCTATAATATGGAGCAAAGATATTCCCAATTGGCTCAAAAACTGAAGCACGATATTTTAAATAGTATTTAGCACCTTTAATCATTTTAAGATTGTTAAGTTCTGATATCGGATACTTTCCATTTGCACGCCAAGCTGTAGGATAAATAAAAAATATGTCCACTTTTTTTGTAATCTTATTGTTAGGTAATGAAAGCCAATTCCTTGGATTACTATAATATAAGCTGACGATTTTATGTTATTCCCATCAACAGGAACATTAAAAACTTTTGTTGAAGAACTATTTGCTAAAACGTTAACATAAAATAAAAATAAGATTAAAGTAGAACATATTTTTTATTAATCATCTTATCTCCAAGTCATATATTTAATTTAAGTTAATCTCTTTAAGTTAATCTCTTAAAATTTTTATTGCCATGCTAAGAGTATCTGCTCCATAAACTTTAACATTGCCTTTATATGACAAATTTTTTAAACTATTTTTTGGCACTATTGCTTTTTTAAAGCCTAACTTTTCTGCCTCTGAAATTCTTTGACTAACAAGCGGCATGGACCGAATTTCACCTGACAAGCCAACTTCACCAAAAACTATCACATCTTTAGGACATATAAACCCAGAATTGGCTGACATTATTGCGCAAGCTGCTGCTAAATCTATAGAAGTCTCTTTAATTTTTACTCCACCAGCTATGTTTACAAAAACGTCTTGACTTTCAAGAGGAAGACCTAACCTTTTTTCCAAAACAGCTATTAATATAATAATACGGTTAGAATCGTAACCAGAAACCATTCTACGAGGCATACCAAAAACTGTTCTTGACGTTAAAGCTTGCACTTCTAAAAGAATAGGTCTTGTACCTTCCATCGCTACTGTTACAATATTGCCCACAGAGTTTAATGCACGCTCACCTAAGAAAATAATTGAAGGGTTTTCAACTTCTTTTAAACCTAAAGATGTCATTTCAAAAATACCTATTTCACTCGTTGTTCCAAACCTATTTTTATAAGCTCTTAAAATCCTGTAAATGTGTTGGCGTTCATTTTCAAAATATAAAACTGTGTCTACAATATGCTCTAAGACTCTAGGACCTGCCAAGTCACCTTCTTTTGTAACATGTCCTAACAGAAAAACCGTAATATTTTTTGACTTTGCAACTCGTAAAAATTCTGCTGCTGTTTCTCTAACTTGAGCGACTGTACCAGGAGCGCTAGTGACTTCTGGATGATATGTCGTTTGGATTGAGTCTATAATAAGAAACTTAGGTTCTATTTTATTGATAGCTTCTATAATATTTTGTAGGTTAGTTTCTGAAGCTAAAAATATATTATCTTTACTTATTTTTAAACGTTCAGCTCTAGATTTTACTTGAGCAAGCGATTCTTCTCCTGAAATATATAAAACTGTATCATACCCACTTAAAGTGCTTGCTATATGGAGCATAAGTGTAGATTTTCCAATACCAGGAGCTCCACCTAACAATATTAAAGAGCCAGAAACTACCCCTCCTCCTATCATGTTGTCAAATTCTTTTACATTAGTTTTATATCTTGAAAAATCTTTAACTGAAACATCACTTAATTTTAAAACATCAGAAGAAAAACCTGTAAGTTGCCTTTGTTGTAAAACTTTCTTGTCAGAGAACGAATCCCTCTCTTCTGTAAAACTATTCCAAGATGAACAAGAGGGACACCTGCCAAGCCATTTGGCAGACTCATAACCACACTGTTGACATAGAAATTTTGTCTTTTGTTTTTTCATTATTTAGAGATCACAGCAGCAATACTAATAATGCCAAGCACAGCAGCTAAGTCCTGATCATTAATTTCAATCCTTAAGGATGGAGTAAATGATGGTCTATAAGATACGTCTTCTAATAAAACACTTGCGTAAAGCCATTTCATTATTCCATATCTTGCACCAAAATCTACCTGAGGGCCGTGCTTATCCCTAACAAAATCATAAACTTTTAAATTAAATTTTAGCCCTTTATAAACATTGTATATTGGACTAAAAAAAGAGTATCCAAAACCTACACCTGCTTTACCCTTTATAACAC
Source organism: Candidatus Endomicrobiellum cryptotermitis (assembly GCA_031257835.1). Classification (GTDB taxonomy): domain Bacteria; phylum Elusimicrobiota; class Endomicrobiia; order Endomicrobiales; family Endomicrobiaceae; genus Endomicrobiellum; species Endomicrobiellum cryptotermitis. The sequence continues at coordinate 15,527 of JAIRNY010000009.1, forward strand.
CACCAAAAACTTCAGAATATTCTTTTCTAAAACCTAAAAGTGCTTCAAGTTTGTTTATATTCTTTTTTTCGTTTTCATCTGTTATAAAAGTGGAATCTGCAACATTTGCAACTCCAACATAGTAAAATTTCTCATTGTTTGGCATTATACTTATACCAATATCATTTCTCAACTTCGAATCTCTAGTATTATACCTGCCTGTATAGTTCCAGTACAAGCTAAGCTTACTAGACCTTGCAACAGTCTTATTTAAGCCTTTAATTGCCTCTTTTGCAGATTCTACTGTTTCTTTTATGTCTTTACTCATTTTTTCGTCGTTAATGAGTGCTGATATAGGGCCGCTCCCATCATATATACGATCTACTAATATATCAAGCTTCTTAGAAATATTTTTTATTTGCTCAACTGTTTCTCGGAAATCTGGCTTACTTTGGGAAAATATGCTCACTAAATCTTTTGTAAATTGATCTAAATTTGTAAAAGTGTCTTCAATTTTTTCGTTTTGCGCAGCAAGCATTTCTAAAATGTCTTTTAATGAAAATATCGCATCTGCAAGATTGTCCATCATGTTTCCATACTTATCATTATTTAAAGCTCTATTAAATTGAGTACTAACATTTGTAAGGAAAGTCTCTAAGGAAGAACTATTGTGTCCTAATATGATGTCTCCTCCTTTTAAAAGAGGTTGGCTTTCATCTCCTGGAAAAATCTCAATATATTTTGTACCTATCACTCCAATAGAAACTATGCTAGCATAAGCATTTTTGTACAGTAAAACATTTTTATTTATAGAAAGTTTTAATTGCGCTTTACCTTTATTTAAACAGATTGCTCTTAAAACTCCTATATCCACGCCAGCAGTTTTCACTTTTGCTTTTTTTGTAAGGGCTGCAATGTTATCAAACTCAACATAAATATTATAGGTTCTTTTTAAAGAAAAATTCCCTACTGCAAAAATAGATAATACAATAACCCCAATCCCCACAAAAGTAAATATTCCAAGTTTTATATAATTTTCCATACCTATCATTCCATTTCAAAAATTCTGTATGCTTGTTGTATAGGTCCATAACTTGACCCTTTAATAAACTGCTGTACATACTTGTTATCTGTACTTTTTACTTCTTCCGGACTACCACTAAAAATTATTTTCCCTTCATAAATCATCATTATCTTATCTGCTATTTTATAAGCTGAGTTGATGTCGTGTGTTACAACTATAGATGACACGTTAAGCTGTTTTTTTAAACTTATAATTAAGTCACTTATAATGTCTGCCATTATAGGATCTAACCCTGTAGTAGGCTCATCATACAAAATATAGTTTGGTTTATAACTTATAGTTCTTGCTATAGCTACTCTCTTTTTCATACCGCCAGAAAGGCTTGCAGGCTTTAAATGCTCTACATTTTTTAACCCAACCATAGCAAGACAATTTGCAACCCTATTTTTTATCCCTTGTTCATCCAAATTAGTGAGCGTTCTTAAACCGAAAGCTACGTTTTCAAAAGTATTTAAAGAATCAAAAAGAGCAGCTTCTTGAAAAACGTATCCCATTTTTTTTTGTATTTTTTGCAAGTCTGATGGCGCACATTTAGTTATGTCAACATTGTCTATTGTTACACTACCACTGTCAGGCTTAATTAACCCAACTAACGTTTTTAAAAGAATACTTTTACCTGCGCCAGAAGAGCCTAAAATGACAAGTGTCTGCCCAGAGCAAACTTCAAGATTTACTCCACAAAGAACACATTTCTTTCCAAAATTTTTATAAATATTTTCTACTTTTATCATTTACTTAAATTTTATAAATTTTAATTATTACACGTAAACTATTTTATTCTCAAAGTTACTAGTAGGGATGTCAGAAAGTAATCTGCAATCAGAATTAAAACCATCGTAGTCATTACAGACTCAGTTACAGACTTGCCAACACCTTCTGCTCCATCTTTTGTATTAAACCCTTTGTAACAAGCAACAATTACTATTATTAGCGCAAAGAAAAACGATTTTATAAATCCGTGAAAAAAAGTACGTACAGTCATAAAATCTAAAGATTGGGATAAGTATCTACAAGATGATATCCCCCAAGTATTTGTAGAAACTACCAGCCCTCCATAAATGCCTACAATATTAGAAATGACAGTAAGTATAGGGAGCATAAAAAAACAAGCCAAAAACCTTGAAACAGCTAAATACCTTACTGGGTTTGTGCCAAGCGTATATAAAGCGTCCAACTGTTCTGTAACTTTCATTGTGCCAAGTTCAGCTGTAATTGCAGCTCCAACTCTGCCTGTAACAACTATTGCCGTAAGCACAGGGCCTAACTCTATAACCATAGAAAAACCTGTAACAGTGCCAACATATACCGGTTCATTAAACAAGTTTGAAGTTGCAGAGCCAACCTGCAAAGCTAAAACCATACCCGTGAAAAAAGAAGCTAAAAGCACTATTGTGGTAGACCTCCACCCAATTTCCACCATTTGATTTACCGTGCTTTGAAAGTTTATATCAAACTTAAATATGTAAGAAAAAGCTTCTAAAACCATACAAACAGCTTTACCTAAACCTTCAACTATTCCATAAATAGAAGTTTGTTTTGTTTTATAAAATTGAAAAATGTTTAATATTTGTTTCATATAATTTCCCTACACAATAATCCTTGGAATTCTTGAAGATATAGAACACACTGTTTCATAGTTTATCGTTTCTTGTATTTTTGCAAGTTCGTCAACTTTTATTTGTTCTTTGCCTTGTATTCCTATCAAAACAACTTCATCTCCTAACGAAACACCTTTTACTCCTGTAACGTCTATCATTGTCATGTCCATAGTTACTCTACCAACCACAGGGCACCGTTTGCCCTTAATTAAGACGGCACTTTTATTAGACAACAATCTACTATAACCATCAGCATATCCTACAGGTATAGTAGCTATAACAGAAGCTTTATTTGTTACAAAAGTTCTACCATAACTTATACAAAAACCTGAAGAAACTTTTTTTAAAAATGTTATTTTCGTTTTCCAAGACAATACTGGCTTTAATTTTAAAAGTCCTTGAGAATGTTTAAAAGGGTTAAGCCCATACAAACTTATCCCTGGACGCACCATGTCAAAATGTGTACGCTTGTTTTTAAACAAAGCTGCAGAATTTGCAGCATGTGCAATAAATTTAAGCCCTAAATTTACACGAGCATATTTAACAATTTTTGAAAAAGCATCAAGCTGAAACTTCGTAAAGTCAGAATCTGTGTCTGAAACTGAAAAATGAGTGTACATGCCTGTCATATGTAATTGTGGATTTTTAGAAATCTTATCTAGCAAACTATAAGACGCTTCAGGCAGCGCCCCTATACGACCCATTCCTGTGTCCACTTGTAAATGAAAATTAATTTTTTTATTTAATTTTATAGTTAAGTTTTCTAGTGCCAAAATACCCTGCATATTTGAAACTGTAGGGGTAAGTATATGAGCTAAGGCAACTTGAAAATTCTCAAAAGGATAAATATTTCCTAAAATCAAAATATTTGTTTTTATGCCTGTTTCTCTAAACTGTATACCTTCTTCCAAAGTAGCTACAGCAATATTAGAAATACCTGCTTTTTGAGCTTCTTTAGCAAGTATAAGACCGCCATGCCCGTAAGCATTGGCTTTCATTACCGCCATTATTTTTGTATCTTTTGCAATATACTCTTTGATTTTTTTCAAGTTAAAAAGAAAGTCACTTTTATCAATTTCTACCCAAGTTTGTCTAAAAAAAACGCCAGTCTTTTTAGAAAGCTTGTTTCCTGTTTTAACAGGGGGTGGTTGTTTGTTTTTCATTTCTATTCTTCCTGTAATTTGGATTGGTCAGAGAATTTTGTATATTCACCTTCAAAAACTAAGTCGACATCTCCCATAGGACCGTTTCTCTGTTTTCCTATTATAAGAGTTGCTTTCCTTTGCAAATCAGGGTCTTCTCTATTATAGTACCCCTCTCTATAAAGCATAGCAACTAAATCTGCATCTTGTTCTATTGCTCCAGAGTCTCTTAAATCTGAAAGTTGAGGTTTGTTGTCTCTTCGCCCCCTTTCTTCAGTTCTTCTTGAAAGCTGAGACAAAACAATAACCGGAACATCTAAATCTTTAGCTAAAGCTTTAAGTGACCTAGAAATATCTGAAACCTCTTGTTGACGCGACTCAAATTTTCTTCCTGTACCTTGTATAAATTGTATATAATCTACTATAACTAAAGATAATGGCATTCCTTTTGCTCGCAATTCTATTGCAAGCTTTCTCGCTCTTGCTCTAAGCTCTATAACAGTTATGTTTGAGTCATCATCAATAAAAATAGGCGCTTCTGCAATTTTGCTTGCCGCGTTTGTAAGCCTTGGCCAGTCTGTACTATTATATTGGCCATTTCTGAGTTTGCCTGCATTTACTCTTGCTAAAGAAGCTAAAAATCTAGACATTAAAGCTTCTTGTTTCATTTCTAGAGAAAAAATAGCTACCGGCTTTTTGTTTACCACTGCAACATTTTCTGCAATATTTAAAGCAAAAGCTGTCTTACCCATGGAAGGTCTAGCTGCAAGTATCACAAGTTCTCCAGGATGAAGACCTGTGGTTTTGGCATCAAAATCTCTAAATCCTGTAGAAAGGCCAGAAACATCTTTTGGGTTAGAATGCAACCTTTCAAGATTTTCTAACATAGGACGAACAAGTTTAGCAGTGCTTGAAAAACCTTTTTTACTTTTCTGTTGTGAAATATTAAATAAAACACTTTGTGATTTATCTAATATTTCTTCTGGAGAAACTTGTTCATTAAAAGCATCACTTACTATATTAGAGCCTGCTGTAATTAGTTGCCTTGCTATAGATTTATTGCGTATGATAGAAGCATAATACTCAACATTTGCAGCTGTTTGTATAGAATTTATTAACTCTGTAAGGTAAGATGCGCCACCAACTTCTGCAAAAATCCCATTTTTTTTTAAAGCTTCTGAAACTGTAAATATATCAATAGGGTGGTTTTCAACGTAGAGGTTATAAACGACTAAAAAGATTTGTTTGTGTATTTCTTTATAAAAGTCATTTTCATTTATTATGTCCACAACTTTTAAAATGGCTTCTTTTTCTATCAGCATTGCGCCTAAAACAGCCATTTCTACATCTAAAGCTTGAGGTGGAATTTTTTCTATTATGTTTGTCATCTATATTATGTTATATTTACACTAAGCCGAAACTATTCATAGTTTCGGCTTAGCTAATATTTACTTGTCACCTAAAACAGCAAGTTTAACCTTAACTAGAACTTTAGGATGAAGCCTAACGTTTAGCTCATAATTTCCAAGCTCTTTTATGTTGTTAGAAAGAAGTATGTCTTTCTTATTTATGTTAAAGCCCTGCTCGGCAAAAAGTTTTGAAAGGTTGGCTGTGGTTACTGAACCAAAAATTTTACCATTTTCACCAATTTTGGCTTTTATTGTAAACCCCACTGTTTCCATTTTAGAAGCAATTTTTTTTGCACTATTTATTATTTCTTCTCTTTGCTTTTCAAGTTTTGCCCTTTCTCTTTGCCAAATTTTAAGGTTTCTATCTGTAGCTTCCATAGCAAGATTGTGAGGAACAAGGTAATTTCTTGCAAAACCGCAAGCAATATCTTTTATTTCTCCTTGACTCCCAACGTTGGTAATATCGGACCTTAATATAACTTTCATTTTTCCTCCAAAACAATCTAAATACTAACAACTAATTTGTTGTAAAAGGCAACAATGCAAGCATCCTTGCTCTTTTAATTGCTGTGTCGAGCTCTCTTTGATGTTTTGCGCATGTGCCAGTTATACGCCTTGAAAATATTTTACCTTTTTCACTTACAAATGTACGAAGTAAACTTATATTTTTATAATTTATTTCTATTTTATCAGCACAAAAACGACAAACCTTTCTTCTAATAGGTCCACCCTTTCTAAATTTCCCACCCGGACGGGATTGCCCTTCAGACGAAGTACCTTGAGGAACTGATTGTCTTTGAGCTCTTTTTGCATATGCCATATTTTTTCCTCCAACCGTTTAAAACGGTATATCTTCATCGTCACCTACACCGTCATCATCATAACGCCCTTGCGACTCGTTTGTAGCGTCAACAGATTTTTCTCCTATTGCAACACTATCTTGTTTAACAAATGTCAAAAACTGTATCCTGGAAGCTACAACTTCTAATCGACTTCTTTTAACACCGTCATTTCCTTCCCACTTATTAGTTTGTAGCCTGCCTTCTACATGTACAGGAAGCCCTTTTTTTAAACGTTCACTACACCTTTCAGCTTGGTCTCCCCAAACAATTATAGGTACAAATGTAGGATCAGCATCTTTCCATTGGCCAGTAGCAGAATCTTTCATTCTTCTACTCATTGCTATGTCAAAAGAACAAACAGCTTTTCCAGTAGATGTGCGCCTTAAGTCTGGATCTCTGGTAAGTCTGCCTACCAATATAACACTGTTTTGTTCTGGTAAACGTAGATTATTGTTCTGTTGATTCATTTTGTTTTATCTCCACAGCTTGAGGCCTAGCGTCTGTGTTAACATCTTTAGCTGGTTTTACAACAACTTTTTTCTTTTCAACTTTAACTGTCATAAACCTTATAACAGAGTCATTAAACTTAAAAAAGTTTTCTAAAGCGCTAACCATCTCACCATTACCTGTAAGTTCCATAAAAACATAACTTCCTTCACGAAACTTGTTAATAGGATAAGCAAGTCTTTTTTTGCCAAGCTGTTGAACTGACTTAACAACACCTTTTGCAGATTCTACTATCTTTGTAGTTTTAGCGGTAAGCTTTTCTACATTTTCAAGAGGCAACTCTGGTGAAACAATAAACGTGCTTTCATAATTCATTTTCTACACTCCCTCCTTTTGGAAATCCAAAAAACAACAATTTGGGTTTAGCCTTACATTCAACTTTCTCTGTAAAGCAAAGTATGAACGATTATACAAAATAAATATTTTTTGCACAAACTTTTTATTTTATTGGTTAATTAGGTTAATACAATATTTTAAAGAATATAACATCATTGAACTTATATCATATTGTGTATGTTAAATTTTATAAAGTTGTATAGCATACTTAGTGTCTTAGTTAAACTTTTCCGCATTTTTGTCAATATTAAAAGTCCATATATAAAAACTATTTAATGTAGAGGGTAAAAACAAAATAAGCCATGGCCTAGTTTCAAAAAAACTTACACATCCTTTACACTTTCTTTTTTACTTACCACCACCAACCACCTTTGCAAGCTCGTTCCAACCAGTTTTCCAATCATCTAAATAACCTTGAGAGTTTGTAATACCAGCTTGTTGGAAAATTTTCTGGTTGGTTTGCGTATTTTTTGAAACCCAAGATCCTTCTTGTTGAGAAAGTGCCTCAATTTCTTCTTTCATAGCATTAAGTTTATCGCCAATAATAACCCTCTATCATCAGTAGATCTTAAACCAAAACCTATACCAGCACCATTTTGCGTATTGTACACTTCAAGACACATTTTACCATCTATATCATTTGTAACTAGACCCGTTACCATTACTTGCGCATCTGTACCTACAGCACCTTTAAATGCATTAAACATGTTTTGATCTTCAACTTTTATAAATATGTCTTCACCTTTTTGTGGTGTTGTAATATCTTTTAAACCTGCTCCATCAAACATATTTATAGAATCTGGCGCCAATTTAATATATACAGGTTCACCAGCTGCTATTTTATCTTGGGCTGTTTGTTCGTCTAGCACAGTGCCGTCTGCATCAGTAAACGATTGCGCTTTACCTATAACTGCAGGATCATAGTACGTTGTAGTCGTTGATGTGTCAATTTTTGTATCAGTTTTATGTTCAACTGTAGTACCTGTAGCATAACTGTTACTATAACTTAAAGTGACTTGTTTGCCATTTTTATAACTAGGAACATTTATTTCAAATAATACACTAGTAACTGAAGTCCTGTCGTACGTATTAGTTGTTGTTGTTGTTTCCCTTTCTACTTGTCCTTTTCCACTCTCTTCATCGTGTTCAACATTATGAGATTGAGTTTTTCTACCAGTAACCGTTGTAGTACTAATAGTAGTAGTAGTGCTGGTAGTGGTCTCTACATTCATATCCAAGTCTGGCCTTTCTTCTGTTTGTAGTGTTGTAGTAATAGCAAAATTGACTTTTTGGTCAACAATAGTGCTATAAACTTCATATAAACTTTCCCAAACTCTTTCACTTGGTTCTAAATAAATATGTATTACTCTTTTCATCCTTCATTAAATTTTCTATAACTTCTTGAATAGTGGTTCCTGGATCTAGCTTCTCATATGCTTCCCTAAACGTGTCTCCTCTCCCATACTAGAATATGTCATAGTACTGCCATCAGGTCCTGTAGAAAGTACTACATCTTTAACTCATAAACACAGCTTCAACTAATGCAGGATTATTTATAAGATACATATACGAAAATTGAAAAGATGAGATCTCTTGATGTGATGTAAAAAAATTAGCCATATCGTCTGCTGTCGTCCCTGTTTGGTTAATTAAAACGTCCAGCTCTCTCAAGGTCTGTCTAATGCTACCTCACTTATATTATATTGAGCGCCTATATGATTGTATTGTATATCTGAAAATATAGATGTATTGTTTACAGAAGCAACTATCCTATAACTACCTATAGTAACAGCAGGGTTTAATATAATAGCAGCACTAGGCTTACCTGACAGTAACACACAACCACTATCACCCATTGCAATAGTAACTGGATTTGGATTGTATGCTAAAATCTGCCCAGACGAGGCCCCGGCACCAGCCAAAGAATTAAGACGTGCAACTTGCAAGAAAAGAAATTGAAAGAAGAATAGAAGTTACTTTTTTGCAAATTTCAAAGTTAGCCTCTAGTACAGACACTAAAAATACAAAAAATTTTTTTGATTACGGTACAAACTTAAACCCTATACCAAAAACAGTAACAATATGTTTTGCCCACGGGCCTAAAGTAAAGCGCAAACTTTTTATATGAGTATTTATTGTTCTAGTACTGGTTGCTGTATCGTAGTCAAAAATATTTTCTAAAATAAATTTTTTATTTAAAACTTCATTTGGTCTAGACATTAAAGCATATAGTAAGTCAAATTCTTTTGGACGTAGATAAAATTGTTTTTTGTTTAAAGATACAGTTTTTGAATCTAACAACATTACAAGCCCATCATGTTCTAACTTTTTAACTACCCTTCTTCTACGCACCCTACGTAGTAAAGATCTAACTCTTGCTACAAATTCTCTATTACTAAACGGTTTTAATACATAATCATCTGCACCGTTTTCAAAACCAGCAACTTTACAAGTTTCTACAGACTCAACTGTAAGCATAATAATTGGAATATTTTTTGTTATAGGATTTTTTCTAATCATTCTGGTAAGTTCAAGCCCGCCAACAGTGGGCATTCTAACATCAATAATTATAAGGACTGGCTGTGATTCTACAATTGTCTTATAACCTTCGTCTGTGTCTTTACAGATAGCAGCCCTAAACCCTTCGTCTTCAAGAACTTTCTTAAGAAGGGCAGCTAAAGCTTCATCATCATCAACAATAACTATTTTTTTTGGTATCATTTCAAGAAAATATTCCAAAAAACCCATATTTTTATTTTTTAAACTAACACAAATTGTAAATGGAAAACTTTAAAAATTGAAAGAAACATAACTACATCTGTCAAAAATCTGTCAATTTTTTTGACAGAGGAGTTAAAACAAATTATTCTTTTCCTTCAAGAGAAACTACAAAACTACTATTAAATTTCGAAGCGACAAAATTGTAAAGCCAAGCCACAATTATAGCACCAACTGCCATAATAACTGTGTAGATCACAACAAAAACAACCCAAGATAACAACCTTGCTCCAAAACCAAGGCCTGCAGCTAAATCAGTAGGAAAAAAGAAAAATGTGAATAAGCCAATTGCGGCTCCAAGAATTGCAAAAAAAATAGACAAAACTTTAAGGACTGAGGAAACTTGAATTTTCTTTACATCGTAAAGAGACATTTTACCCCCCTCTTGTGTTTTATTCCTCTAAACTACATGTACACATTATATATAGAATATTTCTTTTTTGTCAAACTTAAATGCTACAAGTGTCATAAAATTTTATTGCAAAGTGTATTCTCTTTTCATATCTTCAAGAGTTTTTGGAGCATAATCAACCGCATGCCCTGCCGTTTTAAACGCTTGCATCTTAGAAGCTATAAGATTTGTTAAAGCTGTCCTTGCTGGGCCTAAATAATCTCTAGGGTCAAACTTTTCTGGAGTCTCTACAAACACTTTTCTTATAGCAGCTGTAATTGCAAGCCTGCCATCAGTATCAACATTAATCTTTGATACACCAAGTTTAATTGCTTCCTGCAAACTCTCCATTGGGACGCCTGTAGCGCCTGGCATTTTTCCTCCATACTTGTTAACTTCTTCTATTAGTTCTTTTGGAACTGAAGACGCACCATGTAGCACAATAGGGATATCTATTAAAGATCTAATTTCTTTTAAAACGTCAAAAGCAAGATTTGCTGCACCTTTAAATTTATATGCACCATGAGATGTACCTATAGCAATAGCCAGAGAATCAACACCTGTTTCATCTACAAACTTTTTAGCTTCTTTAGGATCTGTTAAATGTACTTTCCCTGAACCTACAGCATCTTCTATACCCCCAAGAGTCCCGATTTCTGCCTCAACAGAAACACCCCTTGCATGGGCGTATTCTACAACTGAACGCGTAACTTTTACATTGTACTCATAAGTTGAGGCTGTTTTCCCGTCTTCCATTAAAGAACCGTCTATCATAACTGAAGAAAAACCTAAATCTATAGCTTTTACAGCAGAGTCTAAAGAATTGCCGTGATCTAAATGCATTGCAACAGGAATTTCTGGATTTTCTATAACTGCAGCTTTCATTAAATAGCCCAAATACGTAAAATTAGAATATTTTAATGCACCTCTACTTGCTTGTATAATTAGAGGCGATTTTGTCTCTTTTGCAGCAGCCATAATAGCCTGAATTTGTTCCATGTTGTTTACATTATACGCACCAACACCATAACCAGCCTTTTTGGCTTCTTCTAAAATTTGTTTACCTGGTACTAGTGCCATTATCCCTCCTTTATTTCTTTAAAGGTTTTTTTGTTTTTTTTAAGCTTTTACCTTTAACTGCTTTTTTAGATGTGTCCTCATAAATGCCCATATTTCTAAATTTCAAAAATCTTTCTTCAACAATTTTTTTACTTGTCATATTTTCATAAATTGAAAGATATTTATTTAAACACACTTTTATGTTTAAAGCTGTCTTTTCATAATCATAATGAGCTCCACCTAATGGTTCTTTTACAACTTCATCTATAACTTTTAAGTTCAGCAAATCTTTTGCAGTCACTTTCATCGCTTGAGCCGCTTGAGAAGCTTTTGAACCGTCTCTAAAAAGTATTGCAGCACATCCTTCTGGAGAAATTACAGAATAATAAGCATTTTCTAAACACAAAACTTTATTTGAAACACCTATACCTAAAGCTCCACCAGAGCCACCTTCTCCAATAACTACACTTATTATAGGGACTTTCAAGTCAGACATATATCTTAAGTTTCTAGCTATAGCTTCAGCTTGGCCCCTTTCTTCTGCAGCAATGCCAGGATAAGCTCCAGCAGTATCTATAAAAGTTATAATAGATCTATTAAACTTTTCAGCCATTTTCATAACTCGCATTGCCTTTCTGTAACCTTCAGGATGGGCCATGCCAAAGTTCCTGTCCATGTTCTCTTCTAAAGTTCTTCCTTTTTGATGACCTATAGCTACAACAGGCTTCCCATCTATGGTAGCTATACCACACAAAATTGCTTGATCGTTGCCAAAAGCTCTATCGCCAGAAAGCTCAACAAAATCTTCAAAAATAAGGTTTACGTAATCTGCAAAATATGGTCTTTGCGGATGTCTAGCAATTTGTACTCTTTGCCAAGCAGATAAAGAACTATAAATCTTTTGTTTTAATTCATTTTTTGTCTTTTCTAAATCTTTAATTTGGTCAGATAAACCTAAATCTCCATTTTGAGCAGAATTTTTTAGTTCTTCTATTTTTTTGTCCATGTCTGCTATAGGACTTTCAAAATCAAAAGTTATTTCCATTTGCCCTCGCTAATACTTACGAACACTTAACCTTTATCTAAAATTTCCCAGAGTAACTTAACTTTAAAATTTTCTCATTTGAAACTCTTGTAATATCACCTTTACCAAAACAATCTCTTACAATACAATCCACATCTAAATACTCTAATAAAGATAACTTTACCCCACAATTAAGCCTTGCGTCTGGTAAATAGCTTATGTTGTCGTACTCTGTCATAAAATATATAGAATCTTTAAAAAGAGGAAACATTGTATTTATAAAACTATAGACCTTTACTATAGAAAAGTCGTTTATATTAACGCCAACATTTAACATAAAATCATCAAAAAAAAGTTCTCTCCCTAATACAACATATAAACCTTTAGCTTTTTGAACATAAGCACTTTTTAAGCTGGTATCGATAAAATAACCTTGACCATTATAGCCTATAGCAATACCAGGAAAAATCATATCACCTTCATAAATTCTTAACTTAATATTTAGCGTAGGTATAGCAACTTTTATATTTTTATCACCAATAAGTTTATCTAATTCCCAAGACATACCTATATTTAAAGGTTTAAAAACGCCAAAATCAATATTAGAAATTACATTGCCATTAGAAAAACATCTAAACCCAAAATCATAAGAACCGTAAGTTAATAGTCCATACATAGGAGTATCTATTACGTACGTTTTGGCGGCAAAAGAAACAGTCGCAAATATAAAAAACATAAAAAACAAACTTAATACTTTTTTTAACATTAATGACTCCAAAAACAATAAAACTTATTTTAACTAAAAAGGTAACTCTACTTTTACTTGAACACCATATCTTGTGTAAAATTGTTAAGCTCAAAAGAGTAAAGTTCTTCTCCATCTTCAACGTAATAAACATCTTCGGACTTAGTTATGTCCCAATATATAAAAAATGGTTCTAAGTGTACGGTTGGCTGTTGATTGTTTTTGTAAGTAATTCTTCCTATAAATCTGAACCTATTTCCACCATATTGGCTATAATTTTCACCTACATCACCAAACGCATTTTCCCCTGACGTGTTAAGATCTCACAAAAAACAATCATATTCAGCATTTAAGGATTTGAAGATATAAAATTATTTACCTTTAAAGTCAGCATAAAGGCCATACCCTGTACCTGTTTCTTGCATAAGACCAGGTCCTTTTACAAATAATTGCTAAGTTCTCCACTTAACAACATTGTAAATTTACCGTTTGAAGATTCAATCAATTTGCAAATCCTGACCAAACAACATATCTATATATATATTAAAACTTATTATATCAGCGTCTGTCAAATAACAAAACCAAATCTATTTAATTTATTTATAAGTCCAGAAACAACTTCTAATATAGAAAACTCATCAGTATTAAAAGAAAAATCGCAATTTGCGTATGCTTCTTTTCTAATTTGTAAAAGTTCTTCTATTTTAATTAAAGAATTTTGACATTTTAACATAGGTCTATCGCTATTGTTTTTAATTCGCTCATATATAACTTTAGTAGATGCATAAAGATTAACTACTATTCCTTTTTCCTGTAAAATTGCAATGTTTTCTTTATTTAAAACTGTCCCCCCACCACAAGAAATTACAGCAGTATCTGTTTTTGAAATTTCTTTTACAATGTCAGCCTCCATTTGTCTAAAACTATTCTCTCCAAACTTTTTAAAAATATCGCTTATTTGAAGGCCTATTTTTTCTTCTATTAAACCATCTGTATCAAAAAAATTAAGCTTAAGCTTTTTAGACAAAATTTTTCCAACTTGAGTTTTTCCAGTACCCATAAAACCAGTAAGCACTATAGAACGCTTCATTTATAAAGCCTTTATTCTCTTGTTGTATAAATCAAAATTATTTTTAATGTCCTGCAAAGAGTCTGCACCAAATTTTTCTTTAAAAGCATTTGCAATCTCACAAGCGACAGCAGATTCACCTATAACACCTAAAGCAGCAACTGCACAAACATCACTACGAACAATTTCAGCTTTTGACATTCTTTTAGTTTTTAAGTTTACCGAAACTAAAGAATTTACAAGCGAAGGTATAGGTTTCATCGTGTAAGTTATAATTATAGGTTCACCATTACTTATACCCCCTTCTACGCCGCCAGCTTTGTTTGTGGTTCTATAAAATCCTCTTTTAGCGTTGTAAAAAATTTTATCATGTGGCCCTAAAACCAAAAAGTTCAGCAAGTTCCACACCAAGACCAAATTCAATGGCCTTTACAGCTTGTACTGAAATCAAACTCTTAGCAAGCCTACCATCAAGTTTTAAGTCCCACTGAGTATGACTCCCAAGTCCAACAGGAACATTCTTAGCCACAATCACAACTTTACCACCTAAAGTGTCGCCTTCTTTTGAAGTATTATCTAGTAAGACGCTGCATTTGTAAACTAGCCTTAACGTCTGGACATCTTAAAGGAGATTTTTCAACATTTTGCCAAAATTTGTCCTTTCTAACACTATCTATATCTGCTATAATATTTCCAACTTGCAAAGTATAAGACATGACGTCTATTTTAAAGTCTTTTAAAAATGTTTTGCAGATGGCACCAACTGCAACTCTAGCTGCAGTCTCTCTTGCTGAAGCTCTTTCTAAAATATCTCTTACTCCATATTTAATAAGTCATGGCAAATCTGCATGGCCAGGAGGAGGCTTTAAAAGCAGCTCAACAACATTCGTACAAGCATATGGAGACATTAGATCTTGATAATTCTTAAAATCATTATTTCCTATTAACAAAGTTATAGGAGACCCCAAAGTTCTTTGATGCCTACGACTAGAAACAAATTATGCCTTGTCTTGTTCTATAAGCATCCTTTTCCCACGTCCATACCCTTGTTGTCTTCGCGAAAGTTCCTCATTTATGTATTCTTGATTTACCTTAAGACCTGCTGGTATACCTTCTACAATTGCAACAAGCGCTCTACCATGAGATTCACCTGATGTTGTAAACCTAACCATTAACATCTCCTACCTGATTTAACCATTAGAGTTTCTTAATCGATCTAGTTTAGTATATTATCGGAGTTACCTCAAAGAGCAGCTTATGAGCAATAAACTTTTAATATTGCAAAAGAAGGGGTCTGTATAAAAAACCCTAATGCCTATAATTGCTGTGAATTTTTTGGCAATGCAAGGCAAA
>JAIRNY010000015.1 GCA_031257835.1 Candidatus Endomicrobiellum cryptotermitis
GTAGGTAATCCAAAATGGTTTGCAGAGAAGATAGAGATAAAGAAGGGGAGTACGGTAGTAGTGTTAGATGATGACATAGTGGTACATGAGATGTGGAACGATAAATTTAAGGGATATGAAGAAGAGCTAGCACTTAAGAGCTTTACGCAAGGGATAGAAGCGATGACGTATATAAACTCAGTGCAAGATAAGAGCAGGGTATTTTTGATTACAGATTATAAGTTTAAAGAGCAAAGAATAAATGGGATAGAAGTGATAGAAAAGACAAACATGTATGGTAGACATGTACTAGTAACAAGTCAACACTTATCAGATATGAAAAACTTTAATGAGAAAACAAGAACAGTAGGGAAAATGCATATAAACGATGTTCCGTTGATATTGATATAGATGAAGTTTACAAGATTTAAGAGCAGTAAATTTAAAGCCGTCCTTGAGTGAGTTTAAAACAAAAAAGCCGGTATATATTATATTTAAAATATATACCGGTTTATAGTTTGTAATTTTAGCAAATAATTATATTTGTACAACAGCTGTTTATAGAAAAAGTTAAAAGGTAATAAAGATTTACTATAATGAGATAAAAAGATAAGGATATGGGTGAAAGGGAAGAAGAAATGAAGAAATTACCAATAGGGACAGGGACATTTGAGAAACTAAGAAACGACAATTCTATATATTGTAGACAAGACAGAGCAAATATATAATTTGATAAGTAATGGAAGTGTATACTTTTTGTCGCGACCAAGAAGATTTGGAAAATCGTTATTGATAAGTACGTTAAAGAACTTATTTGAAGGGCTCTACATATATGGACAAATGGGACTGGACAAAGAAAAATCCAGTGATACATTTAGACTTATCAAAGATTCAATATGCAGCAGTTGAACAGTTAGAAGCTTCGCTTGATAGATTTCAGGTTACTTAGAGGGGCAGATGATAGCAATGTAAGCATGATATCGTTATTATTTCAGACAGGGTATTTAACGATAAAGAAAAAAGAGATAGTAGAAGACGAGGTAGAATATAAAGTAGATTTTCCCAATAATGAAGTAAGGAAAGCCTTTTTAGAAGCTTTGTTGGTAGTATATGGTAATAGAGATTTAGGTGTGGTGCACGAGATAAATCAAAGGATATTGAGGTCGTTAAGAGACAAAGTACGCTAATGGTTTAAGTAGTAGTTTGACAGAATATTTCGCGCATATACTTACTAACTTACATACGAAGAGGGAGTCATATTATCATTATTCGTTAATATTAGTGTTAATGAAAGCAGTAGGATATGAAGTAGAAGGAGCGGTACATACGGATAAAGGAAGGATAGGCGTAGTGTTGAAGAAAGAGAAGTGATAGTAGTAGATCAAGTATGGTGAAAATAAACAAACAAAGAAGATGTTGCAGGAAGGGATGAAGCAGATAAGAGATAAAAAATATTATGAGAAGTATATGGGAAAAGAAGTAAGCTTGTTGGCAGTGGCGTTTGGTAAGGATAAGGAAATAGCTTGTAAGTTTGAAAGTGTAAACGAATACTTATGAACAACGTATTTTAAATATCACCATTATAAGCTTTTATCAAAATATTTTTTAAGTCTTCCATCAAAGGATACACAGGATTTGCGCCTGTACATTGATCATCAAAAGCTTGATCCACCAAATTGTCCAAACTATTATAAAAGGACTTTTCTTCAATGCCATACTCTTTTATAGACAGGGGTAAGCCAATATCTTCCTTTAATTTAGTTATAGCCTTTATTAACAATTCAACTTTATCGTCATCATTTTCCCCGCCAAGACCTAACTCATCAGCAATTTGTCCATATTTTGCTTTTGCGTTTGGAAATTTATACTGAGAAAAAATTGCTTGCTTTTTTGGACGGTCAGTAGCATTATATCTTATTACTTGATTTATAACTAAAGCATTAGAAACGCCATGAGGAATATTAAATGCTGCACCTAACTTGTGCGCTATTGAGTGAGAAACTCCTAAAAAAGCGTTTGCAAAAGCCATGCCGGCAAGCGTTGAAGCATAGTGCATTTTTTCTCTTGCAATTGGGTCATTTATGCCATACTCATAGGAGCGTGGAAGATACCTAAATATCAATTTTACAGCTTCCAAAGCAGGTGAGTTTGTAAAGTTTGTTGCAAGAACAGAAACATATGACTCAATAGCATGAGTTAAAGCATCTATTCCCGAAGCAGCACATAAACTTTTAGGCATAGAATCAACAAAGTTTGGGTCTATTATTGCCATGTTTGGTGTTAACGCATAATCTGCTATTGGATATTTTATGTGAGTTGAATCTTCACTAATAACAGCAAAAGGTGTAACTTCAGATCCTGTGCCAGAAGTTGTTGGAATTGCAACCATTTGCGCTTTTTCCCCTAATTCAGAAATATTGCAAATTCTTTTTCTAATATCCATAAACCTCATTGCAATATCTTGGAAGTCAGTATATGGATTTTCGTACATTAACCACATGATTTTTGCAGCATCTATTGGAGAACCTCCTCCAAATGCAATAATAACATCAGGCTGATACACTTTAATCATTACTAAGGCTTCATTTATAGTACTAAGAGTAGGGTCTGGTTTAACATCAAAAAAGATTTGATAGTCAACATTTGTCTCTTCTAAAACTTTTGTAATATTATAAACTGCTCCTGAATCAAACAGGAACCTGTCAGTGACTATAAATGCACGTTTCTTCCCACTAAGTTCACGCAGGGCTAACTCTGTGGCACCTCTTTTAAAATAGATCTTTGGAGGCACTCTAAACCACAACATGTTTTCGCGTCTTTGAGCAACAGTTTTATAATTTAATAAATGTCTTACTCCAACATTTTCACTCACAGCATTACCTCCCCAAGAACCGCAACCAAGAGTAAGAGACGGCTCTAGTTTAAAGTTATATAAGTCACCTATTGCACCTTGAGATGAAGGAGTATTTATTAACACACGCCCTGTATGCAATTTTTTTGCAAAAATATCAATTCTATTTTGTTTTCTTTCATCAGTATATAAAACAGACGTGTGGCCCGCTCCACCTAGTTCTACAAGTTTATAAGCTTTTTCTATTGCATTCTCAAAATTTTCAGCTTTATAAATGGCAATAACTGGAGATAACTTTTCGTAGGCAAAAGCTTCATTTAAACTTATTTCTGAAACTTCCCCTGCAAGAACTTTTACATCTTTAGGCACTTTTATACCTGACAACTGAGCAATTTTATATGCAGATTGACCAACTATTTGAGAATTCAATTTACCATTAACAATCATAGTTTGTGCAACTTTAGTTTTTTCGTTCTTATTTAAAATATATGCGCCTCTAACAACCAACTCGTCAATAACTTTTTTATAAACATCCTTTACAATTATTATTGATTGCTCTGAAGCACAAATCATGCCATTATCAAAAGTTTTAGACATTAAAATAGAAGAAACTGCAATTTGTATATCTGCTGTTTCGTCAATAATTGTAGGAGTATTTCCTGGACCTACACCTAAAGCTGGCTTACCTGAAGAATATGCAGCTCTTACCATTGTAGGGCCGCCTGTTGCAAGCACTGTAGCAACATTCTGGTCTGTAATAAGCAAATTTGTAAGTTCTAAAGAAGGTACTTCTATCCACCCTATAATATCCTCTGGAGCTCCAGCTTTAATAGCAGCATTTAAAACAATTTTTGCAGCTTCTATGGTAGATTTTTTAGCTCTAGGATGAGGAGAGAATATAATACCATTTCTTGTTTTTAATATTATAAGAGATTTAAAAATTGCAGTTGAAGTTGGGTTCGTTGTTGGAATAATACCTGCTATGACACCTACAGGGTCTGCTAGTATTTTAATACCATTTGGTTCATCTTCCATTATTATGCCACAAGTTAAAGCATCTTTATGTTTATTATAAATATATTCGCTAGCAAAATGATTTTTTATAACTTTATCTTCAACAATGCCCATACCTGTTTCTTCTACAGCCATTTTAGCAAGATAAATTCTTGCTTTATTTGCAGCAATTGCTGCGGCTTTAAAAATAGAGTCAACACGATCTTGAGTAAACGTAGCATAAGTTTCTTGTGCTTTCTTTACACGAGAAATAAGTTCTTTTAAAGATTTAGGATTGTCTATAATAAAATTTTTCACATCTCGATTAGGGTTTACACTTTTAGCAATTTTTTTCACCTTTGGTTTAGCCATTTTAACTCCTATCTGATATTAATATAAAAGTTTCTTTAAACTCTCTAATATTAAATTAAAATACAATTAATTATATATTTTTTGTTTTAAAAATGTAATACATTGTGGAATATTTTACAAGGTGACTACTTTAAGCCTTGAATATTTCTTTACCTGCAAATTCTATGACGGCTGTTCGTAATACATCTAAATTCTCAACAAATCGTTTAATGCTTTTCTTAATTCCATCTGTGTAAATCTACAATTCACAATTCCTGGGATAATTTAATTTTACAAATAAACTTAAAATTGTTCCTCTATACTCAATCCTTTTATTTCAGGTTCGACAAGTCTGGCTCTTTTCCGTATAATTGTTTGTACTTTTTTTTAAAAGAATTCTACTCCCGCATTGGCTTTACCCAATTGCCTATGCAACTCCTCTATTTGCTCTTCCTTTTCTGCTACTTCTTTGTCTTTCTTGTTTTTCCTACTAAACAAACTTCCCGCAATTTCCTCTATTGTCTTTTTCCATATCCCTATCGTCTTTGGATGTACTTCATACTGTTTTGCTATTTCGTTTATTGTTTTGTCTCCCTTCAACGCCTATACTGCCACCTTTGCCTTAAATCCCTCTTCATACACTTTTTTCATAAGTAGTCACCTTTGACCTTTTTTATTCAAATTTTATTCAAAGTCTTCCACTTAATTATATACTTTTTTGTCTTATTTTTTGGGCTCATTATACAGGATACATAATTTATTACGACGTGAAGGGCATAAATAAACCACAAAAAGACAGAACGGATATACAAAAAAGAAGGGTTGTCATTGAGGTCAAAGAAACGTAAAAAGATGGTATCAAGGACAAGAAGAGCCTTAATACAAGCAACGCGCCCAAATGAAATATGGGCCAATGTTCTTGAGCGACTAAAAGATTATGACCAACTACCCAAATTGATAATTGTTGATAACGGGCCTGAGTTTTCGGGGAAAGTTCTTGCCCAGTGGGGATTTAGCAATAATGTGGGGTTACATTTTATAGAATACGGCAAGCCAACACAAAATGCGTACATACGAAAGCTTTAATGGTAAGTTCCGTGATGAGTGCTTAAACGAGCACAGATTTTAGAATTTGCAGGAAGCGAGAGCAATCATAGAACAAAGGCGAGTTGATTACAATCAAGAAAGACCGCACAGGTCATTGAACGGATTAACGCCTAATGAGTTCATAAAACAGCTGCCGTTTTTAACGGCAAATAAACACGGTTTTACTAACTTATGATTGGCACATATTTTGGGGAAAGGTCACTTCCACTGCTTTCATCTTCCTTAACTCTCTAGCTCACATCCCTGCGTACTTTTTCCTCCATATATAAAATGCCGTCTCTGACACTCACATTTTTCGGCATATTTCTGCTACTGCAACTCCATTTTCCTGCTGTTTCAGTGCCTATGCCTATCTGCTCTTCCCTAAACCTCTTTTTGGAGGCCTTTATTCTATCACTTTTTCCTAAACTTCATTTTCTTCCAGTTTTTTGGGCTCAGGTCAGGAGGCAAGAACTTGAAGCGTTTATCCAAAAATGAGATAATAAATACAATTATTATATAAGGGCCAGTTGGAAGTATAATTGGCAGGAACTTTCAACATTTTGGCGCTACCCATATGAGATGCGGCGCTTGATATATACGACGAATCCTATAGAATCGTTTAATTTCTTTATGCGCAAAATTACCAAAAACAAAGGTACATTTTCAACAACTGATGCCTTATTAAAAATGATGTTTTTAGGAATTAAGCGCCTTGAAAAATAGCGTTTAATTTACAATCAATTCAAATACTTTGGAATAGAAATTCATAAAAATAATTTTGAACTTTAAACAAAATTTTTTACAGGCTCTCAGTTCTTCTTAATTACATTTGCAAGATTTTATTTCTCTTATTATGTTTGGAACTATTTCGTATATATCACCTTCTAGTGCATAAGTAGCTATCTGCATCATATGGCAAGAAAAATCTTTATTTATTGCAACAATAATATCTGCATTTACACCAACAATATGCTGTATCTGACCAGATATTCCACAAGCTATATAAACTTTAGGAGAAACTGTCTTACCTGTCTGTCCTATTTGGTGAGAATAAGGTATCCATCCACTATCAACAGCAGCCCTAGATGCCCCTAAGGCCCCACCTAAGAGATCTGCAAGTTCTTTTAAAAGTTTAAAACCTTCAACACTACCAACACCTCTTCCACCTGCTACTACAATATCTGCATCAGAAATATCTATAGAACTACTTTCATCTTTTACAAACTCTAAAAATTTTGTTCTATTTATTATTGTTTTGATGTCTAATTTAAAATCAACGATTTCACCTGTTACTCCCTCTTGCACTTTGGCTTCTTTAAAAACTCTATGCCGGACTGTAGACATTTGAGGACGATGTTCTGGAGTTACAATAGTGGCCATAATATTGCCACCAAAAGCAGGTCTAGTTTGTTTTAAATTTCTTGTATTATGGTCTATTTCTAGAGAAATACAATCTGCAGTAAGACCAGTTTTAACTTTTGCTGCAACTCTTGGAGCAAAAGAACGCCCTATATCTGTGGCACCTATTAAAATAATTTCAGGTTTTTCTTGTTCTATCAATTGGAAAAAAATAGTCGAATAAGATTCCTCTTGAAACTCAAGAAAAAGAGGATCATCACAAACATAAACTTTATCAGCACCTCTATTAATGAGTCCTTGAGCTTTTGCTTTTATGTTATCACCTATCAAAATAGCGCTAAGAGTTGTTCCTAATTCTTTTGCAAGATGTTTCCCTTTATTTAATAGTTCATACGAGACTCTATGAATAACTCCATGCCTTTGCTCTGCATATACCCAAACACCTCTGTAAAGGTTTTTGTCGACACTTGTTACTGGCGCATCTTTTGTTAACTCTATTGCATTAAATTTGCAAACTTGATTACAAGCCCCACAGTAAGTACATTTATTTAAGTCTATGTCAGCAAGCATAAGTTCTTTAGGGTGATCAGGCCTTTCAATCATACAAATTGCACCAAAAGGACAAGCTTTAGCACACATTTGGCAACCTACACATTTTTCGCTTATAATCTTAATACTATGTGCCATTTTAAAAAGCTCCAATTTTTACAAACTGAAAGGTTAGTTCATATTTCACTTTTTATCATTGTCCTTTATATAATTCCAAGATCAGACAATCTTTTAACCAAATTAGCAGCAACATCTTTTGCTTCACCTACAAACTTTTCTCCACCTGTTCTTTGTGGAGGGTTAAATATTTTCACAACTTGGGTAGGAGATCCGCTTAAACCTATTCTTTTTGTATCAACTCCAATAGAATCCACATTAAAAGTTTTAATAACAGCTTTTTTTGCAGCCATTTTACCTTTAAGAGAGGGGACTCTTGGAATATTGATCTCTTTTACAACAGTAAACAAAACAGGAAAAGAGCTTTCTATCAAATCGTAACCATCTTCCATCATTCTTTGTACTTTAATTGAATGATCATCCACAACCTCAATCTTTTTAACACAAGAAATATGCGGTATGCCAAGCATTTCTGCTGTAGAAGGCCCAATTTGAGCAGTATCACCATCTGAGGCTTGTTTACCACAAATTATAATATCGTACTCCCCTATTGTCTTTATAGCGCTGGATAAAGTGTAAGAAGTTGCCAAAGTATCTGAACCGCCAAAAGCTTTATCACTTACTAAAACAGCTTCATCTGCACCCCTAGCAATAGCTTCTCTTAATGAAAATTCTGCTTGTTGGGGGCCCATAGTTATAACGGTTACTTTGCCACCAAATTTCTCTTTAAGTCTTACTCCTTCTTCTATAGCATACTCATCATAGGGATTTATTATAGATTCTACACCTTCTCGTTTAAGTCTAGCTGTATTGGCATCAATTTGTACATGTGTTGTGTTAGGTACCTGCTTAATACAGACAATTATTTTCATTTTTTCTCCACATCTATCAATATAAAAAATATCAAAAAAATTTATTTAGCTTTTGATGCAGATTCTTTTATAAGATTAAGAGCAATTTCATTTTTTTGAATCTGGCTTGTTCCTTCATAAAGAGTTGTTATTTTTGCGTCTCTCATCATTTTTTCTACATGATACTCTCTAGAGTATCCATATCCGCCAAGAACTTGAACTGCATTTGTTGTTACTTTCATAGCGACTTCTGAACAAAAAAGTTTAGCCATCGCCGATTCTTTACTAGTACGTTTTGAAGTGCCCGAATCTATCATCCTTGCAGAAGCATAAAGCAATGCTCTTGCAGCTTCAACTTCCGTGGCCATATCTGCAAGCATATGTTGTATACCCTGAAAAGAAGCTATAGGTTGTCCAAACTGCACTCTCTTTCTTGCATAATCTACAGCCTCGTCTAATGCACCTGTTGCTATACCAAGAGCTTGAGCTGCTACTCCTGGACGAGAGTTATCTAATGTAGCTTGAGCTATCATTAAACCATGCCCTTCTTTTCCTAAAAGATTATCTTTATGTACCTTACAATTTTTAAATATAAGTTCTCTTGTAGAAGAAGCTCTTATACCCATCTTTTTTTCTTTCTTACCAAATTCAAAACCAGGAGTTCCTTTTTCTACTATAAAACAAGAAATTCCCCTTGCACCTTTTGAAGGGTTAGTTTTTGCAAAAATAGTATAAGTTTCTGCATCGCCACCATTAGTTATGAAACATTTTGTACCGTTTAAAATATAATAATCCCCGTCTTTAACTGCAGTGGTAATCATGCCAGTAGCATCAGAACCTGCAGAGGCTTCAGTTAAACCAAAAGCAGCAAGTTTTTTGCCAGAAGCAATGTCTGGCAAATATTTTTTCTTTTGTTCTTCATTTCCCTCTAGAAGAATTGGAAGAGTTCCAAGCGCTGTAGCAGCAAGCGAAAGTGCAATTGCGCCATCAATTTTACAAAGTTCTTCAACAACAAGCACAAGACCCATGATGCCTTTACCAAAACCACCATATTCTTCAGGTATATAAACGCCACACAAATCAGCTTGTGCAAACTCCTTTACAATTTCCCATGGAAATTCTTCTTTTTCATCATAATGTTCTCTAACAGGTCTTATTTTTTCCACTGCTATATTTCTAGCAGTTTCAACCATCATCTGCTCTTCTTCAGATAACATATAGTTCATCACCATAATTTTGACCTCTTTTAATAAAATCTACCGACGTAAATACTGCTTGTTAAACATTATGTACGTCGAGAGACTCTTTTACGTTTTTTAAAGCTTTTTGAGCTGCAGCTTGATGCGCTTCTTTTTTAGAGTTCCCCACTCCATTGCCTGAAAGCTCACTATTTACAAATACTGCTGCTTCAAACTTTTTATTATGGTCAGGACCAAATTCTTTTATTATTCTATAATCTGGAATTTTTTTGTACAACCGTTGAGCAATTTCTTGAAGTTTACTTTTATAATCTGTTATTACTATTTCTTGCTTAAAATCCAAAAATTTTAGAACAAAATTTCTCGCATTTTCAAAACCTCCATCTAGATATACAGCACCTACAACCGCCTCAAAAACATCACAAAGCAAACTCTCTCGTTCTCTGGACTTTCTTGTATCATCGCTTTTACCTAAAAAAATATAATCACCCAAATTTATTTTTTGTGCCCAAACACTTAAATTAGGCGCAGAAATAATTTGAGCTTTTAATTGAGACAACTTGCCTTCAGTGTCTCTAGGATAGCGTAAATATAAAGTCTCTGTAACGATAGCCGACAAAACACTATCACCTAAAAATTCCATACGCTCATTGCAACTCTTTTGACCTATTTGAGATGCATAAGACTTATGAGTTAAAGCTGTTAATAAAACTTCAAGGTTATTGAATGAATATTTAATAATTTTTTGAAGTTTTATTATTTTTTTACTTAACATATTTCTTTATTACTATTGCAGCATTATGACCACCAAACCCTAAAGAATTTGAAATTGCGCAAGTTATATCCTGCTTTCTTGCTATATTCGGCACATAATCCAAATCACAATCAGGATCAGAAGTTTGGTAGTTGATAGTTGGAGGTATAAAACCTTCTTGCATACCTAAAACAGTAGCAACAAGCTCAACTCCAGCTGCACCTCCTAAAAGGTGCCCTAACATAGATTTTGTAGAAGAAACAGGTATTCTATAAGATCTATCTCCAAAAACTTTCTTTATTGCAAAAGTTTCAATTCTATCGTTCATAGCTGTAGATGTGCCATGCGCATTTATGTAGTCAACATCTTCTTTAGAAATGCCTGCATCACAAATAGCTTTTTCTATAGCCATAATAGCACCTTTACCTTCAGGTTCTGGAGCTGTTATATGATAAGCATCATCAGACGCACCATAACCTGAAAGTTCAGCGTATATTTTTGCTCCCCTACTTAATGCGTGTTCTAAAGTTTCAAGAACAACAATACCAGCACCTTCTCCCATAACAAAACCATCTCTATCTTTATCAAAAGGTCTAGATGCTTTAAGTGGGTCATCATTTCTTTGAGAAAGAGCTTTCATAGAACAAAAGCCTGCAACACCTAATGGAGTAATAGCAGATTCGGAACCACCTGCAATTATTACATCCGCACCTGAATTTCTCATCAACATTAGCGCATCACCTAAAGCGTGGTTAGATGAAGCACAAGCACTTGTAACTGTATAGTTTGGCCCAGTAAGGCCATATTTAATAGCTATTTCTCCAGGCAACATGTTCGTAATTATCATGGGGATCAGAAAAGGGCTTACTCGTCTAGGTCCCTTTGCAAGTAAAGTCTGCTCCTCTTCTTCAATTACATCCAAACCACCTATACCAGTCCCTGTTATAACACCAATTCTTGACAAATCTTCTGTAGATAAATCTAAGCCAGAATCTTCTATAGCCATTTTTGCAGCTGCAAAGCCAAATTGTGTAAACTTTGCCATTTTCTTTATATTTTTTTTGTCTATAAATTGTTCTGGATTAAAGTTTTTAACAGTTGCAGCAAACTTTGTAGTATAGGGACTTGTGTCAAAGAAATCTATTAGACTAGCACCAGATTTTCCTTCTTTTAAAGCTTTAGTAAACTCAAGCATACCTATGCCTATAGGTGTAACAACTCCTATGCCTGTTATAACTATTCTTTTATTCATTATTTATGCCTTATTTTTTAACATGTGCCTTAATATAATCTATAGCATTTCCTACAGTCTGTATTCTTTCTGCTTCTTCATCTGGGATTTCAAGACCAAATTCTTCTTCAAAAGCCATAACAAGCTCTACGGTATCTAAAGAATCTGCTCCTAAATCATTTACAAACGATGCGCCTGCTATAACTTCAGCAGGATCTACGCCCAATTGTTCAACAATAATCTCTTTTACTCTATCCTCAAAACCTGCCATTTTCACATTCCTCCTTTATTTTCTTGTATTTTTATTTTACACATATTGACACTTTATTTATATTACATCTACCGTAATAATTATTCTACATATACATTCCACCATTTACCGCTAAAACATGCCCTGTTATATAAGACGAATCGTCACTTGCAAAAAATAAGGCTGCTTTTGCTATATCAGAAGCTTCTCCAAGTCTTGCTAAAGGTATAGTGCTAGAAATAGCCTTTTTCTGCTCTTGTGTAAGTTTATCTGTCATAGCTGTACGTATAAATCCTGGAGCAATAGCGTTTACCAAAACATTTCTTGAGGCGAACTCTCTTGCGCACGTCTTTGTCATAGCAATAACGCCACCTTTAGTTGCAGAATAATTTATCTGTCCAGCATTTCCCATCTGTCCAGCTACAGAAGCTATATTTATTATTCTGCCATGTCTTGCTTTAAGCATAGATTTACTTACAGTTTTTATGCAATTAAATACACCTTTTAAATTAACAGCAATAACAGCATCCCATTGCGCTTCTGTCATTCTCAAAACAAGATTATCCTTTGTTATTCCTGCATTGTTGGTTAGTATATCTATTTTGTAGAATTTGTCAAGAGTAGCTTTTATTAAAGTTTCGCATTCTTCTAACTTTGCAACATTACATACAGCAGACATAGTTTTAACATTATATTTTGTTTCTATTTCTTCTGCTGTTTTTAAAGCAGACTCTGCATTAATATCTGATATTACAATATTAGCACCTTCTGATGCAAAAGTTTCAGCTATTGACTTACCTATACCTTGAGAAGAGCCTGTAATAACAGCTACTTTCCCTTGAAGTTTCATTTACTTAATTCCTCCAATGTTTTTTGCAAACTTATACTGTCTTCAATATTTAAAGTTTTTTTTGTTTTATCAATCCTTCTTAACAGCCCAGACAAAACTTTTCCAGGGCCAATTTCTATAAACTTTTCATAATCTAACAAAATCATATTTTGCATACTTTCATCCCACTTTACCGAATTTTTTATTTGAGCAACAAGCTTCTCTTTTATTTGAGACACATCTTTAGTAAGCTGTGCGTCACAATTTGTATACACTCCAAAAAAAGGATTATTAAAATTATATTTTTCTAATTCCCTTGACATTGCATCTGAAGCAGAGTTCATAAGAGAAGAATGAAAAGGGCCAGAAACATTTAATATAACAGTCTTTGCACCAGCCTCATTTGCAATCTCCATAGCCTTATTTACCGCAGCAGAAACACCTGCTATAACTATCTGTCCTGGAGAATTAAAATTAACAGCTTCACAAGTACCATAAGAAGAAGCTTTGATGCAAATATCTAAAACTTGTTCTTTTTGCATCCCTAAAATTGCAGCCATTGTTCCAGGATTTTTGCAAGAAGCTTCTTGAATAAACTTGCCTCTAGCTTTTACCATTTCCAGACCATCTTTAAAACTAAAAAAACCTGCTGCGCATAATGCACAATATTCACCAAGTGAATGCCCTGCTGCAACAAATTCAGAATTTACAAAATTATAGTTAGCTTTAAAAACTTCAAAAATAGCCATAGAAACAGTAAATATTGCAGGTTGAGCATATTGAGTAAGTTTTAGCGTACTTTCAGGACCATTAAAAATAACATCTTTTATGTCATTACCTGCCAAATCTATAATTTCTTTTGCTTTAGAATATTTCTCATAAAGATCTTTACCCATACCAACTGTTTGCGAGCCCTGTCCTGGAAACATCAACGCTATTTTTGACATTCTACCCTTTACTATATTTAAACTTTTAATACTATAGCACCCCACGTAAACCCACCACCAAAAGCAACAAGTTCAACTAAGTCTCCTTTATTTAGCTTTCCTGTTTTTATAGCTTCATCTAGTGCTGTAATTGTAGTTGCAGATGAAATATTTCCAGTTTTATGTATGTTAACAAAAACCCTCTCCATAGGAATATCCATTTTTTTTGCAACAGCTTCAATTATTCTCATATTTGCTTGATGAGGAATAAAAAGTTTTATATCTTCTAATTTTTCCCCTGAAAGTTCTAAAGCTTTTTGAGCTGCAAACACCATTTTAGGTATGGCTGCCTTAAAAACTTCTTTCCCTTGCATTTTTATTGAGTGTAACTTTCCATCTACAGTTTTAGCAGTAGCTGGATTGATGCTTCCGCCACCAGGAATTAAAAGTAGTTGGGCATACGACCCATCTGAACCTAAAAATGTAGATAAAATATCGCTATTTCCTTGTGAAACTGACAAAACCATAGCTCCTGCACCATCACCAAAGAGAACACAAGTATTTCTATCTGTCCAATCTGTAATTTTAGAAAGCTCTTCTGCACCAACTAATAAAACATTCTTATAAAGTCCAGACTCTATAAACGCTCTTGCAGTAGCAACACCATAAACAAACCCACTACAAGCTGCAGACAAATCAAAAGCTGGAATTGAAATTAACCCTAATTTTTTTTGTAGGAAACAGGCTGTAGAAGGGAAAAACATATCTGGTGTAATTGTAGCTACTAAAATTAAATCTATTTCTTCAAGTTTGATATTTGCAGCTTTAATAGCTTCTAAAGAAGCTTTATATGCAAGATCTGAAGTGTACTCACCTTTAGCAGCTATTCTTCTTTCTTTTATTCCAGTCCTTGTGCTTATCCACTCGTCAGAAGTTTCAACAATTTTTTCTAGATCAGCATTAGTAAGAACTTTATTTGGGAAATATGAACCTGTACCTAAAATTTTGACACCAATTTTTTTATTCATTATTTATAACCTTATTGTATTTTGCTATAGCTTGTTTTATTTCATAAACAAGATTATGCTCTGCAGCTCTTACACCTGCAAAAATTGCATTTTTTACAGCTTTAGCATTAGAACTACCATGCCCCACTATGCTAATCCCATTTACACCTAAAAGTGGAGCCCCGCCAACTTCAGTATAATCAACATTTTTTCTTAAATCTTTTATAGCAAGCAACAAAAATGGTAAAGATGCCCACGCAAAAGGATGCTTTTTAAAAGCTTTTTTGACTAGCTTTAAAATCATTTCAGAAAGCCCTTCACCAAATTTTAAAATAACGTTTCCGACAAAACCATCACATATAACCACATCTGCTTTAGACTTTGGAATATCTCTACCTTCTACATTGCCTATAAAATTTAGATCAGCTTTTTTTAAAAGCTCAAAAGCAGACAAAGAAAGAGCATTACCTTTTGCAGGTTCTTCACCAACCGAAAGTAACCCTACTCTTGGTCTTTTTACTCCACCAACTTTCTCACAAAGCAAGCTAGCCATTATTGCAAACTGTAGTAAATGTTCTGGCTTAGAATCCACATTAGCTCCAATATCAGCAACTATACAACTCCCCTTTATAGTAGGGAAAAATGTAGATATAGCAGGTCTTAAAACACCTTCTATTCTTTTTAAATAAAAAAAAGCTGCTGCCATAACTGCTCCAGAATTACCCATAGAGACAAATGCATCTGCTTTACCATCTGCAACAAGACTTGCACAAATAGATAAAGACGAATTTCGTTTCTGACGAATAGCCTTTACAGGATGTTCGTCCATAGCGATAACTTCATCAGCATTAACTATTTCAATATTAAGAGATTTTAAATTATATTTTTTACTATACTTAGACATCTCATCAAGAATAGATTTTTCTTTACCTACAAGCAAAATTTTATGATTGGACTGTTTTGCTGCTAAAATTGCGCCTTCAATAGTCGATACCGGTGCAAAATCTCCACCCATTGCATCCAGTGCAATTATCATTCTGCTTGAACCTCTTTTTGAGTATTTTCAGTCTTTTTAACTTTTTTAGTCACAATTAAAACTCCATTATAAAAACCACATTCAGGGCACACTTTATGAGGCATTTTTGATGCACCACACTTTGAACATTTACTAGCATTTGGAGCATCTAGTTTTGAATTTGCTGACCTTCTACAATCCCTACGATGTGGGGTATGTTTCCTTTTTGGATTTGGCATCTTTACGTCCTCCGATATTTATTGAACAATTCTTTCCATTTTTCTTTAATACAGTTATCATAGTGATCAACACAAGAACAAGAATCGTCTTTTTTATTACGTCTTCCACAAATTTTACATATACCTAAACAATCACTACTACAGACAGGTTTTGATGGCATTTCAAGAAGTATTAACTGTCTAACTTCTTCATTAACATCAACACAACCTTCTTTAACATCCATATCTACATTAATAGGAATTTCCACAGGATGGGAGTAGAGTTCAAGACAAAGAGAACATTGTTGTTCAATAAAACCTACTAGTTTGCCTTTTACATGTATTTTAATGTCAGAAACTTTAACAGCTACAAAAGATACATATATATTTGTTTGACAACCAATATCATTTGTATACTTATATTCATTTATTTCTATTGTGTCTCTTTTTAAAAAGTCAGACAAATGTATAATCAATTCTTTCATACCAATTTTTAGATTATAAGATGTTAATTATATATTTGTCAACACCGCTTTAGACTCTTTAGCAATCATCAACTCTTCATTAGTAGGTATAACCATAATCTTAACTTTTGAAGATTTTGTAGAAATAACTCTTTCTTTATCAGAAGATTTAGCGTTTTCTTCTAAATCTATTTCCATACCTAACGCACTTAAATTTTTACAAACATTCTCTCTTACGGGAGAAGAATGTTCCCCAATACCTGCAGTAAAAACTAGAGCATCTAGACCATTTAAAATCCCAAAATAAGCACATATATATTTTTTTACACTATAACAAAGCATTTCAAAAGCTAAAGAAGCTCTTTTATTGCCATTTGCCTTTGCTATCAAAATATCTCTCATATCGGCAGAGACACCAGAAATTCCAATCAACCCGCTCTTTTTATTCATCAACTTATTTAGAGCATTCCCTTGTTTATATTGTGGATACTTATCTAGAATATAAGGGACTATCGCAGGGTCAATGTTTCCGCACCTAGTTCCCATCATAACACCTTCTAAAGGGGTAAATCCCATAGAAGTATCAACAACTTTACCGTTCTCAATAGCTGTAATACTACTACCATTTCCCAAATGAGCTGTTATCAACTTAATTTTACTTAACGGCCTGCCCAACATTCCTGCAGCTCTTTGAGAAACGTAATCATGAGAAGTGCCATGAAAACCGTATCTTCTTATATGGTCCTTTTCAAAAAATTCATAAGGTAATGCGTACATGTAAACATAATTGTGTATAGTTTGGTGAAAAGCTGTATCAAAAACTAAAACTGAAGGAACTCCTGGAAGCATTTTTTCAACAGCTTCTATACCAGCATAATGAGCAGGCATATGAAGTGGCGCTAACAAAAAACAATCTTTTAAATCTTTCTTTACTTCTTCTGTAACCAAAACTGACTTATGAAATTTATCTCCACCATGAACTATTCTATGTCCAACAACAGCAATTTCATTAATATCTGAAATCATACCACTATTTTTATTTAAAAGTTCGTTTATTATAAGGTCTACAGCTTCAGCGTGATTTAAAACTTTTACAACTTCTTTTTGTTTTTTTACTTTCTCTGACTGCTTTGTATAAAAAGCTTTAGTAGAACCTATGCATTCAACAATACCACAAGCAAGCTTTTTTTCATTGTGTATTTCAAACAGGGTATACTTAACAGAAGACGAGCCACAATTAACTACTAATATTTTCATATTTATTAAACTCCCTGTTTGTTTAAATTACAAATAAAAAAACAACCTACGTTTGCGTTTTGATACTAATTTTATAGTATTTTAGACATCTTGTCAAATTATACCGTCTAGAAAATTGCGTACTTAGTCAACATTATATTAATATCAAACAAAATGCAGCAGATATAAGATTCTAAAACTAGACCAAACTAACTGTTTAAATAAAATTTTTTAACTAATTTACACAGTTTTTCTTAAATTCTAAAGTTTCATTATCTCTTTTTGACACATCCACTGTTAGAGTGTCACCTTCCTTAAAATCGCCCGAAATAATTTTTGAAGAAAGAGGGTTTAATAAATAATTTTGTATTGCTCTTTTTAAAGGTCTTGCCCCAAAAACAGGGTCATAACCTTTTAAAGACAAAAAGTCTTTTGCTTTGTCTGACAATCTTACATTTATTTTTCTTAACAAAAGACGGTCTTGTAATATTTTAATTTGAATATCTACAATTTTATTTAGTTCATTAGAGTTTAAGTTTTTAAATATTATTATTTCATCAATCCTATTTAAAAATTCTGGTCTAAAAAAAGTACGCAATTGTTGATTTATATTAATTTTAATCTCTTCATCATCTTTCCCAGACTGAATATATTGTGAGCCTATATTTGAAGTCATAATTACAACAGTATTTTTAAAATCAACTGTTGTACCTTGCCCATCTGTAAGCCTGCCATCGTCAAACAGTTGAAGCATAATATTAAAAACTTCTGTGTTTGCTTTCTCAATTTCATCAAACAAGACAACACAATAAGGTCTCCTTCTTACAGCTTCTGTAAGTTGTCCACCTTCTTCAAAACCAACATATCCCGGAGGCGCACCTATGAGCCGCGAAACGCTATGTTTTTCCATGTACTCTGACATATCAATTCTTACTATATTTTTTTCATCATCAAACAAAAGTTCCGCTAGAGCTTTTGCAAGTTCTGTTTTACCAACTCCAGTGGGACCCAAAAACAAAAATGAGCCTATAGGTTTATTTGGATCAGAAATACCAGAACGTGACCGTCTTAGAGCATTTGATATAGCAACTATTGCTTCATCCTGCCCTATAACTCTATTATGAAGACTAGTTTCCATTTTAAGAAGCTTTTGAATTTCGCTTTGCATCATACGGCTAACAGGTACACCTGTCCACTTGCTTACAACTTGGGCAATATCATCTTCATCAACTTCTTCCTTTAACATCTTTTTTTCTTTTTGAAGTTCAAGAAGTTTCTTGTTTTCTTCTTCAAGTTGTTTTTGCATATTTGGAATTTTTCCATAACGAATCTGTGCAACTAAATTTAAATCACCGTTTCTTTCAGCTTTTTGTTCTTCAATTTTTGTATTTTCTATCTTTTCTTTAAACTCTCTTATTTTGGAAATAGAGTCCTTCTCTTTTTCCCAATGGACTTTCATGTCACTAGATTCGTGCCTCAGCTTGTCTATCTCTTTTTCAATATTTAAAAAACGTTCTTTAGACGCAGAATCTGTTTCTTTTTTTACAGCTTGCTTTTCTATCTCCAGTTGCCTTATTTTACGTTCAACGCAGTCAAGTTCTGTAGGCATAGAGTCTATTTCTATTCTAAGCCGACTAGCAGCCTCATCAATTAAATCTATGGCTTTATCTGGCAAGTGTCTGTCTGTTATATATCGTGCACTTAAAGTTGCAGCTGACACCAACGCAGAATCCTTTATTTTTACACCATGGTGCACCTCATACTTTTCTTTTATTCCTCTTAAAATCGCTATTGTATCATCGATAGACGGCTCTCCTACAAAAACAGGTTGAAAACGTCTTTCTAAAGCAGCATCCTTTTCAACATATTTTCTATACTCATCTAAAGTCGTAGCTCCAACAAGACGAAGTTCTCCTCTAGCAAGCATTGGTTTTAACATATTAGCTGCATCAACTGCACCTTCAGAAGCACCTGCACCCACTATTGTATGCAGTTCATCTATAAACAAAATTACAGCTCCGTTTGCACTCTGAATTTCCTTTAAAACTGCTTTAAGCCTATCTTCAAACTCCCCTCTATATTTGGCTCCTGCTATTAACGAACCTAAATCTAAGGCAATAATTTTTTTATTTTTTAAACTTTCTGGAACATCACCTGAAACTATTCTTTGAGCAAGACCTTCAACTATCGCAGTTTTTCCTACTCCCGGATCCCCAATTATAACAGGGTTATTTTTTGTCCTTCTTGACAAAACTTGTACACATCTACGTATTTCTTCATCTCTACCTATAACCGGATCTAACTTTCCTTTTTTGGCTAAGTCAGTTAAATCCTTTCCATACTTTTCTAATGCTTGATACTTGTCTTCAGGATTTTGGTCTGTAACACGCTGATCACCTCTAATACTTACAAGAGCTTTCAAAATAGAGTCTTTTGAAAGGCCGTACTTTTTTAATATTTTAGAAGACTTTTCTTGAGTCTCTTCAGCAATTGAAATTAATATGTGCTCTGTAGAAACAAACTCGTCTTTCAAATCTTTAGCAATCTTTTCTGAATTGTTTAAAATTTTATTTAAAACTGAAGACAAAAAAAGATTACCACCTGAAACTTTAGGTTTTTTTTCAACTTCAGAAATTAATTCATTAGAAATGCTTGTTAATAACATCGTCTCTTGACCAGTAGCGGCAATTTTTTTAATTATCGCTCCAACTGTACCATCTTTTTGTTTAACTAGTGCGTATAATAAATGTTCTGAAGTTATCTCTTGATTTCCATAATCTAAAGCTATATTTTGAGCGTCTGCTAAAGCTTCTTGAGACTTAACAGTAAACTTAGAAATATTCATTTCTCCTCCTCTTACAAGACTAATAAGAACTATTTTTTTGCACTAAATATATTAGACTCTAAGTCTACTAAAAAGTCTTTTATATATTCAACTATATTTACGTCATGTATATCTTTTATTAATTTAAACGCATAATGTTTACCAGAAACAAACTTTATCTTATTTGAATAATTATTTATTAACCTTGCAATATCTAAATTAGAAAAATCTAAAGTTTTAAAAAAGTATATATATAAATACTTAATATCTTCAGAAATTCTTTCTATCCCTATTTTTTGAGCTAAAAGTCTTAAATTGGTTATATTTAATAACATTTGTGTTTCTTGTGGGATCTTTCCGAAACGATCTAAAAGTTCTAATTTTATACCATCTATTGCTTCTTGACTATTTGCATCAGAAAGTTTTCTATAAAATAAAATTCTTATATCCTCTTGAGCAATATAATCTTGAGGGATCAACGCATTAATCTGTAAATCTATAACTGTATTTTCTTGTGTTTCTGTTTTTGCTATGTCCACATTCCCTTTAAGTTTACTACCTTCTTCTTTTAAAAGCTTAGAAAACATATCATAACCTATATCTCTTACAAAACCGTGCTGACTTTTAGACAAAATAGCACCAGCGCCTCTGATTTCTAAATCCTTTAATGCAAGCCTAAACCCAGAACCTAACTCGCTAAAATCTTTCATAGCATGAAGCCTTTTAATCGATTCATCACTTAAATTTTTATTTTTATACAACAAATAACAATAAGCTTTTTGACTGTTTCTGCCAATTCTTCCCCTCAACTGATAAAGTTGTGAAAGACCAAAACTTTCTGCTTCTTCTATTATCATAGTGTTAACTGAAGGGATATCAAGTCCAGACTCTATTATAGTAGTGGCAATCAAACCATCTAATTTAAAATTTATAAATTCCCACATTACATTCTCTATGTCTTTAGTTCTCATCTGACCGTGAATAACGCCAAGTTTTAATCCGGAAATAAGTTTTTCAATATTATGCGCTTTTGTCAAAATTGTTTCAACTTTATTATAAACATAAAAAAACTGTCCACTTCTTGACAACTCAGCTTCGATAATGTTTTTTACTAAATTGTCATCATATAATGCAAGGTTTGTCTCTATAGGTAACCGTCCATAAGGAGGTGTCTCTATTAAAGATAAATCCCTAAACCCAGACAATGCACAAGACAAAGTTCGCGGAATTGGAGTTGCTGAAAGTAACAAAATATCTATATGTTTTTTTAAAGATTTAATTTTTTCTTTTTGTTTTACACCAAACTTATGCTCTTCATCTATTATTAAAAGCCCTAAATTTTTAAACTCTACATCTTTTTGCAATAATCTATGAGTACCAACAACTATATCTATTGCACCTTTTTTTAGGTCTTCTACTGTTTTTTTCTGCGCATACTTAGACTGAAACTTACTTAAAACAGCAACACTCGTTGGGAAAAGAGACAACCTATCAGAAAAAGTATTGTAATGTTGTTGTGCTAAAACTGTTGTAGGCACAAGCACAGCAACTTGTCTACCATACGT
This sequence comes from Candidatus Endomicrobiellum cryptotermitis, assembly GCA_031257835.1. Taxonomy (GTDB): domain Bacteria; phylum Elusimicrobiota; class Endomicrobiia; order Endomicrobiales; family Endomicrobiaceae; genus Endomicrobiellum; species Endomicrobiellum cryptotermitis. The sequence goes on from JAIRNY010000015.1 coordinate 21,658, forward strand.
TACCACCTTAAAAGCCGCGCGGAGCGCAATTTCAGTTTTCCCGTACCCAATATCACCACAAATTAACCTTTCCATGGGATAACTTTTAGAAAAGTCATTCTTTATATCTTCTATAGCTTTTAATTGATCTTGAGTTGCCTCATATGGAAAAGAGTCTTCCAGTTCTTTTTCCCAAGTTGTTTGCTTTTCTAAAGGTAACCTTTTAACTAAACTTCTCTGTGCGTAAAGCAGTAAAAGTTCTTTAGCAAATTTTGCAGCAGCTTCACGTATTCTAAATTTTACTCTTTCCCAAGAAAGAGTATCCATAGAGTACAATTTAGGTTTAAATCCTTCAATGCCAATATACTTTTTTACTGTCTTTATCTCTTCAGGTGGCACATAAAGTTTGTCTGAATTTTTATATTCTATACACAAATACTCACTAACGCTATTTTGTCTTGAAATTGTTTTTAGTCCAACGTATCGACCTATTCCGTATTTTTCGTGTACAACATAATCCCCTTGCGATATTTCCCAAATCCCTTCTAAACGTCTACCTTCTTTAACTTTGGGAAAATTTACAGGCCTTTTTTTATAAAGCATTTGCCTACTAGAAACAAATACCGTTTTCAAACTATCTAAATAAAACCCTTCAGACAAATTACCGTACAAAAATTCAATATTTTTACAATTTAACTCACTATCATATAAAATATGTACAATACGCTCTCTTTCGCCTTCGTTGGCACAATAAATTTTAATCTTAACATTTTGACTTAAGAAATCCTTTAGCGATTTCACAAAAAAGATTGTATCGCCTTGAAAGCCCGTAAAACTTTTATATCCCATATATTTTGATTTCACATTTAGCGGGTCATTAATAAGAAGATCACATTTGTTAAGTTTTTTTTCTTCTTGTTTATCAATTGAATAGTCAAAATATATTATCGTTTCATTTTCTTTATTATTGTAAAAGAAATAATCTTTAATAGTAAAGCTGGAATCAGAAATATTTACAGAAAATATCCAAGCATCTTTTAACGTAACATTTGAAAGTTGGCTAGCTAAATCAAAACATCTTAAAGTTTCAATATTATCGTACTCAAAAACAATTCTCACTGGCATGTCCAAAGATAATGGCCATACATCTACAATTTCGCCTCTAACTGCAAACTGCAGTTTTTCTTCTACATAATTTGTTCTTGTATATCCAAAAGAAGATAAAGATAATACAAGTTTGTTTAAACTATATGATTTTCCTGCAGTGATTTTAATGCCTAAATTGTCCTTCGGATTAGAAATTTTTATATTTATTGAATTGTCAGTTGCACAAACTATAAAATTATTTAACATTTTTATTTTTTCTGTAGTGACAATTCTTGTTTGCATATCGTCATACGGAAATAAAAAAATGTCGATACTATCTTTAAAAAAACACTTTAAATCATCATAAAAAGAATTTAGTTCTTCAGGTTTAACAAAAGTAAAAATACGAAGTGCACAATTTTTTAGATTTTTTATTTGATTAATATACCTAAACAAAAAATGTGCTTTTGCAGACGCATTAATGCCTGACAAATAAGTTATCATAGCTTATAACCTGAGTTTGTACTTTTTAGTTATACAGATTATCAAACCAGTAAAATTAATCTAGTGCAGTATCATATCTACGTTACTAGAGTAATTTAACTACCTGGCTTGATCGTTTAATACCCATAATTGATACTTTTATAAGTGAATCATTCAACTTTTTAAAAAGTACAAACTCAGGTATTGACATTAATCAAATTTTTTAAAATATTTTTCAGACAAATAAGAACTCCGTATATATCTACCAACTATTACTTGTTTTATACCTATAGAAGCAGCAAAATCTTCTATACGTTTAAACTCTTCATCAGTGTATTCTTTTATTATAGGATAATGGTCTTTTGTTGGCGAAAGATATTGCCCTATTGTTAATATATCTATATTTGCACTTTTTATGTCTTTAATAGTTTTAAAAAGTTGTTCTTGAGTTTCGCCTAAACCAACCATAATGCCTGTTTTAACTTGAAAAGAAAAAGATTTAGCACGCTTTAAAATATTTAAAGAACGCATATAGTCTGCGCCTATACGAACTTTATCGTATAAACCAGAAACTGTTTCTAAATTATGAGCAAAAACATCTGGTTTTGCGTTCAATATCATATCTACAGAACTAATATTACCTAAAAAATCTGGTACTAGCACTTCAACTTTTGTTTGTGGAACTATTTTTTTTATTTTAAAAATAGTTTTTACAAAATGAGACGCTCCTCCGTCACGTAAGTCATCCCTAGTTACAGATGTTATAACACTATAGGAAATACCTATTTTTTTAATTAATTTTGCTATTTCTATAGGTTCTTTTTCATTTAAATGTTCTGGTTTATGTTTTTGGACTGAACAAAAACTACACTTTCTAGTACAGTTTTTACCAAGTATTAAAAATGTTGCTGTTTTATTTTTAAAACATTCACCTATATTTGGACATTTAGCACTTTGACAAACAGTATTAAGGCCACGCGACTTAATTTCTTTTTTTAAAGATATAACATCGGCAACAGATATTCTTTTTTTTGCTAATTTTGCTAAATTTAAACTTTGCAAATCTTTTTCCCTTTTGTTAAAAATTTATATAACTATTTTTTTAATATATGTACCTTTTTTCAACTTTTGTAATTTCTATTTATCTTCTTTAGAAAACTTCAGATACTAAAACTTTTCCTTCACTTGTTTCTATACCTACAATATCAACCTCAAACTTTGTTAAGTCTGGAACCTTAACTTTTGACCACTGACCAAACCTATTTAAATCAATCTCATAAGTTTCTTTAGCCCCAACAGAAAGTTCTTTTGGAATATCGTATTTAAAAGTACCGTCAAATAGCACATTACTCGTTTTATAAGCAACAAGTCTACCTCTACAAAAAACAGTTATTATAGGTGTCTGGGAATTATTCTCTATAGTGATTTCTGCTATAGAAATAGGGAACGTGTCTGGAGTGTAGTGTTTATAAAATTTTGCTTGTAAAACTTTTACTCTTGAAATTTCTTTTTGAACAAGTTTAAATTGAGTTTTTTTTTGTCCTAACAACACCATCTTATTTAATTGCCCATAAGACCTTTTTCTTCTATCTTCAGAACCATAAAAACGGTCATAAGTGTAGTAAGTCCCACCATGTCCCTTTGCATCTTGTTCGTATAGAGGGCCATATGGAAAATCCCAATAATAATCTAAAGCATAAGGTCGGCCTGTACCTTCATATGTTTCTGAAACATTTGAAAAAACATCAGCTTGTTCTTTCTTATTAGGTTTTGTGTCTGCAAAAGAAACAACTACAAGTAAAATAAGAAAAGTAAAAACAAGTAAAGTCTTTTTCATAAACAATCCTTACTTATTTAAATTTATAAATCAATGTTTAAAATGACGCATTCCTGTTTGTATCATTGCCATATTTGTGTCGTCTGCAGCTTTTGTTGCATCATTATCCTTTATAGAGCCTCCTGGCTGAACTATTGCAGTAACTCTAGCTTTAAAAGACTCTTCAACCACATCTGGAAACGGGAAAAAAGCGTCCGAAGCAAGCACCAAAGGGTTTCTATTTTCATCTAAACCGTGTTTTACATTTTTCATCTTTTCAACTGCAATTTTCAAAGAATCTATGCGACTCATTTGCCCTGCACCTATGCCAACAGTTTGCAGACCTCTTACCAAAACAATAGCATTCGATTTCACATGCTTTGCAACTTTCCATGCAAACTCTAAAGAATTCTTTTCTTCTTTTGTAGGACTTCGTTTTGTCATAACTTTTATTTCAGATACAATACTGCTGTCTTTATCCTGTACTAACATTCCGCCAGACATTGTCCTATATTCTACAACATCATCTTCTTTTTTGTAGGGTATATCCTGCTTGAGAAGTCTAATATTTTTTTTCTGCATTAAAATATCCAAAGCTTCTTTACAATAATCACAAGCAATAACGCACTCAACAAACAGTTTGCTTATTTCTTGTGCAACTTTAGAGTCAACAGGCCTATTAAAAGCAATTATGCCACCAAAAGCGCTCAGCGGGTCACAAGACAATGCCTTTAAATAAGATTCCTGCAAATTTTCACTTTCAGCACAACCGCACGGATTATTGTGTTTTATAATTGCGCAAGCAGGTTTTTCAAACTCGTGCACTAAAGACCAAGCAGATTCTAAATCTAAGTAGTTATTATAAGACAACTCTTTACCATGAAGTTGCTTTGCAGATATTACAACAGATTTGTTTTTTTCGGTTCCATGTGAATATAGTGCTGCACATTGATGAGGATTTTCACCATATCTTAAATTTGAAAGTTTTCTTAACGGTATGGTAAGCTGATCTGGAAACTTTTCGTATGTTAAATAAGTAGAAATCAGCGAGTCATAATATGCCGTATGCCTAAAAGCTTTAGCAGCTAAAGTTAACCTTAAGTCATTTAATGGCAAACGGTTTTTTAAACTGTCTAAAACTAAACTATAATCATTTTGGTCACAAACAACTAAAACATCTTTATAGTTTTTAGCCGCAGCTCTTAAAAGAGCTACGCCACCTATATCTATATTTTCTATAACTTCTTGACTTATATTTTTATCTTGCGGCTTTTCTATTGTGTTTATTGTAGCCTCAAAAGGGTACAAATTTACCACAACCATATCTATTGTATCTATACCATATTTTCTCAATTGACTTAAATGTTCTCTATTGTTTCTGATAGCCAAAATACCACCATGAATTTTTGGATTTAAAGTTTTAACTCTACCATCTAAAATTTCAGGGAAGCCCGTAACATCTGATATCTCTTTACATTCTATAGAATTTTCTTTTAAAGTTTTTGCAGTCCCCCCACTAGAAATAATATCCCAACCAATCTTTTTTAATTCTTTTACAAGTTCCACAACGCCAGTTTTGCAAGACAGGCTTACTAAAGCTGTTGGCATAAAAAACTCCTTTTTTTACTTTATAAATTTTTACTTCTTATTAACTTAATCTCAAGAATTATCACGATTAACTATAATATGAATTGCTTTTGAAATATCTTCAAAAGCAAACCCTTTTCTTGAAAAAAAAGAAATTATTTTCCTTATCTCATTTTTATCTTTACCATCAAAATTTTTAAACTTATTGTGAAGTTTAGTTTCTAAAATTTTTAAAATAATTTTAAAAGGTTCACTTTCTTCTTTTATACCTTCTAAAGTTTCTTTAATTAAATCTTTATCAAGTCCTTGCCTTGCAAGCTCAGCATTTATTAATGCTGTGCCCTTACCTTTTTTATACAAATACGACGCATAATTTTTAGCATAATTTTTGTCGTTTATATAGTTCAACTCTTTTAACCTTAAAAGAACTTTGTTAGAAACATCTGTATCATAACCTTTTTGAGCAAGTTTCTCTTTAAAAGATTTTTCACTATAAGCCTTTTTTGAAATCAAGTCTAGCCCGTCACGCATAGCTCTATTTGACTTATCGTAAGACACTAACTTATCATAATCACTTTCTGAAACACTAATGTCAGGCTTTAGATAAAATTTAACTACCGTGTCTGCTAAAATTGTTAAATTGTTACCATTATCAAAATATAACTTAAACATGTTTTTTTTAAATTGGACTTTTTCTACTTTTTTTATTGTTATACTCATTTATATACCGTCAACAATTTATTAAAGTATACTTCCTAGACCCCAACCCTAAATCTTGAGCATATTGTAATTGTATAGTAGGATCTAGTTGAGGATAAATCTCTTTAAAAAAGTTTTTACCATAAGCTTCATTTACCAAATCATAACTTGCTTGGTCTACTGCTACTGGGTCAGATCCTGCTACAATGCCAACATCAGCCATTAACGGATTATTTTTAGGCACAGAAAAACAATCACAATATTTACTTATATGATTTAAAAAGTTTATATGGGAACCTTCTTTACCTTTTAAAACGCCTGCTGCATACTCAACTATTTTTTCTTGAACTCCTTGAGGCTCTTCATTCCATTTTAACACAAACACTTTAAACGCACAGTTTACTATACACTGCCCACAACCAGCACACTTTTCTCTCTCCATAACAACTTTTTTGTTTACAAGAGTTAAAGCTTTTTGATAACAATGCTTAACACAGTTTCTGCATCCTATACAATGTTTTTGATTTATTGTAGGTTTTGAAAAATGGTGCATAGCATATTTGCCAGCTTTACTGCCACATCCCATACCTACATTTTTTAAAGCTCCGCCAAACCCTGTTATCTCGTGCCCTTTAAAATGGTTCATAAATATAAAACTGTCTGCATTATATATTTCTTGAGCTATTTCAACAGTTTTAAAATGCTTTAAGTTCACTTTCACTTGCACTTGCGCATTTCCTCTTAAACCGTCTGCAATTATTATTGGACAACCACAAGCCTCAATTGTAAATCCGTGTTTATTAGCTATAAGATGATGATGGTAGGCGTCAGACCTTTTACCTACATAAATTGTGCTTGCATCTGTTAAAAAAGGATATGCAGTTTTTTCTCTAATAATTTTTACAACTGGTAACACGTATTCCGGTTTAATGTGCCCCTCATTATGCTCTTCACCAAAATGTATTTTTATAGCAACAAAGTTTCTTGCTTTTACATGACTAAAAATGCTAGCTACTTTTAAAAAGTTGGACAGTTCATGTCGTCTATCCCATGGGAGAAAATAAACTTTACTAGACATATACTAGGCTCCATAAATTTAAAAATTATCTTCCATATTTTTCTAACTTATTTAAAGTAATTTCAAAATCTTTTGGCAAAGAACTTATAAAAGTTCTTTTTTCGTTTGTATTTGGAACTTTCAAAGTTAAAGACTCTAAATGTAGCGTTAATCTAGAAATAAGAGGGCGCTCTTGTTGCCCTTTTTTAGATTTATATTTACGTTTAATCGAAGATAACAATATAGGTTCGTTAACACCAAACTCAGCGTCTATAGCAATGGGGTTACCAATACTCCAAAAGTGCGCTCTTAGTTGACACCTCATACTTGTAACAGGAAAAGCTTCAACTAAAGTATAACTTTTAAAACGCTCTAAAACTTTAAATTTTGTAATTGCTTCTTTTCCAGTTACATCTATAGAAACATCACCACTTGAAATTAATATAGGCATATTAATTTCACCTTCATCCTCTTGAACAAAACCTGACAATAAAGTTATATATTTCCTAACAACTGTTTTATTCTCAAATTGAGATCTTATATATTCATAAGCGGTTGCATTCTTTGCAAAAACTAAAACTCCGCTGGCTTCAACATCAAGTATATGTATAGGAATTAACTTTTCCCCAATTTGCTTGCTTAAAATATGTAAAACTGTTTTTGTTTTATCTTGGCCATCACCTGCAATTGTATATATGCCGGACGCTTTACTTACAGCTATAACATTTTCATCTTCATAAATGATTTCTATTTTTTCTTTCATCTAATAACACTTTTACTTTTGAACAGCTATTTTTTTAATTTGATCTTTTGTTAAGTTAGTTTTTATGGCTATAAAATATACTCCAGGTGCTATTTTATCTCCATTTTGGTTTCTTAAGTCCCATTTTAAATATTTTTCGTTTATATCGTCTCTTAATTCTAAAATATTAAAACTTTTTACTACTTCGCCTCTTACATTATATATTCTAGCATCTAGTTCAGTTACGCTTAAAAGGATATTTGCTATCCTTAACCCGTTAGAATTAATTAAAGATACAGGATTGGCCCTAAAACAATATCTTCTTCTTCTGGAACTGGAGGCGTTAGTCGCGGCAACTTAGGTTTAGCGTCCAAAAAAAGTCGTCCGTATCCAAAAGTGTTATTAGGGGCACCGCCCATTTGTATAACATGGTTAGCTAACAAGTACTGTTTAGTTTCTTCAGGCTTGCTTAAATCACAAAGTCCTGCGCTTGCTAGCACTGCTAATGCTCCTGCAACGTATGGCGCTGTTGGAGACGTTGCTCCATTTTCGCTTGGACAACAGAGGTCAGGCTTGATTGTATATGGCACTACTACGTTTCCTGATGCATCAACATCTTGAGGTATAGGGCCCCTACCACTCACACTTGATATAACATCCCTTTTATTATAATCAGAAACTAGTATTGCTCCTGATGTTATAGCTTTCTTTGACGCTCCTGGGAAAGAAATACTTGATGAATTATTCATTTCTGCAGGATTTTGCAGTTTAAACTTATTTGTAGAAAAATTCCCTATAATTATATCTAAATAATTAACTGTATCTATGTTTCTAACAATATTTAATTTTAAAATATCTCCAACGTTGGCTTGGCCTTTTTTAACCTCAATACTATTATATGTTCTTGGTAGTTTGTCAGACTTTTTTTCAATTGCAACTATTGCAACTCCTGTTCTTGTGTTAGTGAGTACATACTGATAATTTGCAGCAACTCTTTGATACCCTGATCTTGTAATTACTATATCAAGTGGGGGCTTGACTAATATTTTAATATTTAAGTCTTGTGTTCCATTGGGAAATAACATATTATTGGATCCAGAATCTTTTACTAAATGGAAAAAAGATGTGTAATTAGCACAATTACCAGCTATTGCACAGACCGTCACTGACCTGCCTAGATGATCAAGAAACAAACTTAACGCATCATTCCCCGTTAAAAAAGACCTATAGAAAGGGTCACAACTTGAGCTATTGAGAGAATGAGAAACTAAAGAAATGCCTTCAGTTCTAAAATAATCCAAAACAATATCAAAATTATCCGATTGTAAGCCCACCGTGTCATCGTACAAATAAATTTCTGCTTCAGGTGCCACGTCATGAAAAGCTCGCGCCATAGCTGTACCATGCCCAGAGTCTGAAGAACTATCTTTTAATGCCTGTTTATTTTCTATTGACGCCCAAGCATGATTATCCTTAACAATACCTTTATCTCTTAAATGACTCCACCCTCTCCAGTCACTATCCACAATAGCGCATTTAACACCTTGCCCTTTATAACCTTTATTATGATATTTAGTGACGTTAATTAAGTCTGTGATTTGACTAGAAAAACAAAAAGAACTAAATAAAAAACAAATATATAAAGATACAATCAACAAGTAAATTATAATACTTTTTAGTTTACATATTAACATTTTGCTCTCTTATAAGTTTTTCAAACTTTATTTCATTAATAACTTTTATATTTAATTCTTTTGCTTTTTGTAGTTTTGAGCCAGCATTTTTGCCTATAAGAACATAATCAGTTTTTTTACTTATGGAAGATGTTATCTTTCCACCTAAAAATTTTATAATTTTGCTAGCATTTTCCCTTGTATAGCTTTTAAGTTCGCCTGTCAAAACAAAAATTTTATTATTAAAAACAGAACCTCCCTTTTCTTGATTAGCTTCTACCATATTTACACCAACAGCTTTTAATGTGCTTATAACTTGATAAACACTTGGATTTTTAAAAAAGTTGTTTAATGATACTGCTAAAACTTCGCCAATTTCTGGAACTTCTTTAAAGTCTTCCAAACTGGCGCTAAATATGCTATCTATACTATTAAATCTTTGTGCAATAATTTCGGAAGTCTTTTTGCCAATGTGCCTTATACCTAAAGCAAATATAAGCTTACTTAACGGACGATGTTTACTAGATGTAATTGATTTTACAATATTATTAGCTTTTTTTTCTTTAAATAATTTAAGATTTATAAAATCATCATAAGTCAAAGAGTAAATATCTGAAATTGCGTGTATTTTACCTTCTTTAAGTAGTTGGTCTATTAAAGACGTCCCAAAACCTTCTATATCCATAGCATCTCTACTTACAAAATGTATTAAATGTCTTCTAAACTGTGCTGGACAGTCTGGGTTTATACATCTGTAAGCCACTTCTTCCTCGTTTTCTTTAACTATATCACTATCACACGAAGGGCACTTTTTTGGAGTTTCAAAAAAGCCTTCACTATTTTTACTTACAACTTTAATTATTTTTGGAATAACGTCACCTGCCCGTTCTATTAAAACAATATCACCCTCATTTACTTTAAGGCGTTTAATTTCTTCAAAATTATGTAAAGTGGCATGCGATATAGTAACACCTGCCAAAATTATAGGCTCTAAAATTGCTGAAGGAGTAATTATTCCAGTACGTCCTACCTGCACACGAATTTTATTTAACTTTGTAGTAGCTTGTTTTGCTGGAAACTTAAAAGCTATGGCCCAACGAGGGCTTTTGTTTGTGTATCCTAACTCTTTTTGCTCTAAAAAACTGTCAACTTTAATTACAAGTCCGTCAATCTCATAATTAAATAAATCTCTTTTATTTAACATTGTGCCTATATGTTGAAAAATCTCATCTAAAGAATTAGCTTCTTTTAAGCCATCCTGCAAACAAAAACCGCACTCTTTACAAAATCTTAAAAATTCAAATTGACTGTTAAAACTTTTTCCGTCAACTTTACCAAAAGAATGAGCAAAAAAACGCAAGTTTCTCAAAGATGTAACATAAGGATTTTTTTGCCTTAAAGAACCTGAAGCAGCATTTCTTGGATTTGCAAATTTTTGTTCTCCATTATCTGAAAGCAACTTATTTAAATTTTCAAAATCCGCTTTATTGATATACACTTCACCTCTAACCTCAAACAAGGCAGGAAAATTTTCTATTTTAAGTTTAGAAGGTATGTCTTTAACTGTTTTTATATTTTCTGTTATATCTTCTCCAGTCTGCCCATCACCGCGAGTTGACCCAACTGCTAAAACTCCATTAACATAAGTTAAACTAGCGCTTAAACCATCTATTTTAGGTTCTACAACAAATTTTATTTTTTTATGGGTAAGCTTTTTTACAACTCTGTCATACCATTTAACAATTTCTTCTTTAGAATAAGTGTTATCTAAAGAAAGCATAGGAACCTGATGTTTTACTTGAGAAAATGTAGAAGAAGCAAAACCAGAAACTTTTTTAGTTGGAGAATTTTTTAAAACAAAAAGAGGATTTTCATTCTCAAGATGCTCAAGCTCTTTTACAAAAAGATCATACTCAGTATCTGAAATTTCAGGATTATTCTTATCATAATAAAGATCATTATGACGCTCTATTTCTTTTCTTAAGTAAGTGATGCGCCTTAAAATATCTTTCATAATAAGTTTAATTGTTATCTCGCACAGTCTTAAGTTTATCAAGAATACCATTAACAAATTTACTAGAATCTTTTGTAGAATATTTTTTAGAAATTTCTACAGCTTCATCTATAATAACACTAGTTGGAGTTTCTGGAGTAGCTAAAATTTCATAAAGGGCAAGCCTTATAATATTACGGTCTACTGCAGCCATTCTTTCTAAGCCCCAATTTTTAGCATATTTTTTTATTAAACAATCTATTTCTTCCCTCCTTTGGCAAACACCTCTAAACAATTTTGCTGCAAAGTCTCTATATACTCTAACTGTTGGCAAACTATGACTAAAAGAATCTAAAACAGTTTCAACAGGAATATTGCAAGTATCAAAAATGTACAACATTTGTAAAGAACATTCTCTAGACTCTCTTCTGGAGTTCATAAAATAGTAACCCTTGCTATATTTTTTATTAAAGAAATTTTATAAAAAATAGAACAGTCATTCAACACACTCACTCACATATAAATTAATTCAGAGCATGTAAAGAATAGGGCTGAATTAGTTATTATCAGTATCTATAAACCTAACTTCGCCATAATTAGCACAGACACTTAGTACTACCGTTGCCTGCTACCTGCTACACTTAATGCTTGGGATGGCCGTTATATAATAAAGTATCTATATATTATTTTCACCAAAAATAATATATACTAAAATACTCATAATCAGTATATAATACCCATTGATATATTAAACCACAAGAAACAAACAATGAAAAGATTACCGATAGGGACACAAGCATTGAGAAATTAAGAAGGAATAATGCAGTATACGTAGACAAGACAGAACATGTATATAATCTAATAAACAATGGAAGTGTATACT